>DATJRX010000050.1:0-86877 GCA_035504395.1 Thermoplasmata archaeon | reverse complement strand
CTACCCGCCGATGCCGGTCGACGAACACGGCTTTCCCCGGCAGGCGCCCTACGGGATGCGCAAGATCGAGGCCGCGCTCATGGACGGCGGCTTCGACGCGCGGATCGTCCACCCGAGCCACCTCGACAAGTACATGCCCGGGGAGGCGAAGGTCCTCCTGATCTCGGGCCACGACTACTTCGGCCTGAACCCCCCGAGCTCGACGTTCGGCGGGGTCATGAAGAAGGAGCCGCTCAACTGCGTGAACTTCAAGCGGATGCTCTCGCAGCCGGCGGTCGTCGAGGCCCGGAAGCAGGGCATGAAGATCATCGCCGGCGGACCCTGCGCCTGGCAGCTGTCCCCGGCGACCCGCATGAAGCTCCCGTGGATCCAGGAGTTCGTCGACTCGTTCGGCGGGATCGACACGGTCGTCGAGGGCGAGAGCGACATCTTCGTCAAGGAGATCGTCGGCAAGGCGCTGCGGGACGAGTTCCTGCCCCCGCACGTCGTGCTCGGGGCGAAGGAGGCCCCCAAGGTCGAGCAGATCGCGTCGATCCGGTTCCCGAGCGTGAACGGGCTCATCGAGATCGGCCGCGGATGCTGCCGCGGCTGCTCGTTCTGCTCGGTGACGACCCGCCCGACGCGCTGGTACCCCCTCGAGAAGATCGAGGAGGAGCTCAAGGTCAACGCGAAGATCGGCGTCCGCAAGGGCCTGCTGCACTCCGACGACGTCTACTTCTACGGCAGCCCGAACGTCATGCCGCACGAGGAGAAGCTCATCCCGCTCCTCAAGCTCGCGAAGCGCTACTACGAGCAGGTCGGCTGGAGCCATGTGGCCGTGGCCTCGCTGATGACGAAGCCGAAGCTCCTCCAGAAGTGCGGGGAGGTGCTGCTCGACGAGAAGCAGTCGTGGTGGGGGGTCGAGGTCGGGGTCGAGACCGGATCGCCCCGGATGGTCACCGCCGCGATGCCGGGGAAGGTCGCGCCGTTCAAGGCGTCGCAGTGGCCCGAGCTCGTCGTCCAGGCCGCGGGCCTGATGAACGACAACAAGGTCTACCCGGCCTGCACGTTCATCGTCGGGCTCCCGCAGGAGACCGAGGACGACGTCGCCCGGACGATCGACCTCATCGACGACCTGTGGGACTTCAAGGCGATCCTGGTCCCGATGTTCTTCGTGCCGCTCGGGCACCTCAAGTCCCGGGACTGGTTCCGCCGCGACCGGCTCTCGCCGCTCCAGGAGGAGCTCCTGAAGCGCGCGCTCACCCACGGGCTCCGGCAGTCGCCGCAGCTCCTCAACGACTTCTTCGACTGGGAGGGGAACCACACGCGCCTCTACCGGGGCGTCTTCCGCGGGTTCATCGGCTTCCTCGAGGGGATCGCGAAGATGCACGGACTCTACAGCCCGTCGCCGAAGCAGGGCCGCGCGATCGTCGATCCGAACCGGTACCCGGACCACCTTCCGGTCCCGACGATCCCGGTGCGCGAGTAGGCCCTACGCCTCGTCCTCGGGGAACTCCTCGAGGTCGTCGGTCGCCGCCGGGGTCCATCCCGACGGCAACGGGTAGCGCTCGGGCGTCGACATCACGCGGCCGCCCGTCCCGATCACCTCGAGGCGGGTCTCGCGGCCGTTGCCGTCGTACGCCCGCCACGCCCCGGGACCGAACGGCGCGCCCAGGATGATGTGCCGGCGGCCCCAGCTGCGGAACAGCCGCACGTCGGCGGTGGACGGGTGCAGCGCTCCGGACGGGTGGGAGTGCACGGTCCCGGCGACGGAGAGGTCGGCGTGCAGCATCCAGAGCTGGAAGTTCGCGTGCCGCCGGCCCGCGGTCGTGCCGGGGAGGAGCAGGAGCTCGCTGATCACCCCCGGGGGGTCGGCGCGCAGGACCCCGCCGAACTCGTTCGGGAACGCCGAGCGCGCGCTCGCGAGGGCCGAGTCGAGCGCCCGGCGCGTGATCGCGGTCGGCGTGTCGCCGAGCCGCGGACCGCCCGGGGCCCGCTTACGCTGCGGGCGGAAGATCGGCAGGGTCCGCTCCCTCCTCGGACGGCTCCTCCGACCACGGCAGGATCCGCTTCCCCCGGAGGCGGTGGAAGAACGGGGAGCCGAACCGGACCAGGACCGCCCGGCGGGGGGAGCGGTACACCGTGATCGGCCCGGACGGGGTGAGCGGGAACTCCGCGTCCCCGTCGACGACCGCGACGCTGCCGGGGGCCGGTTCGATCGGCCGGATCGAGACCGTGCGCATCGGCTCGAGGACGACCGCCCGAGGGTCGGTACGGAACGGGGCGATCGCGACGATCACGAGCGCGTCGACCGCGCTGTCGACGATCGGCCCGCGCAGGCTGAGGGAGTACCCGGTCGACCCGGTCGGGCTCGCGACGATGAGGCCGTCGGCACGCAGCCGACCGGCGACGTGGCCGTCGAACGCGATCTCGAAGAGCCCCATCTTGGCGACCGCCGCGGAGTGGACGACGAACTCGTTCGTCGCGTCCGGCAGCGACGCGCCGCCGATCTGGGCGGCGAGCTTCATCCGGTCCTCGAGATGGTAGAAGCCGGCGAGGAGCCGGTCGATGGCTCCGTCGATCTCGCTCGGGCGCCGCGCCTCGACCTCCGCGAGCACGCCCACGGTCCCGGCGTTGATCGGCAGGAGCGGGGCGTTGGTCCGGTGGAGCGCGTTCAGGAACGTCCCGTCCCCGCCGATCGCGATCAGCACGTCCGGATCCATCCGCTCGACGGGCCGGTGCGGGAGATCGCCGGCGACCGCGGCGATCTCGTCGCCGAGCGTGAGCTCCGCGCGTCCTCCGATCTGCGCGACGACCCTCCGCGCCAGCTCGAGCGCGTTCGGCTTCTCGGGATGCGCCGTCAGCCCGATCCTCACAGGTAGCCGGCCTCCGCGGCCCGGCCGAAAGCCGGGTCGCCCCAGGCGAAGACGCTCGTCCGCCGCTCGACCTGGAGCGGGAAGTCGTCGAGGCTCTGACCGGACGCGTCGGACAGCCCGCCGCCGGCCTCGAGCAGGATGCGGTAGGCGCCCGCAATGTCGGTCGCGCGGAGGTTGCGCGCCGCGAGGTGATTCTCGAACAGGTAGGCGTCCGCGCTGCCCTGGGCCACCATCAGCAGCTCCTGCGAGGCGCACCCGAGCGAGCGGACCCGGCGCGCCTTGCCGGCGAGCCGGACCGACCGCTCCGAGGCGTTCGAGCCCAGGTTCACGAAGACCGTCTCCGTCCGCGCGTCCCACGGGCGCGTCGCGATCGGACGACCGTCGCGGAACGCGCCGCCCCCGCGGGTCGCCCACCACGTCGTGCCGTGGTGCAGGTCGCGGACCAGCGCGACGTCGATCCCGGCGAGCGTCTCGCTCCCGAGCGCGAGCGACACGGCGAAGAACGGCTGGCCGCGCAGCGCGTTGTGGCTCCCGTCGATCGGATCGACGACCAGGGTCCGCGTCCCGCCCCGGGCGACGGAACCGATCTCCTCCGACAGCACGTTCCAGTCGACCCCCTCGGCGTCGAGGACCCGCAGGATCTCGGCCTCCGCGAGCCGGTCGAGCTCCTCCGTCGGGGACCCTGAGGCGCCGATCGCGACCACGTCGGCCCGGCGCGGCGAGCTCCGTTCGTCGCGCACGACCTGATGCACCCGGACGCTCGTCCGGTAGAGGACCTCGAGCTCGGGCGGCGGGGGGCGTGCCACGCCCGCCCGACGTTCCCTTGAGATAAGAAGGTCCCCGGCCGCCTCGCGCGCCGGGATACGTTATCTTGCACCTCCGCTCGGGCCGGCGATGGAGCTGCAGTTCCTCGGCGGCGCGTCCGAGATCGGATCGCTCGGGCTCGTGGTCCGTGACCAGGGACGGACGCTCCTGTTCGACTACGGGATGACCCCGACCGACCCGCCGTCGTACCCCCGGCCGGCGCCGACCAACATCGACGTCGCGTTCCTCTCCCACGCGCACCTCGACCACTCGGGCATGACGCCGGTGCTGAGCCGCCTGCCGAAGGCCCGGGTGGTCGCGACCCCCGTGACGATCGCGGTCGCCGACCTCCTCACCCGCGACGCGCTCAAGGTCGCCCGGCTCGAGGGGTATCTCCCCCCGTACAACACGGGCGACATCCAATCGCTCCACGGGAGGTTCACCGCGGTCGACCGCCACGGGACGTATCGGCACCACGGGATCGAGGTCCAGCTCACACCGGCCGGCCACATCCCCGGGGCGTCGATGATGCTCTACCGGGGCGCGAAGGACGTGCTGTTCACCGGGGACCTCCAGACGATCCCGACCCACCTGGTCGGGGGCGCCGAGCCGGTCGAGTGCGACATCCTCGTCATGGAGTCGACCTACGCGGGGCGGGAGCATCCGGACCGGCGCGAGACGGAACGCCGGTTCCGCGACCGCGTCGCCGAAACGGTCGAGCGGGGCGGGAAGGCGATCGTGCCCGCGTTCGCGGTCGGTCGGGCGCAGGAGGTCCTGATGGCGCTCGCCGCGTCCGGCTTCGAGACGTACCTCGACGGGATGGCGCGCGCGGTGAACTCGATCTACCTCGCCGCGCCGGAGTACCTCGCGGACTCGCGCCGGTTCCGGCGCGCGCTCGAGGGGGTCCATGTCGTCGAGCATCCGGGGGACCGGCGCAAGGCGCTTCGCGAGGCGGATGTGATCGTGACCACCGGCGGGATGCTGGACGGGGGCCCGGTGCTGTTCTACCTCGGCGAGCTCTACCGCGACGCGAACAGCTCGATCTTCCTCACGGGGTACCAGGTCGAGGGATCGAACGGCCGGCAGCTCCTCGAGGAGGGGACCCTGACGATCGACGACACCACGATCCATCCCGTCTGCGAGGTCGAGAAGTTCGACTTCTCCGCGCACGCGGGACACTCGGACCTCGTCCGGCTGGCGAAGGAGTCGCGAGCCTCGACGGTCGTGCTGATGCACGGGGACCACCGCGAGGCGCTGCGCGACGCGCTCCCCAGCTCCGTGACCACGATCCTGCCCGAGAACGGGCGCGCGTTCACGCTGTGACCCGGGGCTAACCGGCGCCGGTCTCCCGTCGCACGCCCCGCCCGCGCTTCGGACGGCGCCGCGGCGCCTCGTCGTCGGGGATGGGGGAACCGGGGGCCTCCTCGATCGCCTCCTGCACCGGAGGCATCGCCCCCCGGGGCGTGAAGTGCTCGCGGAGACGCGCCCAGAGCTCCTCGATCCCGGCGCCGGTGACCGCGGAGACCCTCAAGCGGGAGGAGGGGCCCGGGCCGAGGTCGGCCTTCGTCTCCACCTCGACGATCGGGACGGCCGGATACTCGAGCTTCCAGCGGCCGAGCAGCTCCTCCTGCTCGGCGAGAGAATAGCCGGAGCGGCCCGTGGGGTCGAGGACGAACAGGACCACGGTGGCCGCGCGCCCCACGGCGGTGGTCGCCTCGCGTTCGGCCGGGTTCTTGCGATCCGCGCGACCCAGCACGCCGGGCGTGTCGAGGACCTGGAGCCGGTCGAAGCCGAGGTCGGCGTGCCCGACGGCGAGCGACAGCGTGGTGAACGGGTAGTCCGCGATCTTCGGCCGGGCGCTCGAGAGGCGGGCCACCAGCGACGACTTCCCGACGTTCGGGAACCCCGCGATCACGAGCGTGGGGGCGCCGGGCTCGAGCGCCGGCCGTCGCTTGAGGAACTCCGTCACCCGACGGACAACCTCGAGATCCGGATCGACCTCCCGGACGAAGCTCGAGAGGCGGCCGTAGCACGCCCGGACCCGATCGCCGAGCTCCTCCGAGCCGGACGCGCGGTCGATCCCCCGCTCCGCCTCCCGCGCGAGGCCGCGGATCCGTTCCTCGGCCCGGCGCAGCCGGAGCAGCGAGCGGTCCAGCACGCCGTCCCCGAAGGCCCCGGCGACGAGCGCCGTCTCGAACTCGGTGAGCCCCGGGTTCGAGAACCGCCGGGTCTCGAGGCGCAGGTGGCGGACGACGGTAGCGGTGCTGCGAACGACCTTGAGCCGCGCCCTCAGCCGGTCGCGCTCGGGCTTCGTGTCCCCGTGGGGGGTGGCGAGCGAAGCCCGATGGAAGGCGGTGTCGAGGATCCCGACGGACGGGGGCTCGCGGGGGGCGCCCCCTCGTCGCGCGCGCGGAGGGGGAGGGCGCTTCGGCATGGATCGACCGTCGGCGACGGCGAGCGCGGGAATAGGTTTGCCCCGCGGGACCCGACGTCGGGACGGTGCCCGTCGCGTCGGGCGCGCGTCGCGTGCGAAGGGATTTATCTCTCGCCCCGCTCCGCCGTCCTCCGGGGACGCTCGTGCCTCGGTGGATTCCGGACGAACCGGGGGAGGAGGCGTCGCTCCTCGAGGCGCTCGGGATCTCCTCGGTGGACGAGCTGTTCGTCGACGTCCCCAAGAGGGCGCGGATCGGGCGGATGGGCGTGGGGCCCTCGCACGAGGAGCCCGAGGTCGTGCGGGAGATCGACAAGATCCTCGAGCGGAACAAGCCCCTCTCCCGCTTCGCGAACTTCGTGGGCGGGCGGATCGCCCCGCGCTACTCCCCGGCGGCCGTCGACGCGATCGTCTCCCGTAGCGAGTTCTACACGTCCTACACGCCCTATCAGCCCGAGGCGAGCCAAGGGATGCTCCGGGTCCTCTTCGAGTTCCAGAGCCTCTGGGTCGAGCTCACCGGCATGGACGTGGCGAACGCGTCGCTCTACGACGGGGCGACGGCCGCGGGAGAGGCGCTATTGTTCTGCCACCGGGTGCGGGAGGGGAAGCGGTTCCTCGTGCCCGCGAGCCTCCCCTGGGAGGAGAAGAGCGTCCTCCGAAACTACGCGAGCGGCCCGGGCCTCACGATCGACGAGATCCCGTACGACGACCGCACGGGACGGCTCGACCTCGAGTGGGTCCGCCGGGCGGTCGCCGCGGGCGACGTCTTCGGGCTCTTGGCCGACGTTCCGAACGGGTTCGGCCACGTCGACGAGGGCGTGGTCGATCTCAAGGGGATCCTCGGCGCCGTCCCGCTGGTCGTCGCGGCGGATCCGCTCGCGCTGTCGGTGCTCGAGCCGCCGGGATCGTACGGCGCGGACGTCGTGGTCGGGGAGGGCCAAGGGTTCGGGATCCCGCCCTCGTTCGGAGGTCCGCTCCTCGGACTCTTCGCCTGTCGCTCCGAGAACGTGCGCCTCGCCCCCGGCCGGATCGTCGGGGCCTCGCGCGACGTGGAGGGGCGTCCGGCCTACGCGCTGACGCTGCAAACGCGCGAACAGCACATCCGCCGCTCGCGGGCGACCTCGAACATCTGCACGAACCAGTCGCTGATGGCGCTCGCCTTCGTGGTCTACGCTTCGCTGGTCGGGCCCCGGGGTCTCGCCGCGCTGCAGACCTCGATCGCCGAGAAGGCTCGGACCCTCGCGAGCGGGCTCGGGGCGATCGATGGGATCCGGTCCCCCCGCTTCGATGCTCCCTACCTCGGCGAGTTCACGATCGAGCTCGCCCGCGGCACCGCCGACGGATTCCTCGACCGGCTTCGGCGCCGCAAGGTCCTCGGGGGCCATCCGCTCGCCGATCCCCGACCGGGGGCCGAGAACGCCGGGGAGCGGATCCTGGTCTCCGCGACCGAGGCGGTCGGGGACAAGGAGATCCAGAAGTACCTGCGGTCGGCGCGCGCGGCGATGGAGGCCGCATGAGCTTCCGTCAGGCGCGGTGGGACGAGCCGTCGGTCTGGGATCTCGCCCCGCCGCGCCCGGCGGACGCCCCCCCGCCGGTCCCGGGCCTCCCGGAGCGGCTGCGGCGGAAGTCTGCGGTCCGGTGGCCCGAGCTCTCCGAGCTCGAGGTCGTCCGCCATTACACGCGCCTCTCCCAGATGAACTTCGGGATCGACACGTCGCCGTATCCCCTCGGGTCGTGCACGATGAAGTACAACCCGAAGGTCTCGGAGCTCCTCGCTCGGCGGCCCGGAGCGGCCGACCTGCATCCCTATCAGCCGGAGGCGACCGTCCAAGGGGCGCTCGAGATCCTCTGGCGGCTCGAGCGGATCCTCGCCCGGGTCACCGGGCTCCCCGAGGTCTCCCTCCAGCCCGCCGCCGGTGCCCATGGGGAGTGGGCGGCGCTCCTGATGGTGCGTGCCTATTTCCGGGACCGCGGGGAGCTCGATCGAAGGACCGAGATCCTGCTCCCGGACACCGCCCACGGCACGAACCCCGCCTCCGCGAGGATGGCGGGGTTCACCACGCGCGAACTGCCCTCCAAGGACGGGTGCGTCGACCTCGCCTCCCTCCGGGCGGCGGTGAGCGACCGGACGGCCTGCTTCATGCTCACGAACCCGAACACCGCCGGGCTCTTCGAGAGCGACATCCTCGAGATCGCCGAGACGGTACACGGGGTCGGCGGGACCCTCTACTACGACGGGGCGAACCTGAACGCGATCCTCGGCGTCACCCATCCCGGGCGGATGGGGTTCGACGTCGCGCACCTCAACCTGCACAAGACATTCGCCACGCCGCACGGCGGCGGCGGCCCCGGGGCGGGCGTGCTCGCCGCGGGCGAGATGCTGGGCCCGTACCTGCCCGTCCCCCGGATCGTCAAGGCCGGCCGGAAGTTCCGGCTCGACTACGACCGCCCGAAGTCGATCGGCAAGATCAAGACCGGATACGGCAACTTCGGGCTCGACCTGCGCGCCTACGCGTTCGCGATCACCCACGGCGAGGAGGGATTGCGCCACGTCGCGCGACGGGCGGTGCTGAACTCGAACTACGTCGGTATGCGGCTCGGGAAGAGCCTCCCCCGGCCGTTCCGCACGCTGGTCAAGCATGAGTTCCTCCTCTCCGGCGCGCCGCTCAAGGCGCGGGGGCTGCGGACGCTCGATCTCGCGAAGCGGCTGCTCGACGAGGGGGTCCACGCGCCGACGGTCTACTTCCCGTCGCTCGTCGAGGAGTCGCTCATGATCGAGCTGCCCGAGACCGAGTCGAAGCGCGAGCTCGACGGCTACGTCGCGGCGGTCGAGCGCGCCCTGGCCGACTCCGCCGAGAACCTGCACGCCGCGCCGCGGTCGCTCGCGGTCGGGCGGATCGACGAGGTCCGGGCCGCCCGCGAGCCGCTCCTCTCGTGGAAGGACCTGAGGGTCGCCGCCGGCAAAGCTGAAACCCCCGCGGCCGTAGCTCCGGGGTGATGAAGCCCCGAGTCCAGAAGATCTTCCAGCACCTCGACCCCGCGCCCGACGCGCTCGTCTTCGCGAACGCGGTCGACCCCCACCTCGATCAGACGTTCTTCTACGTCTTCGACGTCCCGGCCGGGCTGTTCGAGGGGTCGCTCGCGATCGCGCACCCGGACGGCAAGCTCGACGTCCTGACCGCGTCGCTCGAGGCCGAGACGGCGCGGGAGGCCGCGAAGAAGGATCCGAACGTGGAGATCCACGTCGTCGGTCGGGAGGAGACGGACGCGGAGGCGAAGCGGATCCTCGGCGGCGCGAAGTCGATCGGGCTCAACTACCGCGAGCTCACCCACGAGTGGTACCTTCGGCTCGACCGGGCGCTCGACGGCGCCAAGTGGGTCGATGCCTCGAACGCGATCCGGCGCGCCCGCGTGACGAAGGACCCGAACGAGATCCAGCTCCTGCGGAAAGCGGCCGATATCGGTTCGAAGGTCGGGCGCGAGATCCCCGGCCTCCTCCGCGCCGGCATGACCGAGCTCGAGCTCGCCGCGGAGATGGAGTACCGGATGAACAAGCTCGGGGCGAGCGGCCCGTCGTTCTCCACGATCGTGGCGTTCGGGTCGCACAGCGCGGAGCCGCACTACTCGCCCGCGGAGACGAAGCTCAAGGCGGGCGACTCGATCGTGTGCGACTTCGGTGCGTACTACAAGCGGTACGCGAGCGACATCACGCGCTCCTTCCACTTCGGCCGCCGGGACGACGAGATGAAGCGGGTCCACGAGACCGTCGAGGCGGCCCAGAAGGCAGCGCTCGAGGCGATCCGGCCCGGCGTGCCCGCGAAGGAGGTTCACCTCGCCGCGCAGCGCGTCATCGACGCGACGCCGTGGAAGGGCCGGCTGACCCACGGGGTCGGGCACTCGATCGGGCTCGTCGTCCACGATGGCTGGGCCTACGCCGGCACGGCGGAGGATCCGCTCGAGGTCGGGATGGCGATCACGGTCGAGCCGGGGATCTACCTGCCCGGGCACGGCGGGGTCCGCATCGAGGACGATGTCGTCGTGACCAAGAACGGCTACGAGTTCCTCACCACGGCCCCCCGGGAGTACATCGAGGTCGCGGCGTGAGGTTCGGCGTCCTGACGGGCGGCGGCGACTGCCCGGGGCTCAACGCGGCGATCCGCGGCGTCGTGCGCCGCGCCGACCGGGCCGGCCACGCGACGCTCGGGTTCCGCGACGGCTGGAAGGGCCTCCGCGACGACCTGCCGCTCCCGCTCCCCGCCTCCGCCGTCCAGGATATCCTCGCCCGCGGCGGGACGATCCTCGGGAGCTCCCGCACCAACCCGTTCGCCAAGGAGGCGGACGCCGAGAAGGTGCTCGCGACGCTCGCGCACGAGAAGATCGACGCGCTCGTGGCGATCGGGGGAGACGACACCCTCTCCGCCGCGCGGGAGCTCGCGAAGCGCGGCGGCCACGTCGTGGGCGTTCCGAAGACGATGGACAACGACGTCGCGGGGACCGACTGGACGTTCGGATTCCACTCGGCCGTGGCGGTCGCCGTCGACGCCCTCGAGCGGCTGCGCGACACGGCCGACAGCCACCACCGGGCGATCGTGCTCGAGGTCATGGGCCGCCACGCCGGCTGGGTCGCGCTCGCGACCGGCCTCGCGGGCGCGGCGGACGCGACCCTGCTGCCCGAGGTGCCGTACGACGAGGCGGCCCTCCTGCGGTCCGTGACGGCGGCGGTCGCCGCGCGCGGCTACGCGCTCGTCGTCGCCAGCGAGGGGATCGCGCTCGGTCCGCGCACGGGATCGACCGGTGCCCGGGACGAGTTCGGTCACGAGCTCCTGCGGGAGCGCGAGGTCGGCGCCGAGCTCGCGCGACGGATCCAGGAGGCCACGGGCGTCGAGTCGCGCAGCGCCCAGATCGGCCACATCCAGCGGGGAGGCCCGCCCGAGCTGTTCGACCGGATCCTCGCGACCCGGCTCGGCGCCGGCGCCGTTGATCTCGCGCTCGCGGGACGGTTCGGGGAGGTCGCGGTCCTGCGCGGAGAGCGGGTGGTCGGGATCCCCCTGGACGAGGCCGTCGGCACCACGAAGACCGTGACCCCGGACTGGATCGACCTGCTCCGGACCTTCGAGGCCTGAGGGGACCGATGCCGGTCCGCGCCCTGTGGTACGCGCGCGGCGCCCTCTCGATCCTCGACCAGCGCGAGCTCCCTCGTCGGACCCACGTGCGCCGGCTCACGACGCTTCCTGAGGTCGCCGACGCGATCCGGACACTGGCGGTCCGCGGCGCGCCGTCGATCGGGGTCGCGGCGGCGTACGGGATGGTGCTCGCGCATCGCGCGGGGACGTACTCCCCGTCCCGGGCGGCCCGGGAGCTGGGCGCGACGCGTCCCACGGCGGTGGACCTCTTCCACGGCATCGAGTTCGTGCGACGGGCGTGGGAGGCGGGCGACGACCCGCTCGCCGCAGCCGACGCCTACCGGGCGCGGATCGTCGAGGAGTGCCACCGCATCGGGACGTCGGGCGCTCCGCTCTTCCGAACGACCCGGCGCGTGCTCACCCATTGCAACGCCGGCGCGCTCGCCACCGTGGAGTGGGGCACCGCCCTCGCCCCCCTCCGGGTGGCCCGAGACCGGGGGGCCCACCTGTTCGTGTGGGTCGACGAGACCCGGCCCCTGCTCCAGGGATCTCGGCTCACCGCGTGGGAGCTCGCACGGGAACGGATCCCGCACGCGATCATCGCCGACAACGCTGCCGGACATTTCTTCCGCACCGGCCAGGTCGACGCCGTGATCGTCGGCGCGGACCGGATCGCCCGCAACGGGGACTTCGCGAACAAGATCGGGACCTACGAGAAGGCGGTCCTCGCCCACGAGAACGGCGTCCCGTTCTACGTCGCCGCGCCGTGGAGCACGTTCGATCCGACCCGCGCCTCGGGCGCCGCGATCCCGGTCGAGGAACGGTCCGAAGCGGAGGTGCTCGCCTATGCGGGGCGGCCGACCGCCCCCGGCGCGAGCCACGCCCGGAACCCGGCGTTCGACGTGACGCCCGCGAAGTACGTGACCGCGTTCGTCACCCCGTCGGGCGTCGTGCGCCCCGGGGCGCTCGCCGGCGCGATCCGCCGTGCGGCGCGGCCCCCGCGGCCTACAGCGTGAGCAGCGGTCGGCCGAGCACCTGCTCGAGCCCGTGGACCACGGACCCCATCGCGCCCGTCACGTCGATCCCAAGGTGGTGCAGCACGAGCACCAGGCCGAGCACTCCGATCACCGCGTAGAACCAGCTGCGCATCGCCGACATGGTCCGGACCCCGTGGTGATCGGGCTAAGTCGCTCGCGCGATAGATAAGCGCCGGCTTCCATCGGCATCGCGGGTCGAGCGAGGGGTTCCGTCGCCGCCGGTCGGACGCGCGCGCGCCGCGCGCGCGGGGGCGCGCGAGGACCGCGGGGAACCGGGCGCCGCCGGCAAGGTTCATAGCGGGGAGCGGTTACGCCCGCGAGGCTGCCCTGGTAGTCTAGTGGTCTAGGATGTAGGTCTGTCGAGCCTGCGACTCGGGTTCGAAGGCGCCGGGGGACCCGCTCCCCCGGCCCGGAACTCCCGACCAGGGCGCCTCCCTCCGGGCCGTCCCACGCGGCCCTCGACCCCTTATCTTCCGGAAGGTATCGATCGGACGTGCCGGACGAAAAGCGCGGGAAGGGCTCGTCTTCCCCGTACCTCTCGCACATCGTCGGCGACACGCTCCGCGACCTGACGGAGCGGCGCCTGCTCGAGCTCGTGCGCGAGGCCCCGGTCCCGCACCACCTCGCCATCATCATGGACGGGAACCGGCGGTTCGCCGGCGAGATGGGCCTCGAGATCAAGGACGGCCACGCGGCCGGTCGGGACACCCTCGAGGAGCTGCTCAACTGGTGCCTCGAGCTCAAGATCCGGATCCTGACGGTCTACGCGCTCTCGACCGAGAACTTCTCGCGGTCCGCCGAGGAGCTCGAGGGGCTGATGGACCTGTTCGACCGCGCGCTCCGCGACATCGCGGTCGACGAGCGAGTCCACCGCCACCAGATCCGGGTTCGGGTGATCGGGAACCGACGGGCCCTCCCCGCGCGGGTCCAGGAAGCGATCGCGATCGCGGAGAAGGCGACCGAGTCGTACTCCGCCTACCAGTACAACGTCGCGCTCGCCTACGGCGGTCGCGACGAGATCGTCCAGGCGATCCGCGCGATCGCGAAGGAAGTGCGGGACGGTGGGCTGGACCCGGACTCGATCGACTCGGAGGCGGTCTCCCGGCACCTCTACACGAAGGACCTCCCCGACCCCGACCTCATCTTCCGGACGAGCGGCGAGGAGCGGATCTCGAACTTCCTGCTGTGGCAGTCGGCCTACAGCGAACTGTACTTCTCGGACGTGATGTGGCCGGGGCTCACGCACCTCGAGTTCCTCCGGGCGATCCGGGCGTTCCAGCTGCGCCGCCGCCGCTACGGCGGCTAGGGCCCGGCTTCGGTCGGCCTCGGGGGTCGCGGCCGCAGGGCCGTCTCCCCCGAGCGGACGACATTCGGTCCGGCCCGATTCCAGACACCGAGGCCGGCCGCGCCGAGGGAACGACGGCGAGCTCGACCCCGCGACCCGCCCGGCCTCCGTTCGCAATCGCGGAGCGGGCGACCCAGCTCAGGTGCGTCGGGTGCTCCGGGCCCGCTCGAGGAGCTCGGTGATCCGCTTGTTCGCCTCGGCCGTGATCGCGTCGCGATCCTCGGGCCGCCGGAGCATGAGGGTCAGTACGAGGTCGGCCGACTGGGCGGACCGCGACTTCGTAGTCAGCACGGGAGGAAAGCGCGGGTCGAGCCGGGAGCGGAGCTTCGCGAGCGACTTCAGGAGCTCGCTCTCGTAGGCGGCGAGGTCGACGCTGCCGCCGACGGTCACCGGGACCACGACCTCCTTCCATGCCTGCGGCGAGGTGTTGACCACGACCTCCCGCAGCATCGCGTCGTTGGGTACCGAGACCAGCTGGTCGGCTTCCGTGAGAAGGACGGTGGTCATCGGGTTGATCTCGATCACCTTCCCGGTCGCCGAGCGGACTTCGATCGTATCGCCGACCTTGAACGGGACGTAGATGTCCGAGAAGTACTTCGCGCCGTAGTTCGCGAGCACGCCGCGGAGCGCGATCAGGGCGGTCGCGCCGAGGAGCGCGATCATCACGAACAGGATCGCCGGGTTGACGCCGAGCGCCTGCAGGGCGAGCGTCACTCCGATGACCGCGATCGTGCCCGCCGTCAGCTGCCGCGCCGCCCGCTGGAGCGGCGGCGAGCTCTGCCGCAGGAGGCGGCCGACCACGAACGCCGCGATCCAGGCCACCACCGCGGTCGCGAGGAGGATGACCCCGACCGGGACGAAGGGGACGAGCGGGGAGAGGAAACCGAGGACGGACATCTACGCCTCGGCGACCTCGGTGAGCAGGCTCCGCTCGTTCTCGATCGCCGCGTCGAGGGAGCACTTGCGGGCGAGGGCCCGCCCGTTCCGGACCAGCCGGGGCCTAAGCCCACCGCCGCGAGCCCCGAGCAGACGATCCATTTTCCGGGCGAGCTCCCCCGGATCGTCGGGGTCGAACAGGAACCCGTGCACGCCGTCCCGGATCAGCTCGGCGACGCCCGCGCGCTGGGTGACGATCGCGGGCTTGCCGTGGACCCAGCTCTCGACGGCGACCAGACCGAACCCCTCCCGGACCGACGGAAGCACCGTGAACCGGCAGCGCTCGTACAGCCCGTCGAGCTCGTCCTGGCCCACATGTCCGGTGAAGACGACCCGGCCTCCGAGGCCCTTCTCCGCCACGAGCCCCTCGAGCTGCTGGCGCCAGACTTGCGCCTTCGAGAGTCCCAGGCCCGCGGCCGAGCCCGAGAAGCTGCCGTTGCCGACGAGGACCAGCTTCGCGTTGGGATGCCGGTCGGCGATCTCCGCCAACGCGCGGATCGCGACATCCTGGCCCTTCATCGGGTCCATCCGCGCGACCACGAGGATGACCTCGTCGTCCGGCGCGAGACCGAAGCGGGCGCTCACCTCGGCGACGGCCGCCGGCCCCGGCCGCGAGTAGTCCGCCGGGTCCAGGTACGGATACATCTGCAGCACGCGTCCCTTCGGCGAGAGCACTCCGAGGGACTCGGCGTAGCGGCGGGCGCTCACGACCACGACGTCGTACGCGTCGAGGTACGTCCGCAGCATCGCCCGCCACTGGTCCGGGATCGCGCTCACCTCGAACGGGATGTGCCACCGGAAGATCTTGGGCTTGAGCGTGCTCAGCATGTGGCCGACGGGCATCTGCTGGAAGTCGTGCACGTAGAACGCGTCGAAATCGTGCGCCTCGTCCAGCCGGCGAATCAGCTCGGCCGTCGCCCGGTTGTAGTACGCGTACTCCGAGAACGCCTCGGTCCAGAACAGGTCGTCGTGCCGTTCCGTCGGATCGAGGTCGTGGATGCGGCCCCAGATCGCCTCCTTGACCGCCCCGTAGCCGGCCATCCGATCGCTGTCGATCCGCACGTTGTGGAGCGTCAGGCGGCCGATCCCGACGGTGGGGGGGGCGTTCGGGTTGAGCGAGACCCAGTGCGCTTCGCTCAGGACCCGGTCCTTGAGCAGCCGCTTGACGAGCGGATAGACCATCCGGGTGACGCCCCCGGGCGAGAACCGGTAGTCGACCCCCTCGCGGAGGCGGTCGAGCTCAACCGACTCGGCCTGGGCGGGATCGAGGAGACTCCCGCCCGCGACCCCGCGGAACTGGACGAGCGGGGTCTGAGTGTTGATGCAGATCGAAAGCCGTGGCATGGAACCGACTCCCGGACGTGGTGGGGCCACGGGCACCCCGACACTTGAAACCTCGTCCCGCTCCCCCCGGAGGCGTTTCTCGGCTCTCGGACGGGCCAAGACATCATTAAATAGAAGGGCTTTTTCACTTTACCGGAACGCCGAGGTCGATCTCGGCGATACGAACATGATGGCAGGGAACACGCCGATTCTGGTGCTGCGAGAGGGAACGAAGCGGGAAAAGGGGCGCGGAGCGCTCACGAACAACATCCAGGCCGCGAAAGCGATCGCCGACGCGGTCCGTTCGACGCTCGGCCCGCGCGGGCTCGACAAGATGCTCGTCGACTCGATGGGCGACGTGGTCGTGACGAACGACGGCGTCACGATCCTCAAGGAGATGGACGTCGAGCACCCCGCCGCGAAGATGCTGGTCGAGGTCGCGAAGACCCAGGACCAGGAAGCCGGGGACGGAACGACCACCGCGGTCGTGCTCGCCGGCGAGCTCCTGAAGCGCGCCGAGACGCTCGTGGAGCAGAACATCCACCCCACGATCATCTCCCAGGGCTACCGCATGGCGTCCGCGAAGGCGCTCGAGATCCTGAACAAGATCAGCCAGCCGGTCGGGCCGGAGGACCTCGAGACGCTGAAGCAGATCGCGATCACCTCGATGGCGTCGAAGTCGGTCTCGTTCAACCGCGAGGAGCTCGGCGAGATCGCCGTCAAGGCCGTCAGCGCCGTCGCCGAGAAGAAGGGCGAGGCGCACAACGTCGACCTCGACAACATCCAGCTGATCAAGAAGCAGGGCGGCCAGATCTCCGACACCTCGCTGATCGAGGGGGTCATCGTCGACAAGGAGAAGGTCCACTCCGGGATGCCGTCCCGGGTCGAGAGCCCGAAGATCGCGCTGCTGGACGCCGCGCTCGAGATCAAGAAGACCGAGATCGACGCGAAGATCGAGATCAACGACCCGTCCCAGCTGAACGCGTTCCTCCAGGAGGAGGAGAACATGCTGAAGCGGATGGTCGAGACGGTGAAGAAGTCCGGCGCCAACGTCGTCTTCGTCCAGAAGGGCATCGACGACCTCGCCCAGCACTACCTCGCGAAGGACGGGATCTACGCGGTCCGCCGCGTCAAGAAGTCCGACATGGAGAAGCTTGCGAAGGCCACCGGGGCGAGCATCGTCTCGAAGGTCAGCGAGCTCACTCCGTCCGACGTCGGGGCCGCGGGCCTGGTCGAGGAGCGGAAGATCGGCGACGACGCGTTGACGTTCGTCACGGGCGCTAAGAAGGCGCGCGCCGTGTCGATCCTAATCCGCGGCGGCACCGAGCACGTGCTGGACGAGATCGAGCGGTCGCTCGACGACGCCCTCAACGTGGTCGCGATCGCGGTCGAGGACGGCCGGTGGGTCGTCGGCGGCGGCGCGACGGCGAGCGAGCTCGCCCTGCACCTGCGCGACGAGGCCGCGAAGGTCGGCGGCCGTGAGCAGCTCGCCTTCGAGAGCTTCGCCGAAGCGCTCGAGACGATCCCACGGACGCTCGCCGAGAACGCGGGGCTCGACCCGATCGACATCCTGATCGAGCTGCGCAAGGCGCACAAGGGCGGCCAGAAGACCGCCGGCGTCAACATCCAGACGGGCAAGGTCGACGACATGGTCAAGCTCCACGTCATCGAGCCGATCCGCGTCGGAAAGCAGGCGATCGAGAGCGCCACGGATGCGGCGGTCATGATCCTCCGCATCGACGACGTCATCGCGTCCAAGTCGAGCCCGCCGCCCTCCGGCGGCCCGGGCGGCCCCGGGGGTCCCGGCGGCATGGGCGGCATGGGCGGAATGGGCGGCGACTTCGGCGAGGACTGAACGTCCTCCCCGATCGGCGGCGCACAACCCCTTCTCGGGTCCCGGTGGGATCACCCCCGGGACCCCCCCTTGCGTTCGGCTAGCCTTTACCCCCGCCGGGTCTCCCCGGCTCGAGGTCGTTCCGAGTGCCCCACGCGACCCGGTTGTTCTTCGTCGCGGACCTGCACGGGTCGGCGATCTGCTGGCGCAAGTTCGTCAACGCCGCGCGCGTCTACAAGGCCGACCTCCTGATCGTCGGCGGCGACATCACTGCCAAGACCGTGACCCCGCTCGTGCTCGAGCAGGGCGAGTGGATCGCGGTGGTCGAAGGGGCTCGCCGGACCGCGCCCGAGTCCGACGTGGAGCGCCTCGAGGGGTCGCTACGGGACGGCGCGACGATCCCGTACCGGACCTCCCGCGCGGAGTGGGAGGAACTGACGGCGCATCCGGATCGACTCGACGCCCTGTTCCAGCGGCTCGCCCCGGCCGAGGTCGCCGGGTGGCTCCGGTGGGCCGACGAGCGGCTGGGCGCGGATCCCACCCGGCTCCTCATCGGACTCGGGAACGATGACCCCACCGTCGTCGAGACGGCGATCGCCGCGGACGGGCGGGCGGAGCTCACCGACAACGAGATCGTGCGCCTCGACGACCGGCACGAGATGCTGACGCTCGCCTACAGCAACCCCACGCCCTGGCACACGTACCGGGAGCTGCCCGAGGACGAGATCGCGCGACGGCTGGACACCGGCGCGGCCGGCCTCGACCACACGGGCTCGGCGGTCTTCAACCTCCACGTGCCCCCACACTCGACGCCGCTCGACCTCGCGCCCCGCCTCGACGCGAACCTGACGAAGGCGATGGCCCCCGGCGGGGAGCCGGAGCTGGTCCACGTCGGCAGCACCGCGGTGCGGGCCGCGCTGCTTCGGCACCAGCCGCTGCTGGGGTTGCACGGGCACATCCACGAGTCCCGGGGGACGACCTCGCTCGACCGGACGCTCTCGATCAACTGCGGGAGCGCGTATACCGAGGGCGCCCTGCTGGGGGCAGTGATCGATCTCGACTCCGATCGCGTCCGTTCCGCCGTGCTCACGTCGGGGTGAGCCGTCAGCGGACGCTCAGCGTCCCGTCCACGGACGGCTGGGCGTCGACCTCCTCCCACCATGGCCCGCCGAACAGGCTGCGCCGCCAGCGGGGAGCGACCCGCGCGACGAGCGCGCCGAGCTCGGCGAGGCGCGATCGAATCGTCGCCCGCCACGGGTCGGGCACCGCCGAAAGGACCGGCGATCGCCCGAGGAGCGCGAGGTTCAGGGTCACGGTGTGGCCGAGACCGGGATCCGCGCCGATCACGGCCGCGAGCCGATTGGGGGAGATGGCATCGGGTTCCTCGCCGAGCGGATGGTCCGCCAGCAGCGCGAGGATGTCCTGCACATCCTTGGCCTCCGGCCCGATCGCGAGGTCGTGCCGCCCGACCGGCTCGAGCACGCGCTCCTGCACGCTCCCGGCCCCCTCCTCCGGGACCCGCTGGACGAATTGGAGCTTCGCCAGGAGCAGGGTCGCGAGGGAGAGGGTGCCGTGGTGAGCGCGCGCCTCGTCCACATCCGCCCGGAGGTCGAACCGGTGGCAGAACCGGAACTCGTCCGCGAGCAGGTCGACCGTGCCGAGGCCGACCTCCGCGCCCTGCTGCGCGGTCAGCATGTGGTATCGGTACCGCCGTCCCTCCCCGAGGGAGTTGAAGATGCGGTCGCCCGACGTCGCGAAGAAGCGCAGCGCGCTCCCCTCCCGCTCGTGGACGGTCTCCAGGAAGGCCCGCACGGAGCGGATCTCCTTGTGCCGGCAGGCAAGATCGAGATCGTGGAGCTCACGGCGCAGGCCCCGGTCGGGCGCGTTGCTGGACGGACACCGGATCCGGTGCGCGACGCCGCCGAAGATGCCGAGCGAGACCGGCGGGTCGTTCCGCGCGGCCGCGTCGACGACCGAGACCCCCTTCGCGACGATCGGGTCGGTGAGGTCGACCCAGTCGCCGAGGTCGAGCGACCGCGCCGACTCCTCGACCGGGCGCCGGAGCGTGAGGGGCAGCTCGACGGTCAGCCGCTCGCCCCGTCGTGCGTCCAGGACGAGGTCGACGCGGTCGCCCACGGCGGGGGGAGCCGTGCCGCCTCAAAAGGGTCCGGCCGCGAGGCGCCGGCCACGGGTCAATCGGGGGGGAGCTCCTTCGCGATGAGGTCGACCGGGACGCCCCGGCGCCGCTGGATCGCGTAGGAGACGAAGTAGCCCACGATCCCGACTACGAAGACGATTGGAAGGAAGATCAGGTAGGCGTACGGGTACGACCCGGTGATCCCGAGGTACTGGATCGTCGACGCCGCGTAGCTCACGAACCACGCTCCCGCCCACGACGCGATCCCGACGATCGTCAGGATTGGCACGGGTCCGATCTTCGCCCGGACGATCCGCGGCGCCTGGGCGAACAGCTGGGGCCGGAGGAACGGGAACAGCGCGCCGCCGAGGCAGACGATGCCCACCGCCAACCAGAATCCGAAGTTCGAGTAGTTGAGGTAGGTGAACAGCGTAGTGTACGTGGCGACCCACAGCGAGATGAAGGCCCCCACGCCGAGCGTCAACACTGCGACGTACGGCACGCCGCTCGATGAGACCCGGGCGAAGAACGACGGGAGCACTCGGTCGAACGACCACGCGAACAGGTTCCGGGTCGGGATGATGAAGTAGATGAACGAAAACCCGAAGAACGTCAGCGTGAGCCCGAAGGCGAGGAATGCCGCCAGGGTGGGGTTGCTCACGAGGTACGCCGCGAGGAACAGCGGGGACGGCAGCGCCGGCAGGCTGACCGAGACCCCGTAGGTGCCCGGGTACAGGTACCCCGCGCTGACGCCGATGATGAAGTTCCGCCCGAACGTGTAGTACGTCGCGGCGTACAGCGCGCCGATCAGCGCGGCGAAGATGATCGGGGCGCCGAAGATCGCGAGCCCCTGGGTCCGCGTGGGATTGCCCCGGACCTCCCCCGCAAAGTACGAGCTGTTCGCGTAGCCGATGAAGCTCAGCATCGTGTAGACCACGCCGAGGAAGGTCCCGCTGAGCGTGATCGTGGTCGCGCTGGCGGCGCCCGAGGCGATCGCCTGGTAGCTCTGCGACGCGGGGTTCGCCGCGTTCCAGTGCGCCGCGAACGTCGACTGCGGCGTCGCGAGCAGGAGCGCGAGCATGATCACGTAGATCACGGCGGTCACGACGAAGATCCCGACCGTGGTCCGGAAGACCCACTTGGTCGGGAGCAGGCTCACGAGGATGACGAGGACGAGGACGATCGATCCGACCATGAAGATGTTCGCGTTCGAAGCGGTGAACCAGCTCGCCCACGCCAGCGCCTGCGAGCCCCCGCCCGCGACCGAGTAGGCCGCGAGCATCATCGGGATGCCGTCGGCCGAGATGTACCACGCGAAGAGTCCGGCCCACGAGATGAACACGACCGTGAAGATCAGGTTCGTGCCGAGTCCGATGCTCGGGTGGAAGATGCGCCCCATGAAGACATAGTCGCCGCCGCTCCGCGGCATCGCGCTCGAGAGCATCCAGTAGACGTAGCCGACCCCGACGTTGATCAGGACCCCGATCCCGACGGTCGTGACGAGGTTCGCGTTCGGGTACCCCGTCGAGGCGAAGACGATCCAGAAGTAGTTCACGATGATCCCCATCGCGACCAGGTTCGCGAAGAGGGCGGTGCGGGCCCCCACGGTGCGAACGAGTCCGCTCGACTGGCGGACGTAGACGTCCTTCCCGCTCGCCTCGCGGGCGACCGCCGCCGCGGGCACGTTCACCACGGTCGAAGACTCGGTGTTCAACGCTGGTGCCACGTTCCCGTCCCCGCATGTTCCCCCGCGTGGCCGAGCGAGGGGTTAGCACGCGAACTGGCTTGGGATATTAATATCATCCGGAACCCCAGGTGCGGGCCGGTCCACGGCGTCGACTTCTTCATGGGCGGGCGCGTGGCCGCCGGGATGCGCTGGGACACCCGGGCGATCCACGACGGGCAGGCGCCCGACCCGCTCACGGGCGCGGTCAACGTGCCGGTCTACCAGACGTCGACGTACGCCCAGCTCGCCCCGGGACGGGCCAAGGGGTTCGTCTACTCCCGCACGGGCAATCCGACGCGGGCCGCCCTTGAACGTGCGCTCGGCCGGCTGGAAGGGGGCGCCGGCGCGCTCGCCTTCGGTTCCGGCCTCGCGGCGACCTCCGCGCTTTTGATGGCGTATCCCACCGGGCGGCGGATCGTCGCGGGGGACGATCTCTACGCCGGCACGTGGAGGCTCCTTCAGGTCGCTCGCTCGCACGGCGTGGACGTCGAGTTCGTCGACACCAGCGAACTCTCCCAGGTGGAACGGGCGCTGGGCGCCGGGCCGCGCACGGATCTGCTGTACCTCGAGACCCCGACGAACCCGCTGTTGAAGGTCACCGATCTCAAGGGAGCGATCCGTATCGCCCGCGCGCACCGGGCCCGGGTCGCCGTCGACAACACGTTCGCCTCGCCGGTGCTCCAGCGTCCGATCGAGCTTGGGGCCGACGTCGTCGTCCACTCGACGACCAAGTACCTCGGGGGCCACAGCGACCTCATCGGGGGTGCCCTCGTCTTCCGCTCCCGCCCGCTGCTCGAGAAGTACCGCTGGTACCAGAACACGCAGGGCGGAGTCCCGAGCCCCCTCGACTGCTTCCTCGTGCTGCGCGGGATCCACACCGTCGGTCTGCGCGTGCGCGCGCACTGCCACAACGCCCGAAAGATCGCGGCGTTCCTCGACGGACACCGGTCGGTCCGGCGGACGATCTATCCCGGCCTCGCGAGCCACCCCGGCCACGCGATCGCGCGTCGCCAGATGGACGACTACGGGGGCATGGTGTCCGTCGAGCTGAAGGGCGGATTGCCGGCGGTGCGTCGGATGGTCCGGCGACTGCGGGTCTTCACGCTCGCCGAGAGCTTGGGGGGCGTCGAGTCGCTCGTGAACGTCCCGGCCTTGATGACGCACCGGTCGGTCCCGCGCGAGCTGCGCGAACGGCAGGGGATCTCGGACGGCCTCGTCCGAATCTCCGTCGGGATCGAGGACGGAGACGACCTGGTCGACGACCTCCGGCACGCGCTCGGGTAGGGTCGGCGCGCGCCACCGAGAAATACGCCCCTCGTGTCGGGCCGCGCATGCCCCTCTGGAACGACCGACCCGAAGCCTGGCACGAAGTCCTTCCCGGTGTCCACCGCCGCATCCTCGCGCACGCGCCGGACGTGATGATGGTCCTCTACCGCATCCAACCGGGCCGCCAGTTCCCGATGCACACCCATCCCCACACGCAGTCGGGAACCGTGCTCGAGGGCGGAGGGGAGTTCCGCGTGGGGGACCAGACCTGGACGCTGAAGGTCGGGTCGTCGTACGTCGTGCCGGGCAACGTTCCGCACGAGCTCCATGCCGATCCGAAGCACCCCGTGGTGATCCTCGATGTCTTCACCCCGCGGCGCGAGGAGCTCCTCCACGAGGCCGTCGCGCCGGACCGCGACTGAGACGGCTCACCCGATCGATCGGAGGAGCGCGCCGTCGACGGGGAGCATCGCGCCGCTGACGTAGCTCGACATCTCGCTGCCGAGGAAGACGACCGCGCGCGCGAGCTCCTCCGGGGAGCCGATCCGTCCGAGCGGGATGTCCCGCTGCATCCCCTCGATCACCTGGGCCGGGGTCATGCCCCGGCGACGGGCGGCGTCCTCGGCGACCTCGTCGATGCGCGGGGTGTGGATGTAGCCGGGGAGGATGCCGTTCACCCGGATCCCCTTCGGACCGAGCTCCCGGGCGAGCGTCCGCACGAGCCCCGCGACCGCGACGCGGCAGACGCTCGAGAGCGCGAGGTTCGGGATCGGCTCGCGGATGGCGAGCGAGGTCAGGAACACCATCCGTCCGCGCACGCCGCCGGCGATCATCGCGTCGGCCGCGCGCCGGGCGAGGTAGGCCGGGCTCACGACCAGGAGGGCCGCCGCCCGGGCCCAGTCGTCGTATCCCTGCTCGAGGAAGACCCCGGGACGCGGCGAGCCCGTGACGTACACGAGGGTGTCGAGCCCGCCGAGCGCGTCGAGCGCTCCGTCCATCACCCGGTCCACGCCCTCGTGCGTGGCGAGGTCGGCCACGACCCCGTGGACCTCGCCCGCGGGCTGCAACCGCGCGACGGCGGCCGAGAGCCGGCCCTCGTGCGCGGAGTTCACGACGACCCGGGCCCCCTCCTCGAGGAAGGCGCGCGCGGCGCCGTAGCCGATCCCCTGGCTCGCCGCGGTGACCAGGACGCGCGCGCCCTTCAGGCCCGACTCGAGCGGCACGGCGCCCTAACCCTCGATCGCGAACACGCGCGCCATCCCGCCGCTCCCGTGGGCGAGCTTGATCGGCGCCGCGACCAGCGTGTACTCCACGCCCTCGCGGAGCTCATCGAGGTGATCGAGCGCCTCGAGGATCCAGATCCCCCGACGGAGGAGGACCTTGTGCGCCTCGAACTTCTGGTTCGAGTAGGGGTCGATCCCGAGCGTGTCGGTCCCAACGCCCTTGACCTGCCGCTCAACGAGCCATTCGGCTGCCGCCGGGTCGAGACCGGGGAAGTCGTAGAGGTAGTGCTTCGTCGCGGCCCGGTCGCGACTCCACCCGGTACGGAGCAGCGCGATCGACGGGGACGACCCGCTCGGCCAGTGCCGCTCGAGCGCGCGCGTCGGGATGATCGGACCGTCGAGGTCGGCTCGGACATCGAGCACGATCGCGCTCCCGACCAGATCGTCCGGGGGGATCTGGTCGACCGTCGCCCCGTCCTCGAGGAAGTGGGCCGGCGCGTCGAGGTGGGTGCCGGTGTGCGAGAGGCAGCTCACGCGTTCGATGAGGTAGCCGTCCCGGGGGACGACCCCGACCGGCTCGAACACCGGGAGCGGCGAGGTCGGCCAGACGGGCATGTGCGTCTCGAGGAGGGCCGTCAGGTCGTGCACGCGGCGAGCGGTCGCCATGCGCGGGCGAGCGGCGCGGGATACTAAAACCGGTCGCCCGGGCTGGGTGCGGTCACCCGGCCCGAGCGCGGCGGCGCTCCAGGAACCGCTCGATCCGGCTCACCCCGTCGTCGAGCATCTCGATCGGCGACGTGTACGAGAGGCGGAGATGGCCCTCGCCGTCCGGCCCGAAGGCAACGCCGGGAACGACCGCGACCTCCTCCTCCCGGAGGAGCTCGTTTGCCAGGTCAATCGACCGCATCGGGAGGTCGTACCGGGGGAACATGTAGAACGCGCCCCCCGGGCGGTGGGTGGAGAGACCTTGGACCTTCTGGAGCCGAGCGTAGAGATGGTCGCGTCGGGCCCGGAACACCTCCCGGATCCGCTCTTCGTCCGGTTGGCCGTTCTCGAGGGCCCAGAGGCACGCCTGCTGAACGAACGGCGGCAGACAGGTGAACGTGTGCTCGACGATCTTGACGAGGCGGGCCCGAATCGCCGGTGGCGCCACCGCGAACCCGGCCCTCCAACCCGTCATCGCGTAGGTCTTCGAGAAGCTCCCGACCGTGACGACCGGGACCTCGGGGTCCGCGAGGCTCGCGGGGCTCACGTGCGTCCCCTCGTAGATCAGCGACTCGTACGTCTCGTCGCTGATGACCGTGAGATGGTGCTCCCGCGCGAGGTCGACCACGGAGCGCACCTCGTCGCGCGCGAGCACCCGACCGGTCGGATTCCCCGGGGACACGAGGATCACCGCACGGCTCCGCGAGGTGACCGCATCGCGGAGGGAGGCGGCGTCGATCGAGAAGTCGGCGTTCAGCGGGGCGTAGACCGGCTGGGCGCCCACGAGCTCGAGCGGCTGCTCGAACAGGTACGTCGGGTTGGGCAGGATCACCTCGTCGCCCGGCCCGACGAGGGAGAGGAGCGTCGCGTAGATCGCGAACTTCGCCGTCATCACCACCACGTCGTCGGCCCCGCACGGGACCTGGTGCCGGTCCCGTAGCCGCTGCGCGATCGCCGCGCGAAGGTCGGGCATCCCCGCGGAGGCTACGTAGTGCGTCTGGCCGGCGTTCATCGACCGATACGCCGCGTCCCGGATCCCGGCGGGGGTGTCGAGGTCCGGCTCGCCGATGTGGAGCCCGAGGACCGTGTGGCCCTGCTGCCGCATCCGGAAGATCTGGTCGATCAGGGCGAGGATCGGGGACTCGGAGATCGCGTCGACCCGCATCGACCCCGCACACCCCCGCCGGCGATTAACGGCGACGGACCGGGCGCCGCGACGGGGGCCCGGGGCGCGCCGGTTCCACCGGCGCGGATCCGATCGCCTCGCCGACCTGTCGCACCGCGCGCGCGCGGTGCGAGATCGCGTTCTTCTCCTCATCGCTCCCGTCCGCGAACGTCCTCGACCAGCCGCGCGGCACGAAGATCGGGTCGTAGCCGAAGCCGCCGCCCCCGGACGGCCGGTCGGCGATCGAGCCGACCACCTCCCCGGCGAACACCCAGCGTTGCGCGCCGCGTCGAAGGCCGACGACGCTGCGGAAGTACGCCCCTCGCGGGCGCGTACGGAGCAGCTCGAGGATCGGCCCGAACTTCCAGAGCTTCAGGAAGTGGGCCGAGTAGACCCCCGGAAACCCCCCCAGCGACGGGATGAACAAGCCGGAGTCCTCCACCATCGCGTACCCGCGCACGGACCTCACCGCGTCGAGCTTGGCCGCGACCACGTCCTCGAGCCGATCGGCCTGCGGCTCCGGCAGCTCCGTGCGCCGCCAGTGCACCGTGATCCCGTACGGGGCGAGGATCGCCTCGACCTCCCGGGACTTCCCCGGGTTCGTGCTGACGAACGTGACGTCGGTCACGCGCGACCTAGCGCCAGGGGTACTCGTCGTAGGCGATGATCTCGTCCGGGCTCTTCCGCCCCGAGTCGTCCGCGGCGGCACCGCCGCCGTTCTGGCCATCCGCCGGGTACCCGATCGGGATCACCGCGATCGGGTGGATCCCCTCGGGCACGTGCAGCACCGAACGGACCTTCTCCTCGTTGAACTCGATCAGCCAGCGCGTCCCGAGCCCCTCGGAGGTCGCCGCGAGCTGGAGGTGGTCGACCGCGACCGCGACGTCGAGGGGGTAGGCCGAGATGTAGCTCCCGATCGTCACGGGGATGTCCTCCTCGACGGCGAACGCGACGATGACCGCGGGCGCCTCGGCGATCAGCTTCCCCCGGTTCGACGCCTGGGCGAGCAGGCGCTTCTGCTCGTCGTCGCGGACGACCACGAACCGCCACGGCTGCAGGTTGCGCTGGCTCGGGGCGAGCCGGGCGGCGGCGAGGACCGTTTTCAGCTTCTCGGGAGGGACCGGGCGCGACTGGAACTGGGCGCACGGGCGGTACGAGCGGATCGCGTCGAGGACGTCCATAGGGAGCGAACGAGCGAAAAATATCGGAGACGGGTGGCCCGAGGCGGACTACCCCTCGATCGTCGAGCGACGCATTCAGGGTTCCGAGTGCGACCCCCGATAAAAGGCTTTGTTGGTCCGGCTCCGTTCCCGGCCGCGGACGGGACGGGGGCGGCAGGCCGTCCAACCCTCGCCCGCGCCTCGACGGGCCGGTGTCCCCGGCCGCGGTCGGCTCAGCCCAGCCGGACCCGGGGATCGAGGACGGCGTAGAGGATGTCGCAGGTGAGGTTCGCGAGGACGACGATGATCGTGAACAGGATCGTGCTCCCGAAGATCATCCCGAAGTCGAGGGGGGTCAGGCTGACCGAGTAGGCCAGCAACCGGCCGACGCCGTTGAGACCAAAGACCGACTCGATGATCGGGAATCCGCCGATGAATCCCGCGAAGGTGAGGCCGAACACCGTGACCGTCACGTTGACGGAGTTGCGCCCGACGTGGCGCTTCACGACCGTCTTCTCGGGCAGGCCCTTCGCGCGGGCGGTCCGCACGAAGTCGAGGTTCATCACCTCGAGCATGTTGTTGCGGACGAACCGCAGCAGTCCCGCGATCGTGCCGTACGCGATGACGAACGCCGGGAGGATCATGCGGAAGAGCGTGTCGACCGCGAGGAACCACTGCCCGTGGATCATCGCGTCGATCGTCGGGAACCCGGTCGGCGAGCTCACCTGCCCGGCCTGCAGCCACGTCGGGTAGAGCCCGCCGGGCCAGCACTGGATCGGCGGCCACGAACCGAACAGATCGAAGTACGCCGAGGCCGAGTGGCAGGTCGGCGAGATCCCCTGCGGACCCCCGATGAGGAAGACGAAGACGAACAACAGGACGCCGCCTAAGAGGAACGACGGTAACGCGTACCCCGAGAACGACAGGATCCGGGAGAGCTGGTCGACCGGCCGGTTCCGATTCGCGGCGGAGAGGTAGCCGAGGCTGATGGAGAGGGGGATGATCATCAGCAGCGAGAGCGCGGCGAGCTCCAGCGTGTAGGGCAGGAACCAGCCGATCGCCGTCGTGACGGGGATCCCGCGGACGAGCGGGACCGCGGAGGCGAGGCCCGACCCGTTCCCGACGTATCCCCATCGTAACGTGAACGTGTCGTACATGTAGACCGCCCACTGCACGGGGATCGGGTGGTTCAGCCCGAGCAGTCGGAGTCCGTTCGTGTAGAAGGGGTTCGAGCACTCGCCCGGCTTGTCGATCCCGAGCTTCGCGCAGGGGACCGTGGGGGTGTACGGAACCTTCGGGTTCGCTCCGAACGCCACCTCGAGGCGTTCCGACACGGGGAGCGCGGTCACCAGAGCGAAGGTGATCGTCATCACCCCGATCAGGACCGGGATGAGCAGCATGCACCGGCGGACGACGTAGACCCACAGCCTCATCGCCGACCCCCCGGCGCGCGTCGTCCGCGCGCCCCCGTCCGTTCGAGAACCGTACTCGTATTTACTCCCGAAGGCGCGTCAGCGCACGGGCCCTCCGGTCTCGCGCGGAGGGGCCCCCCCACCGGCGAGACAAGAGAGAAGGGTCGAACGTTCGATCCGACTGGCCCGATCCGTCCCACGCCCCTCGAACGAGGCTACGAGACGGTGAGCGTCACGCTGCCGCTGGTGAACGTGTCCCCGACCACGAGGATCGCGTAGGTGCCCGCGGCCCAGTCGACCGGGGCTCCGTGGGACGTCGTGTACGTGCAGATCTTGTGGGCGATTGCTCCGGCCAAAGTGTCCGGGAACGACTTGAGCGTCTTGAACCCCGCCGAGTTCGGCCAGGGGCCCACGTAGAGGTTCTCGACGTCCCCCGGGTAGAATCCCGTCCCCTTCAGCTTCACGCACGCGCCGGGCGCGACGCTCACGCTCGAGAGCTTGAGCGTGGTCGGGCTCGAGGTGATCTTGTACGTCGCCGAAGCCGTGACCGAACCGTCCGAGGCGAGCACCTCGTACGTTCCCTTGTTCAACGGGCCCGAGTAGATCGGAGTCGAGAACCCTCCGACCGAATTCGTGGTCACGGTATAGGGCACGTTGTACGGAGCGGGCTGTCCGTCCAGGTTGAACGTCGGCAGGTGGGGGTTCCCGAACGTAAGGTCGACGGTCGTGGACGGCGCGAAGTTCGAGCCCTTGACGGTGATGCTGGTCTCCTCACCGCCGCTCTTCGGGGAGAGGACGATCGAAACCGCCGCCGTCTGGGGCGATGCCGAAGCACGGGGTGCCGCGCCGGTCCCGACGTCCGAGATCGCGAGAACCACGACCGCCGCGGCGACGACCACGATGACCATGAGCATCGCCACTACCATTCGGCGTCCCGGGCCCGAGTTCCGGTCTCCGCTGCGGTTCCGCGCCCCCATCCGTATCTTCATTGGCGAGATCCTGCCGCCCCGAACGCGAGCCTTGGGGGGGAATCGGGGCGCGGTATAACTAACCGATAGGCCGGGCTTCGAGGCGGCCGCCAGGGCGATGGCGGACCGGCTCGCGGCCCCGCTTGCGCCCGGTGCGCGCCCCGGACGCGCGTCCAGCGCGGGCGTCGGTGCCGAACGAACCGTATTGTTAAATACGGCTGACAAGGCTCGGGACCGACTGCTGACGACTGTCTGACAAACGGGCAGGAATCGGCGACGGAGCTCACAGGTCCGGACCCAGCGGGGAGGGGCGCTCGATGTATCTCAAGCGGCTCAAGGTGCGCAATTTCAAGTCGTTCGCCGGAGCGACCGAGATCCCGTTCCAGCCCGGGTTCACCGGCGTGGCCGGTCCGAACGGCATGGGCAAGTCGAACATCTCGGACGCGATCCTGTTCGTTCTCGGGCCGACGAGCTCGAAGGCACTGCGCGCCGAGCGGCTGACCCATCTGTTCTTCAACGGCGGCTCGTCCAAGAAGGCCGCGACCGAGTGCGAGGTCTCGCTCATCTTTGACAACTCCGACCACCTCCTCCCCGTCGAGTCCGCCGAGGTCGAGGTCACCCGCTACGTGAAGCTCGCCCCGAGCGACCCCGACGGCTACTACTCGTACTTCTACGTCAACGGCAAGCGGACGACCCAGACCGAGATCGACGGCCTGCTCGCCCACGGTCGGCTCTCCGGTGACGGTTACAACCTCGTGCAGCAGGGCGACGTCAACAAGATCGTCACCATGGGGCCCGTGCCCCGGCGGGGCCTGCTCGAGCGGCTCGCCGGGATCAGCCAGTACGACGACGAGCTCGAGCGCGCCGCCACCAAGCGGGCCGACCTCGACCAGAACCTGACGCGCATCCAGACCCTCCTCGGCGAGATCAAGGGCCACCTCGCCGGGCTCGAGAACCAGCGGCTGCAGGCGATCCAGTACAAGCAGCTCCAGGACGACAAGCGCCGCACGGAGGCGCGCCTCGCCCGCGCGGGCCACCGGATGGCCGAGCAGGAGCTGGCGACCTGCCGCCGGCAGGTCGATTCGGTCCGCGCCGAGCTCGAGAAGCTCGAGGCGGCACGCACCGAGCTCACCGGCCGGCAAACCGATCTCGCGACCCAGGTCGACGCGGTCGACCGAGAGATCGCCGAAGCGGGCGGCGCAGCGGCGATCCAGTTCAAGACGGAGCTCGACGAGAAGCGGATGGCCTACGCCCGCCAGGATCAGACGCTCTCCCACCTGAAGGAGGAGCTCGAAGCGCTGGACGCCCAGACCGCGGAGCTCGAGAAGGGCGTGGCGTCCGAGGAGTCCCAGCGGACCGAGCTCGAGGGCCAGCAGTCGACGCTCGCCGATCGGCTCGCGGCGCTCGAGAAGGACGCCGAGGAGCACACCGAGGGCATCCGAGCGGCCACCGGACCGTCCGGGAAGGCGGGCGAGAAGCTCGCCGCGGCTCGGCGCCAGCAGCTCGAGCTCCAGCGGCAGTTCGACGCGAAGCAGAAGACCTGGCAGCAGGCCGTGCACGACCGGGAGGCGGCGCACGCCGCCGCGGAGTCGGCCGAGCGGACGCTGGCCCAGTCGGAGGACGATCTTCGGGAACGCGAGGTCGAGGTCCGGGACCTCGAGATGCGGATCAAGGAGTCCGGCCCGTCGAAGGGATCGGGCGGCGCTTCGACCGGCGACCTCCAGAAGGAGCTGTTCTCCCTCAAGAACCAGGAGAAGTCGCTCACGGCCGAGGCCGAGCGCCTCTCCCGCGAGGTCGGCGAGCTCAATCGGCGCTATCTCGCGCTGGATGCGCGGCTCAAGGCGCGCACCGAGTCCGGCGCGCGCCCGAACCAGCTCGCCGCGGTCGACTACCTCCTGTCGCAACGCAACCTCGGGAAGATCGCCGGGATCCGGGGCACCGTCGAGGAGCTCGCGGAGTTCGAGCCGAAGGTCAAGACCGCGCTCCAGGTCGCGGGCGGGAACCGCTTCCAGGCCCTGGTCGTCGAGTCCGACCAGGTCGCCGAGGAGTGCATCCGTCTCCTGCGCGAGGAAAAGCGGGGGCGCGCGACGTTCCTCCCGCTCAACCGGATGTTGCCCGGCCGCCCGCACGGGAAGTCGCTCGTGGCGGCGAAGAGCTCGGGCGCGACCGGGTTCGCGATCGACCTCGTGAAGTTCGACGAGGGCTACCGATCCGCGTTCTGGTACGTCTTCGGCGAGACCGTGGTCATGAACGACCTCGCCGCCGCACGGGCCGAGATGGGCGGCGTCCGGCTCGTCACGCTCCAGGGCGATCTCATCGAGGCGACCGGGGCGATCTCGGGCGGGTACCTCGACCCCTCGGCCCAGGGCCGGGGGGCGGACAGCGCCGTGGAACTGAAGCGGCTCGGCGACGAGCTGCGGGAGAAGAGCGCCGCGGAGAGCGCGGCGCGCGAAGGGCTCGGAAAGATCACCGACCGGATCCGGGGCGTGAGCGAGGAGCTCGCCACCCGGTCGATCCGGGATCAATCTCAGCAGTCCACCCGTCAGATCCTCGAGAAGGACCTCGCGGCCGCCCGGGCCCGGCTCAAGTCCGCGGAGGAACTCATCGCGTCCGCGACCGCCGAGCAGAAGCGAGGCGAGGCGGCGTTCGGGAAGGCCGAGGCGACGGTCGCCCAGCTCGCGGACGAGATCGCGGCCCTGAAGTCCTCGATCCAGCAGGCCCAGGAGCAGTACCTCGGCCAGTTGCCGGAGTCGCTCGGGGCCAAGCTCCGGTCGCTCCAGGAGGCCGCCCAGAAGACCTCGGAGGAGCGCGTGAAGGTCAACGGAGAGCTCGAGGCCGCCCGCGCCTCGCTCGCCGCGCTCACCGCCGGTCTCGAGAGCCGGCGCACGGAGCTTAACGCCGCCCGGGCGTCGATCGCCGCCAAGAAGAAGGAGATCGCCCGAACGGAAAAGGCGGTCCACGAGGCCAAGGAGGCGCTCGACGCCCTCAAGTCGGTCGAGTCGAAGCAGTCGGAGTCGCAGAAGGCCTCCGCGGAAAAGAAGCGGAAGCTCGAGGAGCAGCGGCTTGAGGTGACGCGGCGGCTCGGCGAGGCCCAGGCGAACCTGGAGACGCGTAAGTCGCTCCTCACCCAGGAGGAGACCCGGCTCGCGGTCGCGGAGGCGAAGTTCCGTGAGCTCGAGGAGGCGCTGAAGCAGTTCCCCGAGCCGGAGCCCGACGAGAAGCCGATGAGCGTGGAGGAGCTCCGACGGAAGGTCACCGCCCTCGAGCAGCAGCTCGGGTCGATGGGCGACGTCAACCTGCGCGCGGTCGAGGAGTACGACGCGGAGAAGACGCGCCTTGACGAGTTCTCCGCCGAGGTCGAGCGCCTCACGACCGAGAAGACCGAGCTGACCGCGCTCGTCGGCGAGATCGAGACCAAGAAGCGCGAGAAGATCCAGGAGGTCGTCGTGCAGGTCAATGGGCACTTCCGCGCGATCTACGGCGAACTCTCCGCCGGCGGGGAGGGCGAGATCGTCCTCGAGAACCCGCAGGATCCCCTCGCGGGCGGCCTCCTGATCCGGGCGCGACCGGTCGGCAAGACCGTCGCCCGACTGGAGCAGCTGAGCGGCGGCGAGAAGTCGCTCGCGAGCCTCGCCTTCATCTTCGCGCTGCAGCGCTACGACCCGAGCCCGCTCTACGTGTTCGACGAGGTCGACATGTCGCTCGACGGGCTGAACGCCGAGTACGTCGGCCGCATGCTCCGGCGCAACGCGGAGCGGGCCCAGTTCGTCGTCATCTCGCTGCGCAAGGTGACCCTCAAGTTCGCCTCCCACCTCTACGGCGTGACGATGCACGGCGACGGCTGCTCGCGCGTCGTCGGGATCCATCTCGACGACATCCACGACGTCGAGAGCCGGGAGGGCGCGCGCGAGCCGGAGGCGGCGACGCGCGCCGTGGAGGCCCAGTGACGATCGCCGAGTCCGAGGCGGCGGCGCTCGCGAGCCCCGGCGCGGTCCCCCGCGCCGCGGCCGAGAAGGTCCTGCGCTACCTCGTCTTCCACCGCTCCCTGCTGGGCGAGGCCGAGGACACGTCGGTCCTGCTGGAGCGGTATCTGACGCTCGTCGAGAGCCTGAAGGAGGGTGTTCACCTCGTCATCCCCGACGAGTTCCAGAAGGCGACCGCGCTCCTCTTCGAGCTCGTGATGGAGGAGGAGTTCGACCCGTGGGAGATCGACCTCGTGAAGTTCACCCAGTCGTACGTCGAGCGCGTGCGCTCCGACGGCGCCGTGAACTTCGCGATCGCCGGCCGGCTCCTGTACATGGCCTGGAGCATCCTGTACCTCCAGTCGGAGGCCGTCCTCAGGACGCGCGACCCACCGGCCCCGCTCGACGCCGACGCGATGGCGGCGACCGACGACGGCTACCTCCCGATGCTCGAGACCCCGGAGGCCGTCGACGTGACGACCGCGGTGCTCGGCACCTCCGATCCCCCGCCGCTCCTCGGGATGGTGCGCCACCCCGAGACCCGTCCGGTCTCGCTGCTCGAGCTCGTGCGGGCGTTCGGGGAGGCCGAGGCCGACGCCCGGCGGGCGACCCGCCTCGAGGAGCTGCGCGACCGCCTGCGCGAGGAGCAGCGGGCGCCGCCCGAGGTCCTCGTCCACGGCGACCTCCCCGAGCACGATCTCGTCGACACCTGGGACGCAGCCCTCCGGCACCCGATCGGGACGCCGTTCCCGCTCCTCGACCTCTGGAACCCGCTCTCGGGCCGCGACCACCTGGTCGCGATCTTCCTGGCCGCGCTGTTCCTGGCGCGCGAACGCTCGATCGAGCTGCATCAAGACGCGCTGGGCGTCTCCCCCGTGCTCCTGGTCCGGATCGCCGAAGAGCGCCAGCGGTTCGTGGAGGCGGCCTGATGCCGTCCAAGCTCGACGACCTGGTCCTCCAGGTCGAGGCGGTGCTGTTCGCGTCCGGCAAGCCCCTCGCAATCAAGGAGATCACCGCCGCGCTCGGGCTCGACGACTACCGGCCCGTCCAGCGGGCGGTCCGCACGCTCCAGCAGACGTACGAACACCGGCAGTCCGCGCTCGAGGTCCGCCGCGTCGGCGACCGGTACGCGCTCCAGCTCGAGGAGCGGTTCGTCCCCGCGGTCCATGCCGTCACGCCCGTCGAGATGGCGCCCCGAACGCTGAAGGCGCTCACCCTCGTGGCCTACCACCAGCCGATCCTGCAGAGCGTGCTCGTCCGGATGATCGGGGACATCGCCTACGAGGAGGTCCAGCACCTGCGCGGACTCGGGCTGGTCCACACCGAGCCGCGGGGCGCGACGCTCGAGCTGACGACCACCCGACGCTTCGCCGAGTACTTCGGGCTCGCGTCGACCCGGCCGGAGGAGATCCGGCGGTTCCTCGAGCAGAAGCTCGGCGTACCGCCGGGCGCCCCGCCCCCGCCGGCCCCGATGCCGGCGAGCGAGGACGGGACACCGGCGAGCGAGGAGCCAGCCGAGGCGCCGCCGAGCCCGGCCGACCCGCCCGCCGCGGCGTAGGACGCGCGCTAGAGCGCGCCGCACTTCGGGCAGCGCACCGGCTCCGCCGGCCGGGGGCTCCCGCAGTACGGGCAGAGGAACGTAGCGCCCGACCCGGGCGCCGGCGAAACGTGGTCGAGGTCGGACGTGGGCGGAGGCGGCGCCATCGTCGCGCCGAACGGGGGCGGCGGCGGGACGGTCGCAGTCCGGTTCGGGCGACCGACCAGGATGACGAGGACGATCGCGACCGTGATCCCGACCCCGAAGACGATGTAGATCTCGGTCCACGGGACGGCGGCCGGGGCCGCGGCCGCCGGCAGGCCGGGCGTCGGGCCCGTGTACAGGTAGTCCCGGATCGCGGGGTTCGCGTCGGCGGCGTAGAGCGCCGTCCCCAGCGGCACCCCCCAGCCGGTCGTCGGATCCCATCCGGGCGCCGCCGAGAAGACGTAGTTGCCGCCGACGGTGACGTCCAGGAAGGCGCTCGCGGGTCCGGGGTTCGCGCCGAAGTAGCTGCCGATCCGGTAGAGCTCGGGATCGAGGTAGCCGAAGTCGTGGTGCGCGACCGCGATCTCGTCGGCGAGAAGGCCCGCGAACGCCGGGGCCGCGATGCTGGTCCCCTCGAGGACCGTGAAGTAGACGTTGTTCTGCGCGTCGGCGACGACGAACGCGATCGTCGAGTTGGCGGGGAACGCCACGTCCGGGACGGCCCGTCCGATCGTCGAGGCGCCCTGGCGCTCGGTCGCGTTCACGATCGGCGGCTGGGCCGCCGAGTGGAACTGCCAGTACGGCTCAGGGAAGACGGTGCTCACCCCGCCCTCGGAGCCGGCGTACGCGCCCGACCCGCCCGACGTGTCCCACCACGTCTCGAGCTGGGAGAGGCCGGTGCTGTTGAAGTCGTAGCCGATGGACAGGTCGGTCCCGTTGAACCATCCGGCGCTGCCCCCGGCGAGCCCGATCGAGACCCCGCCGACCGCCGTGGCCCCCGAGGTGTTGAACGAGGCGGTCGCAGGCCAGATCGGCCACTGGCCGTCGGAGCGGCCCGACACCGCGTTCGGCGCGTTCCCCTGGTCGCCGCTCGCCGCCACGATCGTCACGCCCATCGCGGCCGCCTGCTGGATCTCCTCGTTCCAGAGCGAGTCGTTGAGGTCGGTGACCCCGAAGGAGCACGTCACGACCCCGAGCGACTGGTTCCCGTAGTCGTAGGCCAGGGCGGACGCGAGGTCCTGGTCGAAGAACGCCGCGACGTCGGCGTCGCTCGACGTGGTCGCGAGCAGGCTGCCCGCGAAGTAGAAGTTGTAGAGACCGGCGCCGGGCGCCAGGCTGCCCGCCATCTCGAGGTCGAGCGAGTTCTCGAACTCGTCGAGGGTGGAATCGTTGACCGAGCCGAAGGACCCGGGGAGCGGAGGGGTGATCCCCGAGATCGTCACCGGTACTCCGACAAGGGGCGCGGCCATGGAGACATTCACCCAGGACGCGTTGAGCGTGGTGTTGAGGTAGGTCCGGATCACGAGCGGGTCCCACGGCGGTGTGTTCTGGTTGAGCGACTGGTTGTAGCCGCTCGCGAGCAGGGTGGCGACGGCCTCGCCCGTCGGGAAGGTCGCGTTCGCGACGTGGCCGGACGTGCTGGGGAACAGGTCGACCACGTCGAACGAGTTCGTGAAGTCCGAACCGACGTACCACTGCTGACCGGTCGCGTTGTCGATCGCGAACTGGTCCGCGGACGCGACCGGCGCCGCACGCTCGAGCGGTCCGGCCGCGAGCTCGGGGCTCCATCGGGCGTTGGGAGCGTTGCTCAGGCCGTCGACCCCCGCCACGCGGGTCGCCCATCCGGCCGGAAGACTCGGGGTCCCGACGGCCGTGTACTCCGCGTTCGCGGACCCGGTCTCGGACTCGAGCGTGACCCCGAACAGCGCGTCGACCGCGTGGGCCGGGAGCACCGCGGACACGGAAAGTCGGTCCGCCGCCACCGTGACCGCTCGACCGCCCGCCGATGCGAGGGTGGCCGCGACCGAGGACGCGGTACCGGACGAGGGGGCGAACGCCGCCTCAAACTGGGCCGCGGTCAGAAAGTGCCGGTAGTCGGGGGAGGAGGGGTCCTCGACGGCGGCCAGGAAGGCGTCGAGCGCCGCCGGGTGAGGGTACGCGAGGGCCACGGTGATCGAGACGGCCTGGTCGGAAGGTAGAGGGACGCCCTGGACGCCCGCCGGGAGCGAGACCGCGTCGGTGACGAACCCCGCCCCCGTCGCGGGAGCACTGCCTCCGACGGCCGCGGACGCCGAGCCGTGTCCGACGGCCCCGGGCGAGATCGCGACGAGCACCGCGATCATCGTCGCGGCGACGCCGAGGCGCCCGAGCATCGCGCTGCCAGATTCGGGCGAGCTAATGAGCGCACGTCCCGCCGCGCGCGGCGCAACCCTTTATCTCGCGCCCGGGTCCCGGGGCGCATGGCCTCCCCGCGGGCGCCCGACCCGGGCTGCGTGTTCTGCGGGATCGTCGCGGGGCGCTCGCCGGCCTATCGGGTGTACGAGGACGCCGATACCGTCGCGTTCTTGGACCTCTACCCGTTCACGCGCGGCCACCTCCTGGTGGTCCCGCGCGGCCACGCCCCGCGATTGACGGACTACCCGGACGCGGATCAGGCGGCCCTCGTTCGGACGCTCGCCCGCATGTGCGCGCGCGTCGAGCGCCTCGCGCCGGACTACAACGTAGCGATGAACGCGGGCGCGGCCGCGGGCCAGATCGTCTTCCACGTGCACTTCCATGTCATCCCGCGCTACGGGGAGCCGAACCCGTTCCACCCAGGGCAGCGGCACCGGATCCAGGAGCGCGAGGCGATGGAGATCGTCGCGCGGCTCTCGCCCGAGTGAGCTCAGGATGACCGACCGCTCGGCCCGGACCCCGGCGGTCGCGGGCCAGTTCTACGAGGGCGACGGGGCGGCGCTCGCGCGGCAGATCGAGTCCTGCTTCCTCGATCCCCGGGGTCCGGGCGAGCTCCCACCGCGGCACCGCTCCCCGGCCCGGCGGCTGCGGGCCGCCGTGGTGCCGCACGCGGGGTACCCGTTCTCCGGGCCGATCGCCGCGCACGCCTACCTTCGGATCGCCGCCGAACTCCCCCCGGCGACCGTCCTGGTGCTGGGCGTCGACCACTACGGCCTCGGCGCCGGCCCGTCGCTCTCGGCGCGGGATTGGGAGACGCCGCTCGGGCCCATGCGCGTCGACCCGGACCTCGTCCGGGCGCTCGACCATCGTCCGATCCGGATCGACGAGGAGGCACAGCGCCGGGAGCACTCGATCGAGGTCCAGCTCCCGTTCCTGGAGTACGCGCTGCCCGAACCCCGGTTCGTCGCGCTGCAGGTCCCGTTCGGCCCGTACGACGCGCTCGTGCGCGCGGCGCTCGTGGTCCGCGCCGCCGTACAGGACCGGGACGTGCTGCTGCTCGCGTCGACCGACTTCTCGCACTACGTCCCCGCGGCCACGGCCGAGCGGCTCGATCGCCTCGCGATCGACGCGATCCTCGCCCGAGACCCCCGGCTCCTGTACGACACAGTCGTCTCGAACGACATCTCGATGTGCGGGATCGCGCCGACGACAGTCCTCCTCGCCGCGCTCGCCGAAGAGGACCTCGACGCCCGCCTTCTCCGATGGGGGCATTCGGGCGAGGCCCATCCGATGCGCGACGTGGTCGGGTATGCCGCGCTCGCGCTCGAGTCACCGGCCCCGGCGCCGGGGGTTAAATAGCGCGGCCGGCTCGGCGCGCCCGTCGCGCATGATCCTCTCCGACCGCAAGATCCTCGAGGAGATGCGCCGCGGCCACATCGTCGTCCGTCCGTTCCGCCGCGCCTGCCTCGGGACCAACTCGTACGACGTCCACCTGGGGCCCTACCTCGCGGTCTACGTCGACGGGGCGCTCGACGCGCGGTCCGACAACCGCGTGGAGGAGTTCCGCATCCCGCCGGACGGCGTGGTGCTCGTTCCTGGCCAGCTCTACCTGGGAGTGACCGAGGAGTACACGGAGACCCACGGCTTCGTGCCGTTCTTGGAGGGGAAGTCGAGCGTCGGGCGCCTCGGGATCGACATCCACTCGACGGCGGGGAAGGGGGACGAGGGATTCTGCAACTACTGGACGCTCGAGATGAGCGTCAAGCTCCCGGTCCGGGTCTATGCCGGGATGCCGGTCGGGCAGCTGATCTACTTCGAGATCTCCGGCAAGGTCGAGCGGAGCTACTCCGCGAAGACGTCGGCCAAGTACCGGGCGGTCTCGCGGCACCCGACGCCGTCGCGCATGTATCTCAACTTCCCGAAGCGCGCGCGCCGCAAGCCGCGCTAGCGGGGCGACGCCGTCCCGGGCCCGACGAGGAAGAACGCCGGTCGTCCGGGGCGGGCCCGGTCGCGTCGTCCCATCGGGTCGTGCGGCGCCCCCTCCGACTCCGGTACCACGAGGACCGACCCGATCCCGAGCCGTCGGGCGAGGTACCCCTCGGCGGCCCGGAGGGTCGCCGGTTCGTCGACCGCGGGACCCGAGGGCGGGGGCTCGGACCGCAATAGCGGTCCCACTCGCTCGACGTACTTGGGGATCTCCGCGAGGTGAGCGCGGACCTCGGCGTGGACCCGGGCGCGGTCCATGATCGAGCGGATCGTCGGGATTCCCTCCCGGTCCACGGCCTCCCGCATCCAGCCCTCGACCTCGGCCTTCCAAGGGGCGGCCACGAAGAACACGAGTTCATCGGGCGCCGCCTCGCCGCGCTCGAGCGCGGGCCGCCGCACGGCGCGGAGGTCCTCTTCGACGCGGTCGAGGTACCGCTCCCGGGCCTCGGCCTCGGACGCCAGGGCGAACTCCCCGGGATCCGGGAACGGTTCGGCGGCAGCGAGGCCGGGGAGACGCCCTTCCCCGAGCTCCTCGGCGAGGTGGGGCGTGACGATCGCGAGCAGACGGATCCAGGCGCGACCCATCCGGTCGGTCGTCGCGTCCGGGACGCCGCCCCGGGCGTAGTAGCGTCGCAGGAGCGCGGGGAAGTTCACGTAGACCTCCTCCGCGAACGCCCGGACGTCCGCCCGGTCCATCGCGTCCCGCGCCCGCGCGATCGACCGATGGGCCTGGGAGCCGAGCCAGGCGGCGAGCTCGGGGTGCCCCGCGCCTTCCCCTCGGCTCTGGCGCACGAGCCGCTCGATGTCGGGCAGCCGGCCGGCACTCGCGTCGACGGCGTCCGGGTCCCACTGCACATCAGAGATGGGGGCCGCGGTCGCGACATAGTACAAGCGGAGGGCGTCCGCGCCCCAGCGCTCGAGCGCGGCCTCGAGCGGAGGGATCCCGCCCTTGGTCCCGATCTCCTTCTTCGACAGCTTCAGGCCCGACGCCCCCGTGATCCACCCGTTCACGAAGATCCCGCGGGGCGCGAGATCCTCGGGGAAGATCTTGGCGTGGGTGTACAGGAACACGGGGAAGTGGACGTTCTTGTGCTCCTTCCCCCCGATGTTGAGGTCCAGCGGGTACCAGTAGAGGAACTCGGCCCGAATCTCGTCCTGGAGGGCGGGAGGGATGGACGGTTCGCCGTCGCCCCGACCCAGCAGGACCCGATCGAAGAACGCGTCCGTCAGCTGCTCGGTCCGGACGCGGCCGCGCGCGACGAACCGACGCACCACGAAGTAGGCCATGTAGATCGTCGAGTCGGCGATCGGCTCGACGATCCAGCTCGGGTCGAACGGCAGCGGGGTCCCGAGCCATCGGCCCTTGCGCGCGCACGGCCGATCGTCGAACCAATCCAGGATGCCGTGGAGCTCGGCCGCGTACTCGGCGGGCGAGGTCGTGAGGCGGGCGAGCCGTTCGCGGGTGACCGCCTTCCACGCGGGATCGCCGTAGCGCAGGAACCACTGGTCGGGCACCCGTCGGATCACGACCGTGTGCTTGTTCCGGCAGATGACCGGCTTCGAGAACTCCTGCAGCACGAAGGAGCCGCCCTCCTGGGCGAGCCGCTCCGCGACCCGGTCGCGCGCCTCCCGCACCGGGAGGCCGGCGAACGGCGGGACGACCATGCGGCCCCGGACGAACTCGAGCCGGTAGAGACGGTCGGTCGCCTCGTCCACGGGCCGCCGATCGGCCAGTCCGGTCGCCCCGGTGGCCCGGAGCGCGCGATCGGCCGGCGTGCCGGATCCGCCCGTCAGGGCCTGCTCGGACGCGGTCATCGCGGCCGGACCGTCCGTCGCGATCAGGACCGGGATCTCCCCGATCCGGGCCCGATCGGCCGGGGCCAGTTCGGCGAGGGCGGCGGCGTCTGCCGGGGCGTGGGCGGGTACGCTCATCACGACGCCTGTGCCAATCGCCGGGTCGACGAGCGCGCTCGCGAGGATCGGCACCGTCCGCCCGACGAGGGGCACGCGGACCTCGCGGCCGATCAGATCGGACGCGGCCACGGCGTGGCCGATGCGACCGCCGTGCTGCTCGACGAGCCGCTCGGCGCCGGGCCGCGCGACCAGGTACTCCTCGGCGCCGTGATGCCACACCACGAGCTCGCCGCCGGGCGCGAGCCAGAGGTTCGTCACCCCGAAGACCGTCTCGGGGCGGAGGGTGGCGGCGAGGAGGACCCGGCCGTCGCCGAGCCGGAACGGGACGAGCACGAACCGGACGATCTCGGCGTCCCCCCCGGAGTCGAGGTCGGTCTCCGACGCGTCCACCGCGACCGGCCCGCAGACCGGGCAGACGGACGCGAAGTAGTCGCCCTGCCCGAACGCCCCGAGGGACCGGAGCGTGCGCATCTGCCAGCCGATGAACGCACGGTAGTCGTCGTCGATCGTCGTGAGGTACGTGCTCTCGTCGAAGAGCGCCCCCATCGACCGGAGCGCGTCACAGTAGGTGCGGCCGAGGAACCGGGCCGCGTTCTCCGGGTCCTCGAGGCTCGCGCGATCCGCCTCGGGAACGTGCGCCTCGTCCAGCTGGGCGACCGTCACCGGGTCGCGATCGCGGATCTTCTGCGCCCAGCTCACCGCCGGCAACCCCGAGGCGTGCACCCCGAAGGGGAACAGGACCGCGTGCCCGCGGGCGCGGTGGTAGCGGTGGAGCGCGTCCAGGTACGCGTAGCCGCGGAGGTGGCCGACGTGGAGGAGCCCGCTCGTCCCGGGGTAGGCGTTGAGCGCGAAGAACTTCGCGCGCGTCGGATCGCGCTTCCCCTCGGCGAGCCCGGCCGCCGCCCACGCGGCCTGCCACTGCTTCGCCCGCGCCGGGTCCATGGGCCGTCTTCGAGGGGGGTCGGTTATTGAACGATTGCGCTGGAGGTCCGCGCGACTCCGATCCGACGGGCGACCCGGCGGGAGAAGCCCCTATAGTACCTCGCGACGGTCCTCGGGCGATGCGGATCATCGAGGTGTTCCACTCGGTGCAGGGCGAGGGGCCGCTCACGGGCGTGCGCACGTCGTTCATCCGGACCGCCCGCTGCAACCTTCGGTGCGCGTGGTGCGACACGACCTACTCGTTCGGTCCGGGCCGCGAGCGCTCGATCCCCTCACTCCTCGGGGAGGTCGCGCGGCATCGCACGCGCCACGTCTGCCTGACCGGGGGCGAACCGCTCCTGCAGTCGGATTCGGTCGATCTCGTGCGCGCGCTCTCGGCGCGCGAGCTGACGACCGTGATCGAGACCGGCGGATCGCTCGACGTCCGCCCCTACCTCGGCGTCCCCCGCGTGATCCTGAGCGTGGACGTGAAGTGTCCGTCCTCGCGGATGGAGGCGCGCAACCGGTGGGCCAACCTCGCCCTCCTGCGCCCGACCGACGTGCTCAAGTTCGTGATCGCGGACCGCCGCGACTACCTCTACGCCCGACGTGTGCTCCGCGAGCGACCGTGCCGCGCCGCCGTCGTCTTCCAGCCGGTCTGGGGGAGCGATCCCGGCCGGCTCGCGGACTGGGTCCTCCGGGACCGGCTCGACGTGCGCGTGATGCTGCAGGAGCACAAGGTCCTCTGGGGCGACGTGCCGGGCCGATAGGCGGGCGCGACCCGTCCGAGATAGGCTTTTGAGGGTTCGGCCCCCGTGCGACCCCTCAGGCCATGGGGGCGAACGACACGGCGTCGCGGCCGACGGTCCCGAGCTCGGACTCCCCCTTCGGGAAGATCCGCGGGATGGTGTTCCCGCGGGTCGTGCTGGCGGGACACGGGGTCCTCCAGGAGCTGGGGAACGCCTGCCACCAGTTCGACTTCGCCGAGACCGGGGCCGTCGTGACCGGACCGAAGACCGCGCTCCTCGCGGGGAACCGGGCGGTCGAGATCCTCCGGCGCGACGGGTTCGTCGCGGAGGCCGTGATCGCGGGGGAGTCGACCGAGGCCGAGGTCGAGCGCATCGCGGCGATCGTGCGGGCCCAGAACGCCCGGTTCCTGATCGCCGCCGGCGGCGGGAGCAAGATCGACATCACGAAGGTCGTCGCCCACCGCCTGCGGATCCCGTTCGTGAGCGTACCGACCTCGGCGGCGCACGACGGAATCTCGTCGCCGCGGGCGTCGTTGCACGGGACGGAGCGGACCACCAGCATCGACGCCGCCGTCCCGATCGGGATCATCGCGGACACCGAGGTGATCGTGCAGGCGCCGTTCCGCCTCCTTGCCTCGGGGTGCGCGGACGTCATCTCGAACGTGACCGCGGTCCTCGACTGGCACCTCGCCGTGCGCCTGAAGAACGAGGAGTTCTCGAGCACGGCCGCGACGCTGAGCGAGTACGCGGCCCGCGAGATCATCGACCACGCCGCCTCGATCAAGCCCGGACTCGAGGAGTCCGCCTGGATCGCGATCCGACCGATGATCGTCGCCGGGATCGCGATGAGCGTGGCGGGTTCGTCGCGCCCCTGCTCCGGCAGCGAGCACCTGTTCAGCCACGCGCTCGATCGGGTCGCCCAGCACCCCGCGCTGCACGGGGAGCAGTGCGGGGTCGGGGCGATCATGATGATGTACCTTCACGGCGGCGACTGGCAGCGGATCCAGTCGTCGCTCCGGACGATCGGGGCTCCGATCACGGCGCGCGAGCTCGGCGTGACCAGCGAGGAGGTCGTCCACGCGCTCGTCCTCGCGCACACGCTGCGGCCCGAGCGCTACACCATCCTCGGCGACAACGGCCTCACGCGCGAGGCTGCCGAGCGGCTCGCGACCCGGACGGGGGTGATCGGGTAGATGGCCGAGATCACCCTGATCGCGGTCGGCCAGGCGCGCGAGGGGTTCGAATTCACGTACGAGGGCGGCGCCCCGGTCTGCCGGACGTGCCCGTACCGCCACGCGTGCCTTACGCTCGACGTCGGACGGCGCTACGCCGTCGAGCGGGTCCGCCCGGTGACCCACCCGTGCGCGCTCCAGGAGTCGGACGCCCATGTCGTCGAGGTCCGACCCGTCGCCCGACCCCTCGTGGTCGAGGCCGGCAGTGCGGTCGTCGGGAGCTCGGTCGAGACCGGACGCTACCCGTGCCGCCGGCTCGATTGCCCGAACTGGTGGATCTGCGCGGGCCCGAGCCTCCCGCCGAAGCAGCGGTACCGCATCGAGCGGGTCGACCCAGCGCCGGCGGAGTGCCGCATCGGCCGAACGCTCAAACGAGTGGACGCGGTCTAGGACCCGTGGCGGGGCTGTGGGGTAGCTACGGACGCGAGGCACGATCCTCGGTCCGCTCTACTGGTCCATCCTTCGGGCTTTGGGAGCCCGGGACCCCGATTCAAATTCGGGCAGCCCCATGCGACCGTCCGCGCCGCGGTCCGTAGGAGGGGAGCGTCGTGCCGGTCTCGGTCAGCGCGGTCGTGGTCGCGCACGACCCCGGGCGGGCGGGCATGCTCCGAGAGGCGGTCGCGTCCGCCGGGGCGAGCGGGGCCGACGAGATCGTGGTCGTGCGCCCGTATGGAGGGGTGATCGAGGGCTGGGAGGGACGCTACCGCGACCTGCGGAGCACCGACCCGACGCTCGCCGGCAAGCAGGCGGACGGCGTCGACGCCGCGACCGGGGAGGTGGTCGCCTTCCTCGACGACGACGACCTCTGGAAGCCGGACAAGGTCGGGGTGCTCCGCGACCGGTTCGCCGCTCGGCCGGACCTGATCCTGCTGAACCATGCGTACGATCGGATCGACGAAGCCGGCCGGCCGCTCGGCCCGGGCACGCCGGCCGACGGCCGGTGGACCCTCTCGTCGAACCTCGCGGTTCGGCGCAGCTGGGCCGTCGAGCGGACCGACGTCCTCCGGGCCGCCGGCTGGGAGGCCGACGAGACCTGGTCGCTGGTCGCGGACGTCGACCGTCCGAATGGGGTCGAGGTGCTGGCACGGTCCCTGACCCTCTGGCGGTACCACGCCGCGAACGTGTCGCGCTCGCACCGTACGACCGCCCAGGAGTTCCGGACCGCGCATGCCCGCCTCTACCCGCGCTGGGTCCGGGCGGAGGGGGTGATGCTGCGGTACGCCCGCGACCACGGGCTGCCCGAAACGTCCCCGATCGTCGCGCGCCGCCGGCGGAGGCTGGCGGAGTTCACCTTCCTCGCCGCGCTCGAGAACGACTCGGACGCCCGCGCGGCGGCACGGACCCTCCTCCGGACGCCCGACGTGGACCGGGGCGTGCGGCAGCTCGCGCGGCTCTCCTCGCTCTCCCCCGCCCTGGCGCGATATGCCTTGTTCCGGTTCAACCGGTTCCACTGACCCCGGACCCCGCGTCCCGACAACGGTTTTACGCGACCTCGGCTCGCACGGCGCGCCATGGCCCAGATCGGGATCACCGGCGCGACCGGCTTCATCGGGGGCGCGCTCGCCCCGCGGCTCGCCGCCCAGGGCCACGGACTCGTTCTGATCGACGACCGCTCGGGCCCGATCCGGGTCGAGCACCCGTCGCTGCCGGCCGATCGCCTCGACTTCGCCTCGCCCGAGGCCCTCCGGGCGCTCGGCGGCTGCGACGTGGTCCTGCATCTCGCCGCGATCTCGGGCGTGATGGCGTGCGCGAACGACCCCGTGGGATCCGAGCGCGTGAACGTGGAGGGGACGACCCGCCTCGTCCGCTACCTGGCCGAGCGCGGCGTCCCGATGGCGTTCGCGAGCAGCTTCTCGGTCGTCGGGTCCCCCGCATCGCTCCCGGTCACCGAGACGACCCCGCCGCGGCCGACCCACGAGTACGCGCGCCAGAAGGCGACCGGCGAGAACGCCCTCCGGTCGATCGCGTCCGGACGAGGGGTCGCCGGGGCGGTGCTCCGCATGAGCAACGTCTACGGAGGGTACGACGCGGACGGGCGGCGGATCGCCAAGGGGAACGTCCTGCACCTGTTCGCCGAACAGGCCGCGAAGGAGGGTCGACTGCGCATCAACGCGCCGGGGACCCAGCGCCGCGACTTCGTTCACCTCGACGACGTCACCGAGCACTGGTCCACGGCCGCCGACCGGCTCGCGGGCGAGCCCCGGGGCCCGGTGTCGGTCTTCAACGTCGCGAGCGGCGAGTCGATGTCGGTCGCCGAGCTGGCGGAGGAGGTCGCGAGCGCGTGGGCGAGGACCCGGCCAGGGCGGCCCCCGCTCCGCCTCGAGACCGTCGCGAACCCGAGGGGCGGGGTCGAGCTGATCGACCCCGAGTTCTCGGTCAGCCGCGCCGCGACCGAAGCCGCGCTGGGGCTGCGGTGCCGCCACCACCTCAGGGACGACATCGTGCCCGAGCTCGACGCCGTGGACCCGCCCGGCGGGACCGGTCGATGATCCTCCCGCCGGCACCGTCGCCCCCGTCGGCAGAGGCGGCGCCCTGGTTCGCGCTCACGATGACGGTCCGGAACAACGCGGGCTCGATCGCGTCGACCCTCGCCTCGATCGTTCCCGAGCTCGACGCGGGCGGTGAGCTCGCGATCGTGGACGCCGTGTCGACCGACGCGACCCGGTCCGAGATCGCGCGCGTCTGCGGCGCCGATCCCCGCGTTCGCGTCGTGTCGGAGCCGTGCAATCGGGGCGAGGGCCGGAACCGGGCGATCGCGCTCACCCGGGCCCCCATCGTGCTGACCCAGATCGACGCCGACAACCGCTACCTTCCCGGCGTGCTCCGGTCCGCGGCCGCCGCCGTGCGCGCGGCGTCGTCCGAGTCGATCCTGAACGCGGTCGGGACCGAAGATCCGAACCCTTCCTCGACCCGCTTCTTCGGGTGGCGACGCGCGACGCTCGAGCGGCTCGGGGGCTATCCGAACGTCCAGGTCGCGGAGGAGCTCGGGCTCGTGCTTCGGGCGTACCGGGCCCGGGTGCCGTTCTTCCGGTTCGTCGTTCCCCGCATCGCGGACGACCTCAAGCCGCGGGCGCCGACGCACGGCTCGAGGTCCCCGCCGTGGCGCCGCAGCCATGTGACGATCCGGGCCGCGAAGAAGTTCGGTGTGCTCGGCTACTCATACCGGGAGTTCGCCCGGTACCTCGCCATGACCCGACGGACGGGGGCCCGCTACGCGGCGGGGCTCGCGCTCGGCACCGTCGGCTACGTCGCGTTCGCGGCGTCGGGGCGGAGCGACCGGTTCCTGAACGACGGGCTCGGGGAGACCGCGGACGACGTGGCCCGCTCGGTGACGAGCCCCGACTGGCCGCACCGCGCCTGAGGAGACCGCATGTCGACCCCTCCGATCGGCGCGGCGTCGCTCGCGTGCGACAACTGCGGCCGCACCACGCCCCACCGGATCCTGCGGCTCGATCGCGGCGCGGACCGGCCCGGCGCGTCGCTCCGGGGGGTCGCGCGGTGCCAGGTCTGCCGATTCACGCACCCGTTCGTCGCGCCGGTGCCGGACGAGGTCGAGCGGGACCTCATCGTCTCCAGCGGGGCCGAGACCTCCCGCCGACGGATCCGTCTCGCGGCGAACGCTCAGCTCCAGGTGGGCGGGACCGTCCCCGGGCTCGACGCGCCGATGACGATCCGCCGGCTGGACGCGCCCGGTCGACCCGACGCGGCGCAGACCCCCGCCGCCGAGGTCCGTACGATCTGGGCGGTCCGGGATGACGGGGCGATCGTCCGGGTCTCGCTGGTCGAGGGGTCGAGAACGCGGTCCGCCGTCGTGCGGCTCCCCCACGGTACGGTCCTCGAGGTCGGCTCCGAGCTCGACGTCGAGGGGCGCCGGGCGGCGATCGTCGCGCTGCGGGCGGCGGGACAGACCTGGCGACGCCCGGGCGACCGCTTCCCGGCGGACCAGGTCCAGCGCGCCTATACGCGGCGGACCGCGATGCCGCCCGCCGGAAGGAGGGACGGGAGCCGCTCGCGGGGAAGGCCGACCTCGGTCGCAAGGGCGACCTCGATCGCTGCGCGCTCGCGCTCCTCGCCCGGGACGAGGGTCGCGCGGAGGGTGCCCCGGGCCCGGAGCGCGGACGGCGGGGCCGACGACCAGAGCGCGTCCCCCTCGTAGTCGATCGTACCGATCCCGATCTCGAGCGGGAGGTCCCGCATCACGTGCTTCGTGCCGTGGATCGCCCAGGCGCCGCGCGCGACGAACTCCCCGCTCGCGCCCGCCTTCGACACCTGGTCCGGCTCGACCCAGAACGCCGAGGCGGACGCGAGCCCCGCCCGCCATGCCTTCGAATAGACGACGGCCCACTGGCCCGCCTCGCGCAGCGTCACCTCCGTGATCTCGGACGCCCCGGGCGCGGGGTGCTTCACGATGACGCTGGCCGCGCCGTGCAGGTCCGCGTGGACGTACCGGTCGCCGTCCTTCAGGTTGCGCCGAACGACCAGGTCGTTCGACGCCGCGTCCCGGCCGGCGATGACCACCGCGCCCTCCGAGCTCACGAACCAGCGGAACCGCTCGAACCAGTGGGGCTTCGAGCGCCGGGTCGGTTCCGCCGTGGCGCGCCGCGGTCGCTCCGCACGGGCGGCCGTTCCCGTCCGGCGGGCCTCGGTCTCGGCGAGCGCGGCCCGGGCGCCCGCGAGCTTCCCCTGCTGTCGCTTCGCCTCCTCGAACAGCTCGCGCGCGGACTCGCGCGGCGAGCGGTCGAGGCTCAGCGGGACGCGCCGGCCCCCGAGATCGGCCTCGAAGTGCGGGACGTCCGGGACCTCGGCCCGTCGACGATCGATCGCGGCCTCCGCGTCCGGGTAGTGGGCGAGGATCGTCTCGGCGGTCTCCTTCAGGGACTGGATCGACTCCGACAGCGAGGCGACCGCCGCGGTCTGCTGTTCCCGAAGCCGCTCCAGCTCCCGGGCCCGACGCGCGACCTCGGCCTCCTCGGGGGAGGGCGTGGGCACGACGAGCGAGCGGAAGTAATCGTCCGCCGCCTCCGAGAACGTCGGGCGCTCCGTGCGCTCGACCCCCGGGACCGACGCCCATCGCCGCGACGCGTACGGGGTCGCGTCGACCAGCGTGCCCCCGCGGCGGTACAGGTAGCCGATCGGACGCTCCCCGACCTCCCGGAGCAGCTCGGCGACCCCCGCGTGGATCCGCTCGGCGACCTCGGGCGGGCGCGCGGTCGCGGGCTCGGCTCCGTCGACGCCGGCGCGGGCGATCAGCTCCTCGGCGACCGGCCCGCCGAACGAGAGCCGCGCCGCGAGCGTGCTCGCGAGGTCGGTCCGGGATCGGGCCAGCTCCGCTTCGAGCTCCGCCCGGCCGGTCGCCCACGGATCGAGCCGCGTTGGAGGCCGGGAGTACGGGGCGCCGATGCGGACCTGCCGGTGGGCCCACCGGCGGGCTTCCGCGACCGCCGTCAGCGTGGCGCCGCGGGCGACCATCAGGTTGCCCTTCCCGAACATCTCGAGCGCGACCGTGATCGGCTCGGGGTCGTCGGAGCGGCCCAGGACGAGCTCGAGGTAGCGCTCCCCGGCCGGTTCGCCGACCGAGCGGAGCGCGGCCCCGGTGAGGAGGCGGCGAAGCTCCCGCGCGAACGGGGAGAGCGCCTCGGGGTGCTCCGGCCCGTGGCCCAGGAGCGCGGCGTAGCGGCCCGGGACGAGAAGGAGCTCGCGGCGGCCCTCCCCCGCCGAGCGGAAGGCCAGCGACCACCCGCCCCCGGGGAGGTCGAACGCCTTGTCGACGCGCGCCCGCCCCAGGCCGCGGACCTCGCGGGCGACCGCGAGCGTGTCGAGGGACGTGAACCGGTCCTTCGGCGTCGGCTCCGTGCTCACCGTGTTGCCCCCGAGGGCCGGCGACCGGGCCTCACTCCTTAAGCGTTCGGCGGGGTCCCCCCGCCGTCATGGATCCGCGCGACGCGCAGATCGCGACGTGGCGGCGGCGCGCCCGTGACCTCGCCGAGCGGTCGGTCGCGCCGCTGGCAGAGCGGATCGACCGGGAGGACCGCATCCCGGACGCGGTCCTCGCGGACCTCTCCGCCAAGGGGTTCCTCGGGCTCGGGCTTCCCGAGGCATGGGGCGGTTCCGGCGGCGACACCCGGGCGACGGTCGCCGTCCTCGAGGAGCTCGCGCGCGCCAGCGCCGCGGTCGCGGTCACGCTGGCCGTCCACCTCTCGGTCTGCGCGCGGCCGATCCTCGACTACGGGACCGACGCCCAGAGGGAGCGCTACCTTCGACCGCTCGCGCGGGGCGAACGCGTGGGCGCGTTCGCGCTCACCGAGCCCGGCGCCGGGTCGGACACCGCCGCGATCGCCACCCGCTACCGACGCGAGGCCGACGGGTTCGTCCTGCGGGGGACGAAGATGTTCACCTCGAACGCCGTCAGCGCGGGCACGGTCCTCGTCTTCGCGACGCGGGACCCCACTCTCGGCCACCGCGGGATCTCGGCGTTCATCGTGCCGCCGGGGACCGGGGGCTTCTCCGTCGCCCAGCGTCTCGACAAGCTCGGACTGCGCGGCAGCGAGACCACCGAGCTCGTCCTGGACGGCGTGCGCCTCCCGGCCGACGCGCTCCTCGGGGAGGAGGGAGCCGGCCTCCGCGTGGCCCTGGGGGCGCTCGCGGGCGGTCGCGTCGGGATCGCGAGCTGCGCGCTCGGCGTCGCTCGGGCCGCGTTCGAGACGATGCGGGAGGCCGTCCGCCGCGACGACGCGGAGTGGAAGCGCTCCGAGCTCGCCCGCGCGTTCGCGGACCTGGAGAGCGCCGCGGCGCTCGTGGACGTCGCGGCGGCCCGCAAGGACCGGGGCGAGCCGTTCGTCCGTGCGGCGTCGGTCGCGAAGCTCGTGGCGTCGCGCGCCGCCGTCGCCATCGCCTCGGCGGGGATCGACGTCGCCGGGGGGCCCGGGGCGCGCGCGGACGCGGCCGCCGGCCGGCTCTACCGGGACGCGCGGGTGTTCCCGATCGTGGAGGGGACCACCGAAATCCAGGAGCTCATCCTCGGCCGGAGCCTCGTCGAACCCGGCGACGAACCAAACCATAACTAGCGGGCCGCCCTCGGCGCGCCCGTGCCGCCCCGTCCCCGGGCGCGGGCGGACCCGCTCCCTCCACCGGTCGTTCCTCCCGGCCCCGTCGCGCTCGACGCCACGCCCCTCGACGCCGAGGTCCGGGCGATCCTCGAGGCCGACGGGATCCGCGCCCTGTACCCGCCCCAAGCTGCGGCGGTGGGTCCGGTGCTCGGGGGCGAGAGCGTGCTGCTCGCCTGCCCCACCGCCTCGGGGAAGTCGCTCGTCGCCTACCTCGCGCTCGTGCGGGCCGCCCGCGCCGGCCGCACCGGGCTCTACCTCGTGCCGCTGCGGGCCCTCGCCCAGGAAAAGGCCGACGAGCTCCAGCGGTTCGAGCCCCTGGGCCTCAAGGTCGGCCTCTCGATGGGCGACTTCGACCTCTCGGCGGAGCAGCTCGAGAAGATCGACGTCCTCGTCGCGACCAGCGAGAAGGCCGACGGCCTCCTCCGCCGGGGGAGCCCGTGGCTCGACCGGCTCGGCGTCGTCGTCGCCGACGAGATCCACCTCATGCGCGACCCGGACCGCGGGCCGACGCTCGAGGTGAGCCTGACCCGCCTGCGGCGCGCCTATCCGGATCTTCAGGTCGTCGCGCTCTCGGCGACCGTCGGGAACTCGGAGGAGGTCGCGGCGTGGCTCAGGGCGCGCCACATCGCGAGCGACTTCCGCCCGGTGCCGCTCAAGACCGGGGTGTACTACGAGGGCCGGATCACGTTCACTGACCTCACGACGCGCGAGATCGAGGGTTCGACCGACGCGATCCCGCGCCTGGTCGGGTCGATCCTGCGGGAGGGCGGCCAGGCGCTCGTCTTCGTGAACACTCGCAAGGCGAGCGAACAGGTCGCCGAGGGCCTCGTCCCGACGGTCCGCTCTCGGCTCTCCGCCGAGGAGCGGGCCGCCGCCCGCGCCGCGCTCGCCGACCTCTCCGAGTCATCGGACGAGGAGACCGAGGGGATCCGACGCCTCGGCGGGCTGCTGCCGCACGGGGTCGCATACCACAACGCCTCGCTGACGAACCTCGAACGTCGCGTGGTCGAGCGCGCGTTCCGGGAACGCACGCTCAAGGTCCTGGTCGCGACACCGACGCTCGCGGCCGGGATCAACCTCCCGGCCCGCCGGGTGATCGTCCGCGACACGAGCCGCTACGACGACCACCTCGGGATGCAGGCCCCGATCCCGGCGACCGAGGTGCACCAGATGCTCGGGCGGGCCGGGCGGCCCCGGTTCGACGCCTACGGGGAGGCGCTGCTGATCGCGCGCACCCCCGAGGACGAGGACCGGCTGCTGGACCGGTACCTCTCGGCGCCCCCGGAGAAGGTCGAGAGCCGCCTCGCGTCGGAGCCGGCCCTTCGGATGCACGTGCTGGCGCTCGTGGCGAGCGGCGCGGTGCGAACGGACGCCGAGCTCGAGTCGTTCTTCGCGGCGACGTTCTACGGCCAGACGCTCCCGCTCGACGACCTCCGCCGGACCGTGGTTACGGTCCGTCGGTTCCTCGAGGAGAACGACCTCCTAGAGCCGGGCCCCGAGCTCGCCGCGACGCCGTTCGGCCATCTCACGAGCCAGCTGTACCTCGACCCGCTCAGCGCGATCGTCCTGCGGAGCGTGTTGGAGCGGGCGCCGATCGGGGTCGCCCCGTTCGCGCTCCTCGCCGCGATCGCCGCCACGCCGGACCTCCCGGCCCTGTTCCTTCGGCGGGGCGAGGAACCGGACCTGATGGCGCGGTACACCGACGAGGCGGAGGAGCTGTTGGTGAAGCCGATGGAGCCCCCGCTCGAGCTCGAGATCGACAGCTTCCTCTCGACGCTCAAGACCGCCAGCGTCCTCGAGGCGTGGATCCGCGAGACCCCGATCGTCGAGATCTCCGAGCGGTTCGGGATCGGCGCGGGCGACCTCCGGGCGAAGGTCGAGGACGCCGACTGGCTGCTGTTCGCGATGGGGCGCCTCGCCGCCCGCTTCCAGCGGCGCGCCAGCCGCTCGATCGACGACCTGGCCCTTCGGGTCCGCTACGGCGTGCCGGAGGAGCTCCTCGACCTGGTCCGGCTCCGCGGGATCGGGCGCGTCCGCGCCCGCTGGCTGTACGGTGCGGGGTACCCCGACCGCGAGTCGCTTCGGCAGGCCCCGCTCGACCGCGTCGAGCAGGCGCTCCACTCGCGCCGCCTCGCGGAGATGGTCCTCACTCAACTGCGTCGTCCGTCGGTCCCGGCCATCGGTCCGCCGCCCAGCCCGACCCCGGCGCGAGCGCCGTCGGGCCGCCGCCCCACGCCGCGGACGCTGGACGAGTTCCCCGAGGGCCCGGACTGACGACCCACTCGTCGACCGGCGCCATCAGGCGCACGAGGGAGCGCGTCCCGCCGACCCCGCCGGGGCGGACCTCGCGGCGCACGTAGCCCGCCTGCTCGAGTCGAACGATCCGGCGCCACAGCGTGGTCGCCGGGAGCGGCGTCGCGCCCGAGGCCCGCGCGTACTGGGCTTCGAGCCGACGTACGTCGCCGACGATCGCCTCCACGCCGTGGGCCGCCTCCTCGATCGCGCGGACCACGCTCGTCTCCACGGGGACCGACTCGCCCGCGACGCGGGCGGCCCGCGGTCGGCCGTCCCGCCGATATTCCGGACCCAGGAGGGCGCGTCGGACGAGGTCGATCGCGCGCACCGCCCCGCCCCCGCTCGCGACCGTGGACGCGACCAGCCGGTCGGCGAGCTCGGCCGGCGCCGGTCGCCCCAGCGCCCGCGCGATCCGATCGTCGATCATCGCCCGGAGCGCGCGGACGCCGTACGGGGCGACCGGCACGAACGGGGCGATCGGCGCGCGCCCGCCGAGCTCGCGCTCGCATCCGAGCAGCGCCTCCGCCGGGCCGGCGAGCAGGATCCACCCGGGCGGGAGTCCGGACTCCCCCTCCGGCAGGAACCGGTCGGGCGCCGCGAGCGCCCGCAGGACCGGCGCGAGGCTCGGACCGCCGAGATAGACGTCGTCGAGGACCAGCACGAGCGGGCGCCCGTCGCGCCGGACCCGCCGGAGGAAGCCCGCGAGGATCTCGGCGACCGGAAACCCGCGCCCGTCGAACCCCTCGTCCAGGGCGGAGAGCAGCGCCGAGGCAACTCCGTGCGTCCCCCGGCAACCGGCGACGCGGAGCGCCAGGGTCCTCGGGGGCAGGTCGGGGGAATGGGCCCGGAGCCGGTCGGCGACCTCCCGGGCGGCCCGGCGCGCGACCGTGCTCGCACCGGCGCCCCGGGGGCCGGCGACCCCGACGATCCAGGGCGGCGGAGCCCGGGGCGCGGGGGCATCGAGGCGCCGAACGGCATCGGCGACCTCGGCCTCGCGCCCGAGCACGACCGGCGGCAACCAGTCCCGGGCGAGCACCTCGGTGTGGGGAACGGCGAGCATGAGCTCTAGGATGACTCACTGTTATAAGAATTCTAATTACCGCACCGTTCACGCCGGGAAAGGACTAAGCGCGACCCCCGTTCCCGTCGGCGATGGCGGCCGCCGCGGAGTCCCGCCCCCTGCACGTCCTCTTCCGCAACCTGGTCGTCGTCATCGTCCTCGCGGCCGTGCTCTACACGGCGTTCACCGAGTTCAACACCCGCCTGTTCCACGGGTTCTCGACCTGGGAGGTGTTCGCCCTCGAGGCCGGGGCGATCGTGCTCCTCGCCTACTTCACCGCGCGAGCGTTCACCAGCGCGACCGACGCGGTGCTGCGGCGCCAGGGCCAGATGCACCACGGGGCGACCGTCCGCGTCTTCCTCAACGTACTGATCGCCATCGGTGCGATCTTCGCCCTGGCCCACCTCGCGGGCGTGTCGGTCGAGTCGATCTTCCTCGGGAGCGCCTTCGCCGGGATCGTCCTCGGGCTCGCGGCCCAGACGGTCCTCGCGAACGTCTTCGCGGGGCTCCTCCTCGTCGTCGCGAGCCCGTTCCGCCCGAGCGACCGCGTCACCCTGATCTCGTCGAGCTACGGCGCGTATCCGCCGAGCTACCCCCACGAGATGGGCTACCCCACCTACTCGGGGACCGTCGAGGACGTCGAGCTGCTCTACACCGTCCTCCGCCTCGACGGCGGCGGCACGGCCAAGGTCCCGAACGCGGTCGTGCTCGCCGCGCTCATCGTGCTGCCGAGCCCGGGAGTGCCGAAGATGCACCGGGTCCGGATGACGTTCCCGTTGAGCGTGGACGTGAAGACGGTCGAGGCGGCCCTGGCCGAGGTTCGGGCCGGATTCCCGGACGACGCTCCCCGCGCCCCGCCGCGGGTCGAGGTGACCGACATCTCCCCGACGACCTGGGACGGGGTGTTCCTCATCTCGACGCGGACGCTCGACGACGGTCTCGTCCGCGACCGCGTGATGCGGGCGGTGCTGCGGCAGCTGCCGGCGGCCGCGCACCCGGCCTAATCACCGGGGCGCGGGCGCCTTTAAATGCGGACGGCGCTCGGACCGACCCAAGAACCATGGCCCGCCGCGTCACCCTGATCCCCGGCGACGGGATCGGACCCGAGGTCACCTCCGCCGCGGTCCGGGTCGCCGAGGCGACCGGGGTCGCCCTCGAGTGGGAGGTCGTCGACGCGGGCGAGAAGGCGATCAAGAAGACGGGGAACCCGCTCCCGGACGCGGTCCTCGAGTCGGTCCGCCGCAATCGCGTCGCCCTCAAGGGACCGATCACGACGCCGATCGGCAGCGGGTTCCGTTCCGTGAACGTCGCGTTGCGCCAGCAGCTCGACCTGTACGCGTCGGTCCGGCCCGCCCGCGCGATCGCGGGCGAAGGGACCCGGTTTCCCGAGACCGACCTGATCGTCGTGCGCGAGGCGACCGAGGGACTCTACTCGGGGGTCGAGCACTGGGTCGACCGCGACCACTCCGCCGCCGAGACCGTGAACATCATCACGCGGAAGGCGTCGGACCGGATCTGCAAGTTCGCGTTCGAGCTGGCCCTTCGCCAGCGCCGCAAGCACGTCACGGCCGTCCACAAGGCGAACATCATGAAGACGACCGGCGCGCTGTTCCAGACCGCGTTCCGCGAGATGGCGCCAAAGTACCCGGACATCCTCGCCGACGAGCGGCTGATCGACAACATGTGCATGCAGCTCGCGAAAAAGCCCGAGGACTACGACGTCCTCGTCACGACCAACCTGTTCGGCGACATCCTCTCCGACCTCACCGCCGGTCTCGCCGGCGGTCTGGGTGTGGCCCCGGGCGCCCTCTACGGGGACTCGCTCGCGGTCTTCGAGCCGGTGCACGGTTCCGCCCCGAAGTATGCGGGACTCGACAAGGCCGATCCCGTCGCCGAGATCCTGTGCGTCGAGCTGCTGCTGCGCCACCTCGGGGAGACCGAGGCCGCGGACCGCGTCTTCCGCGCGGTGTGGGAGACGATCGCGGAGAAGAAGGTCGTCACCTACGACCTCGCGCTGCCCGGCTACACGCTCCGCCCCGTCCCGCCGTCCAGCTGCTCGGCGATGGCGGCGGAGATCGCGCGCAAGGTGCCGATCGTCGACCTCGAGACCCCGCTCCCCCGCCCTTCGCCGCCGATGGCCGAACAGCTCGACACGCACCTCGAGGCGTGAGCCGTTCGGCGACCACGAGCATCCGGTGCCCGCGCTCGGCCGCTTGCCGTTGAACTCGGCGCCGACCGCCGCTCCCACGCCCACGGTCACGGTCGCCCTGCGTCGCGCGGTGGACGAACCGAGGCGAGCCCGTCGACGACCCCGCTTCGGTGCACTACCAGCGCGGACTCGGCCGGTGAGAGCGGCGGACTCGGGCGCGCGCGGAGTGCGGATCGCGAGGTAATCCGTCCGGCTGGGCCTGCCCGCCGACCTGCGCCCCTACGTTTAAGGTGGCGCGACGACCCTCTCGCACCGGGAGCATCGTGGCGACCCCCCGCGCCGTCCGCATCCCACGCCCATCGCGCTCCGAGCCGCCGACCGGACCGGGTCCGGCCCCGGTCGCGCCGGACGCCGCGGCCGCGACTGAGGGCGGACCGGACATCGGGGCCGCGATCGAGAGCGCGCCGGACGTCCGGGCGAACGACGCCGCCCGCCGGCGCGCGCGTCGCCTCGTCCTGATCTACCTGCTGCCGCTCCTCGCGATGTACCTCGGGTTCCTCGAGCTGGATCGGCTCGCGCCCGGCGGTTCCAGCGTCTTCGGCTCGATCGGGACCCTCGTGTTCACGGGCCTCTTCGCCGTCCTGGCGCTCGCCGGAGTCCTGCTCACGCTCGCCCCGGTGCCGCGCGCGGTCGAGGTCGGACCGGCGGCCGTTGTCGTGGTCGAGTGGACCGGGCGCCGGCGCACGTTCCCCCCGCTCCCCGACCTTCGGGTCGAGGTGGTCCACCGATACCCCGCCGGGGTGCTCTCCGACGCATCGGTCGTGACGGTGGAGCTCACGGGCGGAAAGCGACGGCGGACCTACCACCTCACCGACGGGCTCCTGCCGGAGCAGCGGCCGGGTCGGACGCGGGCCGACCGATAGGGCGGCTCACTCGAGCAGGTCTTCGAGCTCGCTCGCGACCAACGTTAGGAGCTGGTCGAGCGAGCGGTTCTTCAGCTCGGTGATCTGGCCCGAGTCGGTCTCCATCCGGGCGAGGAACTCGTCCCCGTCCCGGACGAACGACAACGACAGCACGTGGATCCGACCGGACGGACGGGGCGGTGGGAGGACCTCCGGCTCGGGCTTCGGCTTGGCGGGGGACGACTTCGGCTTCGCCTTCGCCGGCGGGGGCCGGGCGGCGGGCCGCTTCGCCGGGGAGGACTTCGGGGCGGACTTGGCGGGTCGGCTCGCCGGCTTCGGCTTCGGTCGCGCTCGGCGGGACGAAGGCATCCCAGAGGGCCTCGATTCGGCCGCACCAAGCCCCCCTATTTATGGGTATGGCCGCGCGAGGGTGCCCTCGGCGGCCGGCGTCGCGTCGAGCCCCATGCCTATAGGGTCGCCCGCGGCTGCCGGTCGCTCGATGACCCCCGACCCGTCGGCCCCGGAGGGGACGCGACCTCCCGCGCGGGACGGATCCCCGCCGCTGCGCCCGGAGACGCTGCTGTTCCTGTTCGGGCTCGCGTGCTTCCTCGTCTTCCTCGCCCTCGAACCCTATCTGTCGTACGCGGTCTTTGGGTCGGACTCGGGCGAGTACTTCCGGCTCACCGCGTCGCTCGTCCAGACCGGCCACGTACCGACCGGCGCCGCGTACGGCGGGTGGGGCACCGCCTATCCGGACTTTCCCGGGATCTTCCTGCTCGCCGGCGCGGGCGCCGGCGCGCTCGGTCTCGACCCGCTAACGGCGCTGACCGTGATCATTCCGGTCGTCTCGGTCCTCTCCGTGTTCCCGCTGTTCCTCCTGTTCCGCCGGATCTACCCGAACGACTCGGTCGCGCTCCTCGGCGCCGCGATCGCGTCGGTCGCGATGCCCCGCCTGTTCTCGATCGCCCACCCGGCGCCGCTCGCGCTGGGCGACTTCCTCGGCGTCGCGGCGCTGTGGATGTTCGTTGAGGGGCGTCGGGACGCGCGGTGGTACGCGCCGCTCGCGCTCACCGGCGGCGCGCTGATCGTCACGCACCACCTGTCCTCCTACTTCTTCGTGCTCGGGGCCCTCGGCGGCCTGCTGCTGCTCGAACTGTGGCGACCCAGACTCTGGAGCCGCCGGTTCCCGACCCGGGAGTTCGTCTTCTTGGGCGGGTTCGTGACCGCGACGTTCCTGTTCTGGTTCTACGGCACGACCGAGTTCGTTGCGAAGGTGATCGACGTCGCATTCCTCCACCCGCCTCCGACCTCGGAGCTGTTCGGGCTGTTCGAGGGCGCCGCGCTCGGCGTGCTGCTCGTCGCGGCCGCGATCGTCCGGTGGCGGCGCGCGCATCCGTCGACCCGCGTGTGGGTGCGCCTCCCCAGCGATCGCAGCGTCGTGCGCGACGCGACGCTGATCGGCGTCGGGGTCTTCGCCGGCGCCGCGCTGCTCGTCGCGGTCCCGATCCCCGGCACCTCGCAGACGACCACGGTCGCGGCCATCGTGTGGTTCTCTCCCGTGCTCGCCCTCGCGATCCTCGCGAGCGGCACCCGCCGGACGCTTCGGGTCGCCCGGCTCGGTCCGCTCGGTCTGACCTGGCTCGGGGCGATCGGGATCTCCGCGATCGCGACCCTCGCCTCGGGGATCTTCTTCGGGATGGAGGGCTCGAGCCTCGCGGCGGCGATCCCGCCCTCCCGCCACGCGGAGTACCTGTTCATCCCGCTCGGCATCGTCCTCGCGGTCGGCGCCGCACGGCTCGTGGCCCGGGCCGGTGACCGCTGGGGCCGGCGCGCCTTCGTCACCGGCTGCGTCGCCCTCGTGGTCCTGCTCGGGGCGAACGCGGCGATCGTCTACCCCCCTCAGGCCGACTTCGGGGGCTTCGAGGAGGGCCTGACGCACGGGGACGCCGGCCTGTGGCTGTGGGTCGGCGTCGCGGCCCCGCCGACCTGGGTCGTCGCGAGCGACCACCGCCTGAGCTCGATGATCTTCGGGTTCGACGGCAATCCCGCGACCTGGGACTCGACGCTCCACCTGTTCACTGGCGCGAACTGGTCGCAGGCCCGGGCCGAACTGCTCAGCTCCCAGGCGCCCGAGGAGAATCGGTCGATCGATCTGGTCGCGGTCGACTCCGTGATGTACGGCGGCGTCGCGCTCAACCCGTCGGGCGCGGCGTCGCCGCTCTCGGCGCAGGCGATCCAGTGGTTCCAGTCGGCCCCGTTCGTGCCGCTCTACGCGAACGGGCTCGACGTCGTCTACTTGGTCGATGTGTCGGAGCTGCCGCCCCCGTAAGCGGCGAGCGAGCCGTCCGGACGCCAGTCCAGGATCGGTACGGGGGTCATGCGCGCGAGGTCGGACACGATCCTCCGCGCCCAGGCGAGCTTCGCCCGCTTCCGGGCCAACGCCACGGGATCGGGTTCCTCGACCCGGTCGAACGCGAAGCCCCAGAGGAGGATTCGGCGCGCGCGGGCGTGCTCGGCGAGGCAGACCGCGCGATCCCCGTCGGTGAAGCCTCCGACGTCGAGGAGCTCGGGGGTCGGGGGCCCGGCCCACGAGCCTGCGAGCTCGCCCGGGAACTGCGGGACCCACTCCTCGAGGGCGGGCCCGTTGTCCCCGTGGGCGTGGATCACCGCCAGAGCGCCCCGACGGTTGGCCGCGACCTCCGCCGCGACCGGTCCATCGAGGTCGGTCACGATCACCGCCGGCACGATCCCCGCGTCGAGGCATACTCCGGTGGCCCCGTCCGCCGCCACGACCGCGCTCGCCGCCGCCGGGGACGAGAGGCGCCAGATCGGCGGCGGACCGGCGCGGGGCGCGAGCCCGACGACGACGACCTCCCGGTCCCGGAGGCGGGCCACGGCCCGCGCGATGCCGGACGCGCGCGCCGGCTCGGGCAACAGTTCGACCAGCCGAGCGGCCGACCGTTCCTCGGCCGCCATCGGGAAGCCGAACTCGGACCGGATCCGCTCGTAGCGCGGGGCCCACTCCGGGTACTCCATTCGCCGGCGCACTCCGAGCCACGCTTTATAATCCGGCCCCGGCTCATCGGCCGATAGGGTTACCGCCGTGATGCGACCGCTGGCTCAGGAGATTCTGTCCCACCTTCCCACCGATTCGAAGCGCGCACCGGAGGTCCCGCCGCCCCCATCGAACGACGACGCCGAGCTCGAGGCGGTCCTCGCGTCACTCAAGACCAACATCAAGGTCGTTGGCTGCGGCGGCGGCGGCTGCAACACGATCAATCGGCTCGCGGAGGAGGGGCTCGCGGGTGCGGACATGATCGCATGCAACACCGACGCGCAGCACCTGCTCACGATCCACGCCCCGAAGAAGATCCTTCTCGGCCGCCGGCTGACCCGCGGCCTCGGGGCGGGCGCGCTCCCCCAGGTCGGGGAGCAGGCGGCCCGCGAGGCGGAGGACGAGATCAAGAAGGCGCTCCAGAGCTCCGACATGGTGTTCATCACCCTCGGGCTCGGCGGGGGCACCGGGACCGGGTCGGCCCCCGTGGTCGCCCAGTGCGCCAAGGACGCGAACGGCGGCAACCCGCTGACGATCGCGGTCTGCACGCTCCCGTTCGCCTCCGAGGGCCTCGTGCGCGCGGAGAACGCGATGTGGGGCCTCGAGCGCCTCCGCTCGACGATCGACACGGTGATCACGATCCCGAACGACCGGCTCCTGGAGCTCGTGCCCCGGCTTCCGATCCAGACCGCCTTCAAGGTGGCCGACTCGGTCCTGGCCCGGGCGATCCGCGGGATCACCGAGATCATCACGCGGCCGGGCCTCGTCAACCTCGACTTCAACGACCTTCGCACGATCATGAAGGGCGGCGGGGTCGCCCTCATCGGGATCGGGGAGTCGGAGAGCGACAACCGCGCGGAGGACGCGGTGCTCGAGGCGATCAACTCGCCGCTGCTCCACGTCGACATCGCGGGAGCGACCGGGGCGCTCATCAACGTCACCGGCGGCCCCGACATGACGGTCAGCGAGGCCCAGAAGGCGGCCGAGGTCGTGCAGAAGACGATCAGCCCGACCGCTCGGATCATCTGGGGGGCCGCGGTCGACCCGACCATGCAGAGCACGATCCGCGTGATGCTGGTCGTCACGGGCGTCAAGTCGCCGCAGATCTTCGGGGGCGCGGCGCCTGCGTCCGGCAAGGGACGGGGTGGCGCGGCGCGCGACGAGATCGAGTCGGTCCGCTAGCACCCCGGGACTCCGCCCGGGTCGGACCGGTCCCGCGCGCCGCATCCCGTTCGGGGCATTGGTTCAATACCTCCGGGCCCATGGTCGGGAACGGAGGCGGCGCCGGTAATGACCTTCAAATACCCCGCCACGGTCGGGGGACCCCGTCGGGCCCTTCCCGGGAACCGTTCCCGGGACCGCCGGACGACCCCCTCTCGGTAAGCGAAGATGGCGTTCCTCGATCGCGCGCGACGCGCCCAGGAGACGTTCGACGGACGGCTCCGGACGCTCGGCCACGGCAAGTACGGACGGATCCTTCGCATGGCGCGTCGCCCGACCTCCGAGGAGTACGTCAAGGTCCTCGAGGTGACGTGGCTCGGGGCCATCCTCATCGGGCTCACCGGCTTCGCGCTGTACATCTTCTTCTCCGAGTTCGGTCCGTGGCTCTGGGCAAACTTCTTGTCGGGGCTGTAGGTTCGGCGCGGCCCAGGGGTCCCCCATGGTAGAGCATCCCGACGAGGACGAAGGCATCGGCCTCCTGTCCGGAGGACCGACGGAGGCTCCCCCGCGCAAGCCCGAGCCGGCCGCTCCCGCCGCGGTCCCGGTCCCGGCCGCCGCGGTCGCCCCGACGCCCCCCAAGCCCCAGGTCTCCGCCCTGCTCACGCTGAAGGCCGCCGACGACACGGCCCGCGAGGTCACGGCCGGCACGGTCACGACGCTCAGCGCCGTGCTGACGAGCCGCGCCGCCGAGCCGCTCACGGTCCCGGTCTCGATCGAGGTCGCCTACACGTCCACCTACCCCGGCGAGGGCGCCGAGTGGCCAGTGCGCTGGGTGCCTCCCGGGAAGAGGACCGCGACCGATCTGTTCGCCCGGAAGATCTCCGTGCCGGTCGCGATCGCGCCCGGCGCGGGCGTGCCGCTCTCGTTCGAGATCACGGCGCCGGTCGGGGTCCGGTACGGGGATCGGGTCGAGATCCGGCTCAGCGTCGCCGACGGGGACGGCGGCACCCCGCTCAAGCTCACGCTCGCGTCGGTCGCCCGCCAAGCGGTCCTCGCAATCAAGACCAGCCGCGGCTACGAGCGCGAGGTCGCCGACACGCTGCTCGCGCGGACCGACGAGAAGCCGGACGTCGTGTTCGCCATGCTCGTCCCGTCGTCGCTCCGGGGCTACGTCTTCGCCGAGGGGATGAGCTTCGAGGGCGTCCGCGAGATGCTCAAGGGGATCCGCAAGGCGCGCGGGCTCGTCGACGGGGAGACGACCCTCAAGGAGGTCGAGCCCCTGCTCGTCCCGAAGATCACGGTCGAGGGCTTCGTCGAGGGCGCGATCGTCGAGCTGATCTCGGGGCCGTTCAAGGGCGAGAAGGCCCGCGTGAAGAAGATCGACCAGACGAAGGAGGAGATCACGGTGGAGCTCATCGAGGCGGTCGTCCCGATCCCGGTCACGGTCCGGGGCGATCACGTGCGCATGCTGGAACGCGGAGGCGGGAAGAGTGGCAGTTGAGGTCAGCGTCCTCGTCGAGGGCGGGAAGGCCGCGGCCGGGGCGACGCTCGGGAGCGCGCTCGGGCCCCTGGGCGTGAACGTCGGTCAGGTCGTCACGAAGATCAACGAGGAGACGAAGCAGTTCGCGGGGATGCGCGTCCCGGTCATCATCCGGGTCGACCCGGCGACCCGCGCGTTCACCCTCGTGGTCGGTCGTCCGCCGGTCGCCGCCCTGCTCCTCAAGGAAGCGAAGAAGGAGAAGGGGTCCGGCAAGCCGAAGACCGAGACGATCGGCGACGTGAGCCTCGAGGCGGTCGGCCGCATCGCCGACGCCAAGGGCGACGACCTGCACGGGCGCTCGAAGGAGGAGAAGATCAACCAGGTGATCGGCACGTGCGTCTCGCTCGGCATCACGGTCGGGGGCGAGGACCCCCGCCAGGTGCTGAAGGCGCGGGTCGCGGCGCGGGGCGCCCGATGATGGGCAACCCCCAGGGACCCCCGCCCGATCTCTCGAACGCTGAGATCGTCGACTACGAGACGGTCGGCGGCGACGGGCGCGTCCGGCTCAAGCTCAAGGACGGGTCGGTGATCGAGGTCCGCCTCGAGATCATGAACATCCTGCGCGCCGGGAACGACCCGAACACGGGCCTTCCCGCCTACATCGTCCAATCCGCCCCGCTCGTGCGGCTGGTCGAGTGCCCGAAGGAGCTGCGGAAGCCCCCCCTGCGGCCCGGCCCCAAGGACGCGAAGGCGATCGCGGGATTCGGTTAGCCGTTTGCGGCGAGCCGGGCCCCCCTCGCTAGCTCCGGGCCGCAAGGTCGCGCAGCATCTGCCGAACGAACGGCGGAACGGGGCGGGGTGGAGCTCGGGGGTGGATCCAGGCCGAGTCGATCGCTTCGGGCGTCGGCCGGACCCCCGAGCCGGTCACCGGCCGGGCGCGGAACGCCACGATGACCCAATGGCGCGGGGCGTCGGTCGGGGTCGGCGAGAAGGCCTCGTAGACCCCCAACAAAGAGTCGATCTCCACATCCAAGCCGACCTCTTCGCGCGCCTCGCGTCGGGCCGCCTCGGCGAGCGACTCCCCCGGGCGTGGATCGCCTTGGGGAACCACCCAGCTCTTCCGGAACGGCTCGTCCTCCTCCCGGATCAGGAGAACTCGGCCATCGTCCTCCACCGCCGCGGCGGCGAGGACGCGCAGTGCCGGGTCGCGCATCTCGTACCGCGGGCTCTCGCGCGCCTCGCCCGTCGATCCGCGGAACGCGACCCCGGGTTCGGCCGGGCTAGGCCCAGGTCCGGGACTCCGAGTCGTCCCCACGCTCGTCACCGCCCTCGGTCGCCCGCGCTCCGGCCCGCACGCGACCGGTCCGGAAGATAGCGCGTCGCCGCGCCGGCGGCGTCATCGTCGCGCGGCAGTTCGACCCGGTGACCGGCCGACTCGAACGCGCGGAGGGCTCCCTCCAGGGCCCGAAGTCGGCGGGCCAGAAGCTGGTTGTCGCGCAGGTACTGATCGCAGATCACGGCGAGGCGGGCGCGCTCCCGCGCGTTCTCAAGGAAACGGCGATGCAGCTCCCGATCGGGCACCGGACGGGGGACGGGACGAAGCGCGATCGAGCCGGCGCGGGCCTCGGTCGGCGCCGGTAGCAGGGGAAGTACCGCCCGCAGCCAGAGCCAGAAACCCTCGGTTCCGACCTCGTCCACGTCGATCCACGGTGAGAGGCTCCGACGCAGATCCGGAGGGATCGACTTCGACTCGACGTGCTCTTCGCCCTTTTTCGCTCCGCGAATCACGTAGCCAAGCACCTGCGCTGCCTCCCAGGGGTCATTGGCAGCGCGCTGCAGTTTCCGCGAGCTTTGTCGCTCGCGGCGGCTAACCCCTCAGCCGATGGTCCCATTCCCCTCGAGTATTTGACTCGTTTTGACCGGGTGACCGTCCGACCCCTCCCGACCGACCTCCCGGTCGGTTCAGCGGTGCCGATCCGGATCCCATGGAGCGTCCTTTCGCCCGTCCACCCCGGACCCCAAGTTAGGGAATCCAGCCGAACGCGAGGAAAGGGTTGGCCTGGGCGATCCAACGGGCACCCCGTACCTACTCAGTACGGCAGGACCTTCCGGCCTTGGTGGTGCTGGGCCGTGATGAATCCCGTCGCCACGTACCACGCCGCGAATCCGCAGATGAACGTATCGATCCCGGTCGCCTCCCACAGTCCGTTCGACACCGTGTGGCCGGCACCCAGGAGTCCGAAGTCGATCGCCAGCAGCACGAAGGCGAGCACCAGCGTCCAAAATACGAACGCGATCCCCGGGCCGTGATAATGCGAGTTGATCGCGAACGTGAGCGTGAACAACGCCCACACGACCATGAACCAGGCGATGTCGTACGGCGCCAAGGCCCCGAAGGCGCTGCCCGCGAGTCCGCTGAGGAACAAGGTGAAAGCCCACCAGAACGCGCCATATCCCATGAACGCGGAGCCCGGGAAGATCTCGCCCCGGCGGAGCATGACGATCCCCGCGACGAACTGGGCGGTGCCACCGAAGGCGAGCGCCATCGGGAACACGGCGGCGTTGTTGACGCCCCAGTTGGCCCCGTTCGTCGCGATCGCCATGCCGGCGATCATCGTGGTCGTTCCGAATCCACATAGCCCCACCACGGTGGCGGGAGCCCAGAACGGGTCTTTGGTCGGCTCGGAGGGCGGCTTGTCGGTCCCGGCGGCTGCCATGAGCCGCGCCTACGTGGCGTGGGCTACATAATCCGTGACTCTCTGTACCATGCTACGCCTTGGCTCTCCGTTCGAGTTCTTGAACTTATTCGTCCCGTTCACCTTCCGCACGTCAGCGAGCTCGCGGCTCTCCGCCCTCGAACCCCCCGGCGGTCGACGCGATCGGAGGCAGCGGCTCGCCGAACACCCGGGCAAACACGTCCGCGGCGAAGCTGGTGGCCAGCGGGTCCCCGACCTCGAGTCGGAACGTGCGCCGACCGTCGGGCGTGCGCTCGGCGCGCAGGAAGACCGCGTCCGGCCGATCGGCAGAGCGCAAGGACCCTGCAAATTCGTACAGGTGCGTGACCGCCACGACCCGAACCCCCGAATCGACCAGGGCACGGACCACCTCGATCGCGATCTCCGACCCTTCGCGTTCGTTGGTCGACGCGAACGATTCGTTCGATAGCAGGAGGCTGTGCCGGTGGAGGGAACCGGTCGCTCGGTTCATTCGCTGGAGCTCGTCGTCGAGACGGCCCCGTACCATCGTCGGGTCCTCCTCCCTCGGGAAATGGGTCGCGATGGACGGCGCGAGACTCGCCCGGAATCGGCGCGCCGGTACGAACAAGCCCGCCTGCAGGAGCATCTGGGCGAGCCCGAGCGCCCGCAGGAACGTCGACTTTCCCCCCTGGTTCGCTCCCGTGATGACGACGAGCCGCTTGCCGTCGGCCGCTAGGTCGTTGGGGACGACGGGGACCGACGACCGGAGGGCGAGCCCGGCGTCGTACAGGCCCTCCGCGCTCCACGCGACCGGATCCTCGGGCCGGGGATCGGGACGTGCCACGAGTCCCCCCCGGGCTCGGAGCGCGGTCTCCAGATTCATCGCTCCGAGGTAGAACGCGAGCTCCGCGCGCAGCGTCTCGAAGAACGCATGGAGGTGCTCGTTCGATCGGGCGAGCGACCGGGCCACGGACGCGATCCCCTTCTCCCGCTGACGAGCGAGCGCCCGAGCCCCCGACTCGTCCTGCTCTCCGATCTCGAACGCGAGATTCGAGCGTCGGGAACCGGTGAGTCGTTGCCACCAGGAACGGCGCTCCTCGATCGGGAGCCGAAGGACGTGGCCCGACGGGCGGAGCCCCGGTCCCAACCCGGCGGACACCCACGTCCCGTCGCGGAACTCGAGCCGCTCCAGGTGCGACCGAACCGTCGCGAGGTATGCGTCGTCCAGCTCCGCGCGGAGTCGGGCGAAGAACTCGGAGAACGCGGTGGAGCGGAACCGGGCGCCGGCGCCGTCCGCGACTCGGCGCAGCTCTTCGAGCGCGTCGGCATGGCCCTCGAGCTGGCGGGCCGATCGGAACAGCACGGAGTCCGGGAAGTCCCCGAACCCCCAGTACTCGCGAGCGCGGGCGAGCGCCCGGCCGCAGATCGCGTAGAGCTCGCGTACCGCCGCCGTCTGGGCCCGGCAGTCGTCAAGGGCGTCGAGGCGCCTCTGGATCTCCTCGGGGTCGAGCAGGGGATCGAGCACGACCCGGCGCGCGACGGACCGGACGAACGGATCGCCGCCGGCCATCGCGTCCAACAGCGCATCGACCCCGAGGTCGCGCGCGAGGTCGTCGGCGCCCGGCGGCAGGGGATCGTCGAGCCGGTAGACGCGGTCGGAGTGGAGTAGGCGCGACTTCATGTCGTCAGCCTTCGCGCGAGGGACTCGTAGGCCAGCCCGTGCCGCTCGGCGAGCGCCCGTGCGTACGCTCGCCCGTCCGCGGGTCGCCGCACCAGACGGAAGGTTCGGACGTTCGGATCGTCTCGCGCGACCTCGGCGACGAGGCTGACCGTCTCGGGCCCGAGCCGGGAGAGTTCGTCGAGGAAGGTCACGCAGACCGCGGTCGAACCGCGGACGAAGACCCGACGAAGGACCTCGGAACCGACGGCCAGCGCGTCTTGGACGGTCGCCGCCGTGAAGCTCTCGTTCAAGACCACCACGGTCGACGCCGTCGCCGCGTCCAGCAAGGACCGCAGCCGTTCCAGATCGTCCTCGAGCCGACCGTGGCCCTGGTCGAGCCGCTCGGCCACCCCGAAGTGCGTCAGGATCCGATCCGGGACGCTCACCCGGGCCCGTCGGGCCGGCACGGGCAGTCCGAGGGCCGCCAGGAAGTGGATCTGCCCGAACGCGCGCGCGAACGTCGTCTTCCCCCCCTGGTTCGGCCCTGTGACCACGAGGACCCGCTCCGGGGGCTCGATCGCGTAGTCGTTCGGGACGACCCGGGCGTCGGGGGCCGCCGTCCGGAGCGCCAGCGCCAGATCGAACAGTCCCTCGACCGATTCGCCGTCTCCGGGGTCGACGAGCGACGGCAGCGCAAACGGGAACTCTCGCGCTCGGAGGGGCTCGGTAAGCTCGAGGTACGCGAGGAAGAACTGGACCTCCCGGTCCGCGCGAGCGATCCGGGGATCCAGCTGTCCGGCCGCGGCCCGCGCGATCGCCACCAGGCGGGAGAACAGCGCGGGGTGGAGGACCGCGACCCGATTGACGATCTGTTCCTCCACCGGGTCGAGGTCGGGTCCTTCCGACCAGCGGAAGCGACGGTCCTTCCCCTCCGACCGCTCGAAGCGCTGGAACGTCCGCTCGATCTCGGCCCCCCAGTCGACCTCTCCCCGATGCGTCGCGATCGTGACGCGTCGGCCCTTGAGATGCACAAGGAAGAGGATCTCGGCGATGGCCCCGTCGATCGCGTCGGCCTCGGCCCGCCACGACCGAAACCGTGGCGACGTGACGTACGCCCGCAGGTACGCGCGGAGCCGCTGCCAGCCGCTCGAGCGAAGCGACAACGGCCCGAGCGCCGCGGCGAACTCGGCGACCGACCGAGCGTACGCGCGCACCGCGTCCAGTTGGATCCGGGCTCGCTGGAGGAGATGCGTGCGACGCTCCGCCGTCGCGAACGCGACCCGGGACTGCCGCATGCCGGCCGCGAAGGCGAGGCACGCCGAGCGCAGAACCGGGTCCTCGAGATCGCGGACCGCGTCCTGGCGATAGCGCACGGTCGCGGTCGCGGTGGGCGGAGACTCGTAGAGGGGACCTAGGTCGTACTCTTCGCGTCCCCGGACGAGCGCCGCGACGACGGCGTCCAGGTTCAGGTCCGTGAGGACGGATCCTGGAGCTCGAGCCGTCGGGATCATCTCGTCCGCCCCGGAAGGGGCCAGCAGGCTGCAGGACGATTCGCCGCCCGCTGGCGGCTCTGGCACGGCGCTCCCCGGCGGCGACCCGAGGCCGGTCGATGTCATCTCGTCGCTGGATGCTCCCCTCTCGACGGGTTCGGTCGTAGTGCGGCGCACTTCATCGGGCCCACCGGTGGGCGGAACTGCGCGAACAACCTCCTCATCCGCTCGCCGCATCGGACCTTCCTCCCGGCTCGGGCCCGCCGGTGCCGGGTCCGGCGTGGGAACGCCGGAGGAGCGCCTCGGACTCGCTCCGCCAGCCCTCGAGCCGCCGGCGCCAATCCTCGCGAACGTCCGCCCCGGTTCGATCCTGCTCGCGGCCGAACCTAAGCGCCGCCTCGATCGAGGCGACGTTCCGGTCGACCTCGGTCGCGACCTGCCCTTGGAACCCCCGGACCGCGGCGGTCCCTCGGTCGACCAGATCCGATCGGATCCGCCCCGCTTGGGCGTCGAGCTCCTCCGCGACGAGCCGGGTCAGGCGCGCCCGGAGACGTCCTCGGACCAGGGCGGCCGGCAGCATCAGCACGGTCTGCCCTGCGAAGGTCCCCTCGAGAAGCCCTGCGACGCCGGGGCGATATCCCGGGAGGTCCGGCAGCGGGGCGTCGGCCTCGATCGGGAAGAGCCGGACCCCGAACGACCCGGTCGCAGTGTCCTCGACGTGACGGATCAGCGCGCGCACGCGTCGGCGATGGCGCTCGAAGCCGGCGCGCAGGGCGTCGCCCAGCTGCCGTTCGAGGGTCGCCCGTATCTCGGCCGCGCGCGGGAGCACGAGGTCTCGCAACGCCTCCTCGAACTCCCGCACGAGCCGGCCCGACGCGATCGCGGTCGACGACCGCATCACCTCCGTGAGTCGCGCGACGATCGCCCCGCCCGCGTCGAGCGGGAAGCGAGCCAACCGGGCCGTGACGGCCTCGAGCGCCACGGTGAGGTCCTGGTCCAACAAGGCGTCGGCGGCCCGCAGCTCGGTCCGGAGCTCCTCGACCGAGCGATCGAGCGCACGCGAGGTCGCCTCGAAGCTCTCGCGCGACGCGGCCGCGCTCCGAAGCGCCAGCTCCGCGATGCCGGCGATGCGACGGGCGAACTGCTCGACCCGGCGCTCGCCCACCGCCGCGATCGACTGCGCGCGCTCTTCGCCCAAGTATCGGGCCAGATCGGCGGACAGCTCCTGGAAACCGGCGGTCCCATCGGCCGCGGGCGCGACCCTCGAACGGATCCGGCGCGCGGCCCGGGCCGAGAGGCGGTAGAGGTGCGGCCGTGAGATCCCCGCGCGTTCGACCAGCGTGCGCTCGGTGTACCGAACGACCGACTCGAGCTCGGTGGGCCCGATGAGATCGACCTTGTTCATCACGAAGAAGAAGCGGGTGGCGTGCTCGGTCGCGCGTCGCAAGAACGCGAGCTCGACCTCGGAGATCACCGGGTCGGGCGAGAGCACGAAGACCGCGGCCTCGACGCCATCGAGCTGCCGATGGGCCTCGCGCGTCGTGGCGTCGTGAACGGAGCCCACCCCCGGATGGTCGACGAAGATCACGTCGCGCGCCCAGCCCGGCAGCGGGATCGCGACCTCCACGCGCGAGATCCCCCGGCGGTTCTCGGGGTTGCCTTCCTCCGAGACGAAGTCGGCGATGCGCCCGATCGGTTCCTGCGACGTGGTTCCCGCGGCGTACGCGACCCGGAGCTCGCCCGGGCCCTCCCGGACCTCGGTCGCGACCGAAGTGACCGGTAGGATACCGGTGGGAAGCACATCGCGGCCGACCAGAGCGTTCAGCAGGGACGACTTTCCCCGCTTGAACTGCCCCAGCACCGCGACCTTGAGCACACCCTTCGGCAGCGTCGCGAGCGTCGCGTCGATCGCGTCCCGACAGTCCGGCTGCCCCAGCGCGTCCGCGATCTCACGAAGGCGACGGAGCGCTACGAGCATCGGCGCCGCCGGCGGATGCACGGATCGGGTCAGCATCGAACACTGCCGTAGGAGCCATCATCCGCTGGGCGGCGTTGGCTAGGCGGGCCCCATCGCCGACCGCCCATGGCGATGCGTCGTACATACGGTTATCCCGCGGGGCCGCGCCGCGCGGCATCGCCATGAGGCTCTGACGCGGTCCGGGGAGCTGATGGGGGTAGACCCAGCCGCGCGGGACGGACGGAGAGGGATCTCCCGGATCGCGCCGGATGTGTGGGCGGTCTCATTGACCAGCCTCTTCTCGGACTGGTCCTACGAGATGGTCCTGCCGGTCCTCCCCTTCTTTCTCGCCTTCGTGCTGTTCGCATCGCCGTTGATCGTCGGGTTGGTCGACGGGGCGGCCCAGTTTGCGCAGAGCGCCGTCCAGGTCGCGTCGGGGACCCAGTGGGCGACGGGCCGGGACCGGAAGATACGGGGGTCGTGGGGGTACCTCGCGACCACGGTCAGTCACGGGCTGATCGCCCTCGCCGTCCTCTGGCCCGAGGTCCTCGCCCTCCGAGTCTCCGCGTGGCTGGGCCGAGGCTCGCGCCAGCCGATCAAGAAGGCGATCGTGGCGAACGCCACGGCGCCTGAGCATCAGGGGCTGGCCTTCGGCCTCGAACAGGCGATGGACACGGCGGGCGCGGTGCTGGGGACCGCCGTCGCGATCGCGTTGGTGCTCTGGCTGGGCACGAGCGCCTTCCGCACGATCTTCGCGATCTCCGTGATCCCGGGACTCGTGGCCGTCGTCGTGTTCCTGGTCGTCGTCCGCGACGCCGCGGCCCCCGATCGGACCGACCCGGTCGCCGTACGACACCCCGGATGGCGGGACCTCCCGCGTCCCGTCCGTTGGTTCCTCGTCGCCGAGGCGGTCTTCGGACTCGGGTATTTCAGCATCCTGCTCGCGCTGCTCCGGGTCGGCGAGAACCTCCTCCCGTCGGTGGGGGGCTCCGTGGCCGGCACGGTCGTCGCGGCCCTCCTGCTGTACCTCCTCTACAACCTCATCTTCGCGGGGCTCTCGGTCCCGGTTGGCGGTTGGGCGGACCGCGCGCCCGGCGTCCTGCTCGTGGGCGCGTCGTTCGTGCTGTTCGCGGCGGTGGACGCCTTCCTCGCGAGCCCCCCCGGGATCGTGTTCGCGGTCCTCGCGTTCGTCGTGGCCGGCGTCCAGGTCGGGCTCCAGGGCGTCGCCGAGTCCGCGTGGCTCGTTCGCCAGGTGTCCGGGCCGCTGGTCGGGCCAGCGTTCGGGTGGCTCGGGATGGTGCAGGGATTCGGTATCCTCGCCGGTTCTCTGTTAGTGGGAGCGCTGTGGACCTACGTCTCGGCCCCGCTCGCGTTCGGGATCTCGGCGATGTTCTGCCTCGCGGGAGCGCTCCTCCTTCTGCCGGCCGCACGCCTCGCTTCCCGTCCGGCCGTCATGGCTTAATAGGGCCACCTCTAGGGAGGATCGGCGGAGGCGTCCGCCGGCCGGCTGGTCCGGCAAACTGCCGTGGGGCCAATGACGCCTGCTCCCCGAAACGGAGTGGGCAGGAATGGAATGGACCGCGCAGGTTGTCAACGTCCTTCAGGCGGCGAGCGTCCTCCTGCTCGCTCCCCTGATCGCGGGGATCGCCGCCCGCGCTAAGGCCTGGACCGAGTCGCGCACCGGACCCTCGATCTTCCAGCCGTACCGGGACCTCGCGAAGTACCTCCGCAAGGAGACCCTGGTTCCCCGTCGGGCGTCCCGCGTGTTCGTGGTCGCCCCATTCGTGGCGTTCGGGGCGTACCTCCTGATCTCGGTCGTCGTTCCGATCATCACGCCCTACCCGATCCCGTTCGCACCGACCGTGGATTTCCTCGGGGGCGGACTCCTGTTCGGGTTGGCGGGGATCGTGACGCTCCTCGCCGCCGTCGACTCGGGGAGCAACTACGCCGCTCTCGGCGCCAGCCGAACGGTCTCGTTCGCCGCCCTCGCCGAGCCGACCCTCATCATGGTGTTCTTCGCGGTGGCGCTCATCAGCGGCACCAACAACCCGTACGTCACGAACAACGTCCTCACCGCGTCCACCTCTGCCTACCTATCACCGACCCATCTGCTCGTCACCGCGGCGTTCTTCCTGCTCCTGTTGGCCGAGACCGGCAAGCTCCCCGTGGAGAGCGCGGGCCTCATGGAACTGGGCATGATCGACGACGGGCGGATCTACGAACACTCCGGTCGCCTGCTCGCTCTGTTCCGGTGGAACGGCTGGATGAAGCAATTCCTTCTCTACTCGGTGTTCCTCAACGTCTTCCTGCTGCCGTGGGGCCTCTCGACCGCCCCGACGATCCCCGGTGCGCTGTTCAACCTGGTCCTGCTCCTCGCGAAGCTCGGGTTGCTCGTCGTCATCATGGTCGCCCTGGAGGCGACCCTGGCGAAGGTGCGACTGTTCAAGATTCGAGACTTCCTCGCCCTCTCGTTCTCGCTCGCCGTTCTCTCGGTCTTCGCGTTCGCCGTCCTGGGGGTGCCGTAGGTGCAAGGCTCGGCCGAGGTCATCGCCCTCGTCGGCGTCGGGATCCTGCTCACCGCGCTCTATCTCCAGAGCGAGTCGTTCGTCGACCCGCTCATCCGGGGCATTGCGTTGCAGTCGCTGCTGTTGGGGGCGCTCCTGGCGGGTCTCGCGTGGACCCAGCGGAGCGTCGACCTCGCCATCCTCGCCGCCCTTACGATCGCCGTCCGCACGGCGGTCATCCCCTACATCCTCCGCCGTCAGATCCGCGCGTTCCGGTGGCGGGTGCGGGAGGTGCGAGCCGCCCAGCGGGTGACGAGCCATGCCCTCGGCGCCGTCGCGCTCGCGATCGTCGCATGGTTCGTCTTCCAGGAGACCCTCGCTCCCTTGTTCCCCCAGACCGGGGCAGCCCTCCCGTTCATCCTCCTCGTCGAGGGGCTCTTCATGCTCGCCACCCGCTCGACCACGATCGTCCAGGTCATCGGCTACCTCGAGGAGGAGAACGCGGTCGTCTACGCCGGCGCCCTGTTCTCGCAGGCGTTCCCGCTCTTCGTCGAGGTCGTCGTATTCCTCGACGTCCTCGGGGTCGTCCTCGTCGGGATCATCCTCTCGATCCAGCGTGACGTCACCGGATCGCCCGAGGAAGCGAGCACCCCGGAGCTGACCGGATGAGCCCCTCGGTCACGACCCTCGGCCTGTTCCTGGTCCTCGCCGCTCCCAGCTGCGCCGCCGTGCTGTCCGTCGTCCCGCTCCGGCGCTGGTCGGAAGCCGCGTCGCGCGTCGGGGCTCTGGTCACCGTCGTCGCCGCCCTGGCGCTGCTCGCCGCGGCGTCCACCGGTACGTTCGGCGCGTACCTCGCCGTCGACCCGCTGAGCGAGGTATTCCTGGTCATGGTCGCCGGGGTCTACCTCACGTCGGTCTGGTACTCGAAGGGCTACCTCGAGGACGTCCACCGACCGTTCCTCACGCCGCAGGTCTACTACGCGCTGCTGAACGCCTTCGCGTTCGCGATGATCCTGGCGCTGGTCGTCTCCAACCTCGGCCTCATGTGGATCGGGGTCGAGGCGACCACGGTCGCGAGCGCGCTGCTCATCGTGCTCGAGCGTCGGCCGAGCAGCGTCGAGGCGGCGTGGCGGTACACGCTCATCGCGTCCGCCGGCCTCACGATCGCCCTCTTCGCGCTCCTCCTCCTGTACTCCGCGACCGGGACGCTGAACGCGTACACGCTCGCCGCCGACCCCCCTGCGGCGAGCCTCGCGATCCAGACCGCGGTCGTGCTCGCCCTCGTCGGATACGGGACGAAGGTCGGATTGTTCCCGATGCATACGTGGCTCCCCGACGCCCACTCGGAGGCGCCGTCGCCGGTCTCGGCGATGTTCTCGGGCGTGCTCCTCCCGACCGCGCTCTATGCCTTTCTGCGGGTCTACCGCGTCCTCGCGCTACCCGTGCCGGCCAGCGTCACGGACCTCGTGCTCGCGTTCGGCCTCGCCACCTCGATCGTCGCCGCGTTCCTCCTGCAGCGGCAGCGGTCGTTCAAGCGGATGTTCGCGTACTCGAGCATGGAGGTGATGGGGCTGGCGATCGTCGGGGTCGCGATCGGCGGCATCGCGCTCTACGGCGTCCTCGTGCTCCTGGTCGCGCACGCCTTCGCAAAGTCGGCGGCCTTCTACTGTTCGGGCAACGTCCTCCGCGAGACCGGCACCAGCCGGATCCAGGACGTCCGGGACCTGCGTCACCGGATGCCCTGGACCAGCACGGCCTGGGTGCTGGCGGCGGCCGGGGTCACCGGGGCCCCGCCGTTCGGAACGTTCGTCGGAGAGCTCCTGATCGTGGTCGGTGCGATCGCGATCGGACAACTGTGGATCGCGGGCGTCCTCGCCGCCGCGATCCTGCTGGCGTTCATCGGGATCAATTTTCAGATCGGTCGCATGGTGTGGGGGGAGGGGCCGCCGGGTTCGCCCGAGTCGGCGCCGCACGAGAGATCCGGTTGGGGGCTCGCGTACGTGAACGTCGCGGTCGCGCTGGCGATCGGAGTCGCCGCCCTGCCGTACCTCGCACCGGCGCTCCGCTCGGCGACCCGGCTGCTCGGGGGCAGTGGACCGTGACGCGGCTCGCTTGGCGGGTCGAGCCGCGGGATGCGCCCGGCTCGGGTGAGCGCGCGCTCGCGTTCCGACCCGACGATGGAGCGTTCGAGCTCTACAACGACTACCTGGAGGGCGTGGCCGTCCTGCGACCGGGGCCGTTCGGTCCCGCGCCCCGGTCGGCTCGCTCCGCCGATGGGACCCGACCGCTGGCTCCCGAAGCGTCGATCGACGGGTACGGGACGTTCACGTTCCCCTACGGTCCGATCTCGATGGGCGTCCCCGAAGCCGGTCGGTTCGACCTGCGGACGTACGGCGAGCGGATCCTCGCGGTCTCGCCGGTCGGCGGGTTCAAGGCGCGGCACATCGCGGAGGGCGCCCTCGGGCTGACGGTCGAGGACGCCGCGCTCCGCGTAGAGCGGACCGCCGGCAGCGTGAGCGCGTCGCACGTCGCCGCCTTCCTCGCGGCGGGCGAGGCGGCGGAAGGACGCGGGGTCCCGACGCCCGAGCTCTTCGTGCGCGTGCTCGCGCAGGAGCTCCAGCGCATCTACAACCACCTCCGCCTGATCGCGCGGATCGCTGAGGCGGCGAGCCAGAACGTCGGGCTCGCCCAGACGCATGCCCTCGGCGAGGAGGTCCTCCGGCTCCAGGCGTCGATCTTCGGCCACCGATGGCTCTTCGGCGCGCTCCTGCCCGGCGGACCGGCCCGACACTTGGACGCCCGGGACCGAAGGGCCGCCGCCAGTCGACTCGATCGCATCGCGTCGGAGTTCGACGCGCTGTGGGAGCTGTTCCTCGAGTCGAGGACCTTCATCGACCGGATCCAGTCGACCGGTCCGCTCTCGCGGGCGGACGTCGTGCGCGGGGGCGCGGTCGGTCCGACGCTGCGCGCGAGCGGAGTCGGTTGGGACGATCGACTTCGAGTCCCCACGCTCCCCTATCTCGACCTCTTCGTGGCGCTTCCGAACGAGAGCGCGGGCGACGCGCTGGCCCGCGTGCTCGTGCGCGGGGCGGAGATCCGGGCGAGCCGGCTGATCTTGGAGCAGCTGTTCGACCGGTGGCCGGCCGAAGGCGGACCGCCCGAGCCTCCGGCGGCTCCGCTCGCCCCCGGCCGGGGCCTCGCGCGCGTCGAGGCCCCCAGCGGGGACCTCGTGTACGACGTCACGATCGCCGACCACCGCATCCGGGCGCTCGGGGTCCGTACCCCGAGCCAGGCGAACTGGCCGGTCTTCGCGGCCTCCCTTCGCGACGCGGTGTTCACGGATTTCCATTTCGACTTCGAGAGCTTCGGCCTTCTGTTCGCCGAAACGGACGGGTGAGGTGCGTGTCGGGATGGCTGGGCCGGGCCGCGCGCCGGGGGATCCTGACGACGCACTACCCATCGACCGGCGCGACGGACGACGAGGTCCCCCCGACGGGGCGGGCTCCCCGGAGCGTCGACGGACGCCCGCCCTCGGACTCTGCGATCGCGGGGTGTCCGGTCCGTGCGATCTCAGCCGCAGGAGTCGATCCGGGGCGCTGCATCCGGTGCGCCCGGTGCCTCGCCCACGGGCTCGAGTTCCGCGGACCGATCGAGTCGGCGCTCCCGACGCGGGCGGTCTCGGATCCGCCCGCCGGCGCCCCCCTGCCAACCGGCGCACCCCTCCGGGGGCTCGGACGGTCGCTCCACGTCTTCCTCGTGGACGTCGGAAGCTGTCAGGCCTGCAACCTCGAGGTCCTCGGGCTCGCCCATCCGCAGTACGACGCGAGCCGGCTCGGGATCTTCTTCACGAACTCGCCGCGCCACGCCGACGTGCTGCTCGTCGTCGGGGTCCCGACCGCGGCGATGACCGAGCCGCTCCGCCGCACCTATGAGGCGATGCCCGCGCCGAAGGCGGTCATCGCGATCGGCGCGTGTGCGATCGGCGGGGGGGTGTTCGCTGGGGGTCCGGACCTCGCGGAGTCGGTCGATCGGATCGTTCCGGTCGACCTGTACGTGCCCGGCTGCCCGCCTCCGCCCATCGAAATCCTGGACGCGTTGCTCCGGCTCATCGGTCGGTCCCGGACGGAGGGCGGCCCGTGACGCTCGGGGCCGAGGGCGCGCTCCTGAGCGCGGCGGTCGTGGGCCTGTTCCTCTCGGCGCCGGTCGCGCTCGCGCATCGCAGGGCCGGCTACACGGTCGCGCTCGGGGCCTCGATCCTCCTCCTCGTGGCGGCGATCCTGGAGCTTGCCTTCGGTCGCATCGAAGGCCTCGCGTGGACCGGGCCGCTGGGCGACCCCGAGGGGATCGGGCTCGACGGGCTCTCCGCGTTCTTCGCGCTCGCCGCGTCGGTCGTCTGGATCGCGACCAGCTCCTACTCGATCTTCTACGACGATCGGGGGTCGACGCTGCTCGCGTTCTGCTACGGGCTGACGCTGGCGGCGATCGCGCTGCTGGTGAGTGCGTCGAGCTTCCTCCTGTTCCTGATCGGCTGGGAAGTGATGACCCTCGCGTCCTACGGGATGATCCTCCAGGCGCGAGGACGGACGGACCGGGTCTTCTCGGCCGCCTTCGTCTTCCTCGCGTTTGGCGAGGGAAGCACCCTGCTGGTGGTGATCGCGGTCGCCGCGCTCCGCGCGGGTTCCGGCACGTTCGAGCTGGGTGCAACCGGCCTCGGCGGAACGCTCGCGAGCCTCGCGTTCGTGACCGCCCTGCTCGGGTTCGGGCTCAAGATGGGGGTCGCGCCGTTCCACCTGAGCGAGTGGCTCCCGATCGCGCACTCGTCCGCCCCGTCGAACGCGTCCGCGGTGCTGAGCTCGACGCTGACGCTCGCGGGTGCGTACGGCTTGTTCCGGGTCGTCAGCTCCCTCGGCCCGCCCGAGGTCTGGTGGGGCGGGCTGACCCTGGCGATCGGGGCGATCTCGGTCCTCCTCGGGGCCCTGTTCGCGTCGGTGAGCGAGCACACGAAGGGGCTTCCCGCCTACAGCACGATCGAGAACAACGGGCTCGTGCTCGTCGCGCTCGGCACGGCGCTGGTCGCCGAGTCGTACGGCCTCACCGAGCTCGCGGTCTTCGCGCTCTTCGCCGCCTTCTACCAGGCGATCGCCCACGCGGTGGCGAAGACCGCCCTCTTCCTCTCGGCGGGCTACGTCGAACATGCGGCTCACACGTTCGACCTCACGGGGGTCGCCGGCGCGGTGAAAGGTTCGGATCCGGGGGAGTCGAGCGGCACGCTGGTCGCCGCGCTCAGCCTCGCGGCCGCGCCCCCGCTCGCCGGCTTCGTCTCCGAGTGGATGGTGCTCGAGGCGTTGTTCCAGTCGTACCGGTTCTCGACGCCGGGGGCGCAACTGCTGGGTCTCCTCGCCGGCGCCGCGGTCGCGCTCGCGGCGGGACTCATCGCGGTCGCAATGGTCAAGTTCGTCGGCTTCGCTATCCTGTGGAAGCCGCGGGACCGTCCCTCGGCGACCCGGGCCGCCGGCCTGGGGACGGTGGTCGGGCTCGTCGGGGCCGTCGTCGTCGGCCTCGGAGTCGGAGCCCCTTGGCTTCTCCGCGCGCTCGCCCCCTGCGTCTCGGCGTTCTCGGGCCACGCAGTGGGAGTCCCCGTTGGGGCGCTCCTCTCCGTTCCGAGCGGATGGTCGATCCTGTCCGGCTCACCGTTCGGGATCCTGTCTCCGCCGATGGTGCCGATCGGGCTGGCCGCCGGGGCCGTCGTGGCCCTCGGCTACTACGCCCTCGGCGGGTCGCGCGGAGTTCGGAGCGTCCCTACCTGGATGGCGGGCTCCGAGAGCGCGCGCACCGGTGAGACGTACACCTCGTTCGGTTACAGTACCGGGATCCGGATCATGCTCCGGTCGATCCTGCGCACGCGAGAGGTCCGCGCCACGGTCGGCTCGGTCACGCAGGCGGGCCTCGCTACCCCCGAGCCGTACAACGTCGACCTCGAGGTGCTCGACGTGTTCAAGCTATTCTACGACGATCTCGTCGCCGCCGCCGCGGCGATCTCCGAGGCGCTGAAGTCCGCCCTCATGCCGGGCCGGTTGGGTCAGTATCTCGCCTACCTTCTCGTCGTGGTGCTCGTGGTCGTGATCTACATCGCCCTGGCCGTGTAGCGGGCTCAGGGGACCACCGCGACGGGCCGCGGCGACCGGGACACCACGGTCTGTGAGACCGAGCCGAGGACGACCCGCGCCGCCCCCCGCAGCCCCCGCGTCCCGACGACGATGAGGTCGGCGCGGATCTCGTCCGCGACCGCGAGGAGCACGTCGGCGGGGCTGCCCTCCGCGACGCGCACATGGACCCGCTGGAGCGTCGGGTCGCTCTCCCGGGCGGTGCGCTCGAGCGTGGCGGCGATCGCCTGAGCCTCGATGTCGCGTTCCTCGTCCGTCCGAGGTTCCGCCACGGTCCGCGGCGCGTTGGACGCGTGCACGAGCCAAACTTCGGACGCGGAATCGCCCACGAACGACAGCGCGAAACGGACGGCTCGACCGGAGGCATCGGAGCCGTCGAAGCCGACCACGACACGTCGGACCGGGAGCGATGGAGCGGGCATGGTCTCACCTCGATCCGCCGGGAAGGTAGCGGCCGGCGGCTTCCTCTGCTTCGGGATCGGGCACGGTCTCCGCCGAACGACCGACCGTCGCGAACGACCGGAGCGACGCCTCCAACGCCTTGAGACGCCGGGCGAGTGCGACGTTGTCCGTGTAGTAGTGGTCCGCTATCACGGTCAGCCTCGCCCGCGCCCGAGCGCAGTCCACCAGGTCGCGCGCGAGCTGACGTACGCGGTCCTCCGGGAGGCGCTCCGGTGCCTCCGGGCTCTGCCCGGGGGGCGATGGGGCTGGGAGCAGGGGAACGATCGTCGCGAGCCACGCCCAGAACCCGTCCGCGCCGACCTCGCGAACGTCCACCCACGGAGTCAGACGCTGCCGCAGCTCATCCGGTATGGCGAGCACCTTCGCCGGCGCGTTTCCCCCTCCCTGACGGGCCGTGTTTCCGAGCACGTTCTGCCTCGATCAGGGGTCATCGGCAGCGTGCTGCAGTTCCCGTTCGCCCGGGGCGAGCGGCGGCTGACCCCACAGCCTGGACCGACGAGGGTCGCGGACTATAAGTCGGCGACGACCTCGCTCGGCCGGGTCACGCGTCGGCGCTCGGCGTACCCGTCTCGGTGATCCCGCCGAAGACCCGGGCGAGGACCCAAGCGGTCGCGAACGAGAGGACGAAGATCGCCACCATGACGGCGACGATCCCGAGCTCCTCGATCCCGAGCTGGTGGACGGCGGCCATCCCTCCCCCGAAGAGAAGGCCGTTCGGCAGCGAGGCCGCTCCGGCGGGGTGGGCGAACTGGGTCTGCGCGAAGAAGGCGATCATCGAGACGCCGAACAGCCCGCCCATGAGGTGGCCGGGTAGGAGCCCGACCGGGTCGGTGTACCATCGGAACCGGCCGAAGATCACCTCGCCGAGGTAGAACACCGGGCCGCACAGGACCCCGAGGACGATCGCGCTTCCCGGGCTCACGAACCCGGCGAGCGGGGTGATCACGATGAGCCCCATCAGGATCCCGTTCACGGCGTTGAGGAGGCTCGGCCGGCTCCCGCCGAGCCACCAGAGCGTCGCGGTCAGGGAGAACAGCGCGGTCGCGGCCGCGAGGAACGTAGTGAGCACGACCACCACGGCCTCGTCGTTGAACTGAAGCACGGAGCCCGGGTTGAACCCGAACCAGCCGAGCCAGAGCAGCAGGATGCCGAGCGTGAGCCACCCCGGGCTGATCCGAATCGGCACGGGGATCGCCTCGCGGGCCCCGCGGGCCCGCTCCTCGCGCCAGATCTGGTACATCACCCCGAGCCCGGCGGCCCCGGCCGCGCCGTGGACCACGAGGCCCCCCGCGAAGTCGACCATCCCCATCTTGGCGAGCCAACCCGAGGGGTTCCAGATCCACGCTGCCGGGAGGTTCCAGAGGATCACGAAGTAGACGACGGAATAGGCCACGATCGCGGCGGTCTTGACCTTCCGGAAGAACACGACCCCGACCAGCGCGAGCGTGACGGCCGCGAACGCCGTCTCGAACAGAAAGTAGACGCCGGTCGTGAGACCGGTACCGCTCGTCGACCACCAGACGTCGGAGACCGGGTTGACGGCCGAGGTCGAAAAGCCGCCGAGGAAGAAGCCGTTCGCGTAGAAGGGGTTCCCGATGACGCCGCCCCAGGTCGGGGCGAACGCGGTGTTGAACCCGACGATCGCCATCACGACCAGGGCGAGACCGGTGAACAGGACCGTCTTGTACAGGCTGTAGGCGAGGCCTTCCCCGAGCTCGCCGACCTCGAGGAACCCGACGGCGATGGTCATCAGGAAGACCAGGAGGCCGGCGAGCAGCACCCAGAGATTGTTGACCAGGTCGCTCGGGATCACTCGGACGCCGTCCCCCGCTCCGCGGTGGGTACCGCGTGCGCCGGCCCCTGCCTAATAAAGCCCCCTCGACGCGCAGCGAGGGGGTCGTTGCGCCGCGCTCCGGCCGCTCGACGGCAACGCCTATAACCCCCGATTTCAGGCTCGGGCGTGGTCGACCTGCAGGAGACCCCCGCGGTGCCTCCGACCGACTACGGCGGCGACGAACGCGCGGGATACTTCCTCGCGGCCGGCGTGATGATCTTCCTCGGCTGGGGGCTCGGGGTCCTCGTGAATCTCGGGCTCCACATGATCGCCCCCGCGGGGGGGTCGACCGTCGCCGGGATCTGGTTCGGCCCGACGATGGGCACCTACGCGTGGGCCGCGCTCGGCTTCGGCCTGGTCACGGGGATGGTCGGCGTCGGGCTCGTCTTCGTCGGGCGGGCGACCCCGAAGGGTCGTCTGGTTCTGCCCGGTTCGGACTACTGAACCCGGCCCACGCGGGCCGACGCGCGCCCCGCGATCCGGCGGGACGGGGGGATCCGGGCGGCGACCGGGCTCTTCGCGTTCTTCTGCGCCGCGACGCAGTCGGCGCACATGCGCTCTTCCGAATCGAGGCAGCCGCGGCAGAACGTCCGTCCGCAGCTCGTGCAGCCGAGCGTGGCCGGGGCGCCGCACCTTGCGCACTGTCCCACGAGCACCGTCGGTTCCCTCCCGGTCAGGAACTCGGGCGTGCCAACACGGTGCTGGCCTTAAGCCCTTCTACAAAACCGGCGGCGAACGGCGACCGCGCGACGTACCGGGCCGCCCGGCGCGCGGCCGCGCTCCCCGAAGCGAAGCTGACCCCGAACCCGGCCGCCCGCAGCATTCCGACGTCGTTGTCGCCGTCCCCCAGCACGACGCACTCGCGGAGCGTGAGCCCGAGGTCGTCCAGCGCTCGGTCGAGCGCGCGCCGTTTCCCGGCGCCCCGCTGCATCAGATGGACCGCGTACCCGGTCGCCTCGGCCCGGACCGGGAGGGGCCGGATCGCCCGACGGACGGCGACGACCGGCACGGTCGGCTCGATCGCCACCTCGGTCTCCCGCCACCGATCCGTGAACAGCGGTCGCGCGTCGAGCCCCGCGCGGCGGACGGCGCGGAGCGCCCGGAGGGCGATCGACCGATCGGCCAGCCGTTCCACCGTTTCCCGACCGTCCCGCTTCCGATAGATCAGACCCCCGTTCTCGGCCACGATCGGGGCGGAGAGCCCCAGGGAACGGTGGAGCGCGAGCGCGATCGGCAGTACGTTGCCGGTCGCCAGCACGACGGGGACCCCATGCTCCTCGAGGCGGCGAACCCAGCGGATCGCCTCCGGATCGAGGCGGCGCCGGTCGTCCGTCAGGGTGCCGTCGACGTCCGTCACCACGGCGCGGAGCGTCGGTCGGGGCGGCATCGCTCGGGGATCCTCCGGCGTCTCAGGGAGCCCCGTCGCTCGATACCCGTGCGATCGCGCGTCGGAGGACCTCCGCGACCTCTTGTCCGTCCCGCCGCCCCCGTACCTCGCGCATGACGTCCCCCATCAGCGGCGAGAACGCGGCGGAGCCGCGCGTCCGAAGGAGCTCCCGATTCTCCTGGACCACGTGGTCCACGAGGGCTTCGAGCTCGCTCGGCCCGAACCCCGCCAACCCGGCGCGCGCCGCTGCGGTCGTCACGTCCGGAGCGCCAGAGGCGAGCTGGGCGAGGACGGAGGGGATACCCTCCTTGGCGAACCGGCCCGCACGCTCTCCCCCGAGCACCGCCTCGAGCAGGGCGGTCGACGGTCGGAACGGCGGCCGGCCTTCCGGTACCGGGACCCCGGGAACGTACTGGATCAGGAGCCGCGCGACGATCCCCGGCGCGTACCCGGCCGCGGTTAGGGCGGTGAACGGGTCCACGAGGTCGCCCCCGACGAGCTGCCGCACCACCTGCGCGTCCAGGCCCGTCTCTCGCTGAAGACGCTCCCGGAGCGCACCGGGCCGCTCGGGAAGATGGTCCCGGAGTCGGGCCACGTGGTCCTGGCGGATCGGGATCGGGGGGATGTCGGTCTCCGGGTACATCCGGTCCCTCCCCGGCAGGGGGCGGGAGTAGCGGGTGCGCCCATCGGGCAGAGGATCGCGGGTCTCCCCCGGTACGCCGTCGAGCGCGGCCGCCGCTCGGGCCGCGACCCGGAGCACGGCCGCCTCGGCGCGCGCCGGCGAAGGATCCGTGACCACGACGAACGCGTCCGAGTCCCCGAGCCGCAGGATCGAGCGCAGGCGCGCAACGGCCGCGGCGTCAAGGCCGTAGCCCGGGAGCTCGTCCGAGTGCAGAAGGCCCCGGAGGCCGGTCGCCCGGGCCTGGTCCGCCAGCTCCCGACCCAGGCGTTCGTCCGACCCCGGCGGCGACTTGAGCAGCCCCGCGAACTTCGGAAGACGGAGCGCCAGGACCGGGCCTCCCTTGCGGGCGGACGGGCTCAGCGGGCCGCTCGCCGGCGTGCCGATCTCGGCCGAGACGTCGACCCACTCGCCGACCGGGCGCTCCGCGCCCCGGCGCGCGAGCTCGGCCGCGACGTCGATCAGCTGCCGCTGGCGCGCGACCTCGCGCTCGACGTAGGTCGCGATCATGCCGAGCTCCTGCACGCCCTTCACCTCGATGCGGTGCCCGCCTTCGATCGAGACGTTGAGGTCCTCGCGGATCGTCCCGATCCCCCGGCGGACCCGGCGGGTGGCCCGGAGGAGGGCGCCGATCTCCTCCGCGACCTCGCGGGCCTCGGCACCGCTCGTGATGTCCGGCCCCGTCGCGATCTCGATCAGCGGGATCCCGAGCCGGTCGAGCCGATACGTGACCTCCTCGGACGTTTCGCGGATCTTCCGGGCAGCGTCCTCCTCGAGGCAGATCGACAGGATCGCGTGCTCCCGCCCGCCGACCTCGAGCCGGCCGTCGACCGCGACGAGGGTGGTCCGCTGGAAACCGGAGGTGTTCGAACCGTCCACGACGATCTTGCGCATGACCTGGATCTCGTCCACGATCCGCGCCTCGAGGAGGAGCGCGAGGGTGAGGGCGACGTCGAGCGCCTCGGCGTTGAGCGGGTGGGGGGGCTCCTCGTCGAGCTCGACCAGGCAGCTGTTCGGCGCGATCTCGTACCGGTAGCGCAGGCCCCGACCCGCCTGGTACGCGGCCGCGGCGTCGACCTGCTGGTCCTCGCCGCTCGCCGGCCGCAGACGGCGCACGAAGTCCCCGAGCACCTCCTCGCCCAGCTCGGCCGGGCAGGCGCAGAACAGCTTGCCCACCTCGAGCTGCTGGTGGACCTCAAGCCCGGCTTTCACGGCGCGACCTCGGGGCGGTGGCGCCACTCGAACTCGCCGGCGACGTCCGCCTCCAGGAGCGCGCGGACCTCGGCCGGGGTGGATCCGTGCCCGAGCGCCCAGAGGAGCTTCGCGTACGCGGTCTCCGGAAGGAGGTCGCCGAGGTACGTCACTCCGGACCCGGCGAGCTCACGGCCCGTGGCGTAGACGAAGGGATCGACGTTGCCCTCCAGACACTGGGTCGTCATCGCGACGATCACGCCCTTCCCGGTCGCCTCCCGGATCCACGGCAGGTGCTCGGTCGAGACGTGGCCGAGCCCAGTGCCGGCGAGCACGATCCCCCGCAACCCGTCGACAAACGCCGCCGCCCGGGCCGGCGTAAGGCCGGGGTAGAAGGTGAGCAGAGCGCCGTGTCGATCGAGCGGGCCGTCGAGCCGGGCCGGGCCAGTCGAGCGCGGGCGGGTCGTGCGCTCGAAGTGGAGGCCCGAGCCGTCGAGCCGACCGAGCGGAGGATCGTTCCGGCTCTCGAAGGCGTCCCGGCGGCTCGCGTGCATCTTGCGAACCTGGGTGCCCCGGTGGATCGAGAAGGCGTCGTCCGAAAGGTTCGCGTGCATCACGACCACGACCTCGCCGAACTCGCCCTCGCGCGCGACCCGCACCGCGGCGGCCAGGTTCGACGGACCGTCCGACGACGGTCGGTCGGGCGAGCGTTGGGCGCCGACGAGCACGACCGGGCCCGGAAGGTCGGCGAGCAGGAAGCTCAAGGCAGCGGCAGTGAACCCGAGCGTGTCGGTCCCATGGGCGATCGCGACCCCTCGTGCACCGTCCCGGAAGGCCTCCACGACCCGTTTGCCGATCAGCATCCAGTCGTCCGGGACGATGTCCTCGCTCAGCCGGTCGAGGACCGGGACGATGCGGACGGGACCGCCCGCCCCGAGCTCCGGATAGAACTCGAGGATCTCCCGCTCGTCCCCGACCGGTCGCACGCCTCCGGTCTCGTAGTCGACCCGCGAGGCGATCGTGCCCCCAGTGGTGAGCAGGGTCACCTGCGGTGAGGCCGGGGGCGTAGCGCTCATCGAGCGGGGAGAACGGATGGTAGGGGATCCCCCACGGCCGGCGCCCTCGAGGACCCGATACTGAGTCCCGGGCTCGATCCGGATTCCGACGTTGTAGCCGGACTCGAGCTTCAGGGGTAGTACGCGATCCCCCGAGAGCTCATGGCGTGGCACCACGGTGCCGGTCCACACATGTCCCGCGGGATCGGTCAGCTCGATCCGTCGTCCCATCGGAAGCGCGCGGAGCGCCTCCCACGGGTCGACGCCGGTAGACTCGACCATGCTGGGCGCGGGCCCTCGGAGCGCGGAGGAGTCCGCCCGTCTATTAAGGGGAGCGCGAAGTCGCGCCGCCGCGGCCCGCCTCTTTTATAGGCGACCTTCCTCGGCGCGCTCGGACGGAACGCAACCCGAATGCCCGTGTGGGGTAGCTACGGACGGGGGACCCTCCCTGCCCGCTGCA
>DATJRX010000049.1:0-10217 GCA_035504395.1 Thermoplasmata archaeon | reverse complement strand
GGTCCGTCGAGGACCGCGTCGGTGATCTCGAGACCGCGGTGGGCGGGGAGGTCGTGCATGGCGAACGCCCCCGGGCGGCCGAGGTCCAAGAGCGCGTCGTCGATCGAGAACCCGCGGAAGTCGTTCGTCCGCTGCGCGGTTTCGGCCTCCTCCCCCATCGAGACCCAGACGTCGGTGTAGATCGCGTCCGCCCCGCGCGCGGCCTCCTTCGGATCGTCCACGATCGCGCTCGACGCGCCGGAGCGCTCGGAGAACGCCGCCGCCCGGGCCCGGAACTCGTCCGACGGACGGTACCGGGGCGGGATCGCCGCCACGAAGTCGAGGCCCACGATCGCCGCTCCGAGCAGGAGCGAGCGGAGGACGTTGTTCCCATCGCCGATGTAGGCGAGGCGGTGGCCGCGGAACTGGCCGTCCCACCGCTCCCAGAGCGTCAGGAGGTCGGCGACGGCCTGGCAGGGATGCTCGCGGTCGTCGAGCGCGTTGATCACCGGGACCGACGCCCACCGCGCGAGCTCCTCCTCGTTCTGCCACCGGAACGCGCGGTAGACGAGCGCATCGTAGTACCGGGCGAGGACCCGGGCCGTGTCCGCGATCGTCTCCCCGCGTCCGAGCTGCATCTCGGAGGACGAGAGGTACACCGGATGCCCGCCAAGGTCCTGGACCGCGATCTCGAACGAGCTGCGCGTGCGGGTCGAGGGCTTCTCGAAGATCATCGCGACGTTCCGGTTCGCGAGCGGGCGCGGGAACTCGCGGGACCGGCGGAGCCGTTTCAGCTCCTCCGCCCGCGCGAGGAGTCGGGAGAGGTCGTCGGCGAGGTCGGCGATCGACAACAGGTCCCGGTGGGGCGGGTACGCGGGGGGCGCCGCCCCGGACGTAGGTTCGTGCATGGGCCGACCGTCAGTGCCCGGCCCGCTCGGTCACGCACGTCATGCAGTGCGCGCCGCCGTATCCGCCGGTGATCTCGCGCAGGTTGAGCGGGACGACGTCGACGCCGCGATCGCGCAGCGCCGCCGTGTGGGGGAAGAACCCGCGACCTTCGCGAAGCTCCTCCCGCTCCTTGCGGACGAGCGCGAGGAGCGCTCCGTACCGGTGGGGATTCGCGCGGGCGGCCGTCTCGAGCCCGGCGACGACCCGGTCGATCTCCTGCTCCACTTCGACGGCCACGATCCGCCGGTCCTTGAGGCACAGGAAGTTCGACGCGTAGCTCATCTGCTCGAGCGTCGAGATGGGCACGAGCTCAAACCGCTTTTCCTTCAGGTAGTCGATGATCGTTCTCCGCGCGCGGTCGCGGACCAGGCGACCGCCCCGCCCCCGCCGGTAGACGTCGACGCGGGCCCCCCGCAGGAGCGCCTCGCAGCCGACGACGAGGCCGTTCCCCGGGACGTTGAGGTAGGTATCGAGGTGCATGTCGATCATAGGATCCGGGTCGTCGCTCGGGATCGCGGGGTGTGCGGGCTGGTGGACCACGCCGACCTCGTCGAACCCGATCGGGAGCGACAGGACCTGGCGGACCCCGCTCGCGTTGGTCCGGTCCCCGGTGCCGAGGAGCGCGAACTCGCCGAACGGCAAAAAGTCCCCGCCCTCGAACGTGCCCGGCGTACGGACCTCGCCGGCGATCTGGGCGCCCCAGGCGCGGAGCAGGGTCCCGGTGACCCGAGGTTCCATCTGCCGCTGCGGCTTCGACATCCGCCCGAGCACGAATCCCCCGTTCGTGAGCGCCTGCTGGTCCCGCATGAAATAGAGATTCGCGAGCGGGGTGTCCAGCTCGACCTTCGGGAGGATCACGCGGTAGCCCGGGTGGCGCTCGAGGCGGACCGACGGGCGGAGGAGGAGGATGTTGAACAACGTCTCGGCGTCGAACCGATCGAGGTTGCGCCGCAGCGCCGCGCGCGACCGCTCGACCATCTCGCGCGGGCCGGAGTAGTGGACCGTGTCGAGCGCGAACCGCCGGACCCGCTCGAGCAGCGCCGGCTCGTGCTCCGCGACCTCGACCCCGAGGCGCTTCAGGCGCCGGACCGTGATCCCCTCCTCCTGGAGGGCGTGCTCGAGCTCGGTGTGCTCGTGGACGGCCTCGTCCACGCTGAAGGCCCGCTCGTAGAGGAACGAGTAGGGCTCGAGCAGGCCCATGAACATCTCGATCCCCGGGCGATGGATCAGGACCTCCGTCAGCCGCTCCCACTCGGCCCGCGCGTGGTTCTTCATCGATCGACCTCACCCGTGCGCCGAGCTCGGAGCCGGCACGGTCGCCATCGCTTCGGGCGAGATCGCTTCGCTCGGACCGAGGTGGGTGCGCAGCGCGGACCGGTAGCCCCAGACGAACATCAGGAGTCCGAAGACGGTCAGCACCACGAGGTCCCACGGAAGGTTGAGCAGCCCCATCGGCTGCAGGGTGATCGGGTACGTGGGCGGCGTCAGGAAGTTCTGGTAGACGAAGAACGGGTCGCCGACGTACGAGATGATCCCGATCCCCGCGAGGTACGTGACGATCCAGAGGATCCCCTTCGACTCGGCGATCGCGCTCCGGCGCACCAGGAACGTCAGGAAGTAGGCCGGCAGGCCAACGAACAGCACGAGCGTCCCGAGGAGCGGCATCGCCGCCACCCCCAGCAGGGTGCCGCCGGGCGGGGCGACATAGATCAGCAGCAGGGCGGCCACCACCATCGTGGTCACGATCCCGCCCACGGTGACCGCGCTCCGGACGGTGCGCAGCGACGGACTCGTGAACAGGAAGTAGAGCGGCACCCCCATCAGCATCAGGAAGATCCCCACGAGCGTCCACGGCCACGAGGCCCAGTAGATCAGGACCGTGGCGAACACGAACGCGATCGGGGTGACGAGCCAGGCCCCCGGGAGCCGGTAGGGGCGCTCGGCGGACGGATCGGTCCGTCGCAGCACGAGCAGGGCCAGCGACGCCGCCCCATACGGCAGGAGGGTCGTGATCGAGGCGACCAGCGCCACCTCGGGGAAGCTCGGGAGTGCGACCAGGACGATCCCGGTGAGCACGCTGGCGAAGATCAGGGCGACCGCGGGCGTTCCGAACCTCGGGTGGATCCGCGCCATCGACTTGAAGAACAGATGGTCCTTCGCCATCGCGTACGGCATCCGGCCCTGGAGGAGGACCCAGTCGCCGCCGGCGCCGAGGGTCGAGAGGATCGCCCCCACCACGACGATCGTTCCGAGGATCGCGAGGCCCCAGCCGTCGGCGATGTTGTTGAGCAGGAGCGAGCCGGTAGATCCCCAGTCACCGGGGGTGACGCCGACGGCGAACCACCGGATCCCCCCGAGGAAGGCGACCGCGACCAGGGCGTAGATCGCGGTCACGATCGCGACGCTGAGGATCGTGGCCCGCGGGAGCGTCCGCTTGGGATTCTGGACCTCCTCGGCCGGGATCGAGGCCGCCTCGAACCCGGTGAAGGCGAAGAAGCCGAGGGACATCGCGAACATCACGCCGGTCCAACCGAACGGCGAGAATCCGAACATCGTGAAGTTCCCGACCCGCAGGAACAACAGGCCGATGAGACCGAACAGGACGAGCGGGATCACCTTCGAGAAGGTGGTCACGATCGCGAACGCCGTGCCCCACTTGACCCCCGCGATGTTGAGCAGGGTGTAGGCGACCAGGAAGGCGAGCGCGATCAGAACGCCCGCCAACGTGAGCGTGAGCACGCCCGTGCTGTTGGTGTAGGTGACCCCGCCGACGTACGTCCCCAGGTACTCGATGAACACGTCGATGATCGCGGCCGTTCCGATGAAGGCGTAGAGGAAGTACCCCCACCCGATCAGGAATCCGCCGAAGTTCCCCAGCGCCCGGCGCGGCAGCGCGTACGGTCCGCCGGTGATCGGATAGGCGGCCGACAGTTCCGCGTACGGGAGCGCGAGGAGGATCACGACCACGCCGAGCATCACGAGCGCGACGATCGCCGCGGGCCCCGCGGTGGAGCCCATCGTGGCCGCGAGCGCGAAGATCCCCGACCCGATGATCCCGCCCACCGTGATGGAGGTCAGTCCCAGCATCCCGACCTCCCGCTTCAGCTTCGGGGATTCCGCTGCCATGTCCGTCCGTCAGGCGACATTCCCCGATGAAGTACAGGAGCCGGCGGTCAACCCGGATTGACGCGGGTCCGCCCGGCGGCGCGCGCAATGTCCTAAAGGGCGCGCGACCGTGGTGGGTCCGATGCCGGATCCTCGGGCGACGGCGTTCTCGGGTGAGTCGCACGCCGAGCTGATGCCGCCCGAGCTTCGCCACTTCCTCTCGGGCCGCACGATCGGAACGCTCGTGGTACGCGGGGCCCCCGGCGTCGGCAAGACCACGTTCGCCCTCGGGGCGCTCGCCGCGTTCGAGGGGGTACGGACCCTGCTCACGACGCGGGTCCCGACCGAGACCCTGCTGCAGCAGTTCCCGTGGCTCGGGGACGGATCGTCGCCGCCGGTCGACCTCATCGAGTTCGTCCGGTTCCGGACGATCAGCTCGGTCGGGAGCCTGAGCGTCGACCATCTCCGCCAGACCCTCCAGGCGCGGGCGAGCGACCTCGTGGACGTGAGCCAGGTGCTCAACCTGCCGCCGATCGTGGCGGATCACATCGCCCGGCAGGCGTCGGGCCCCCGGCTGATCGCGATCGACTCGTGGGAGGCGTACGTGGAGAACGTCCTCGGGTCCTCCACGATCAACCTCGACGCTCCGACCACGCGCTGGGAGCTCGAACGCGGCATGCTTGACCAGCTCCTCGCCACCGGCTCGAGCGTGCTGCTCGTGGTCGAGCGCGACGAGCGGAGCCGGTTCGACTACATCGTGGATGGGTCGATCCTCCTCGCGTCCCAGGACTTCGACGGGCGGGAAGAGCGCTGGCTCGAGATCAGCAAGCTGCGGGGCGTGCGGATCCGCAGCCGCAGCTACCCGTTCACGCTCGAGGGTGCGCGCTTCCGCGCGCTGATGGGGACCTCGACTCTCGTCGGCCCGCCCGGGCGCGCGGATCCCGATCCGGATCCCTCGTCCCCCGACCCGTGGCCCGGGTCCGCCCAGTTCGCGGAGCCGTTCGGACGTCTGCCGACGGGCGGCCCGATGCTGATCGAGACCGATACGGAGACCCCGGCCCGCGCGACCTGGCGGCTTGTGCTGCCCATGGTCGAGGCGACGCTCGTTGCGGGCGGCCGAGTCGTTGTCCGCCCGCCCACGACTCTCTCTCCGTCCGAAGTGTGGTCGTCGTTCCCGCAGCTCCTTCCGTCGACCGAGCTCGTCCGCTCGCTCCGGATCGTCGCTGCGGCGGGAGCCGCCCCCCCACCGCCCGACGCTCCTCCCGAGATCGTGCTCGGCGCCGATGGTCCCACGGGAGCCGAGCCCACCGGGTCCGATCGGGCCTCCGACGATCCGGCGCGGGAGTTCTCGCCCGAGGCCGCTCGCGCGATCGAGTTCCTCGGCGGCGCGCCGAGCGGGCGGAGGAACCTGGTCGTAGTGTTCCCCTCGGTCCGGGCCGACGTGGATCCGCGGCGAGGCCCGGACGAGTACCTCCGTCTCCTCGGTCAGGTGCGTCGCGACGGCGCGCGGTTCGCGGGGATCGTTGTCATGTCCGGCGAGGATCCGCTGATCGGGAGCCTCCGGGGCCGCGCCCCCGTGCACCTCAACGTGCGGACCCGTCGCGGTCAGATCTTTGTGTTCGGAGTGCGACCCTGGAGCCCCTCGTTCCTGCTCGATCTTAGCTCGCACCGGGGCGGACGGACCGGCCCGTACCAGCTCCGCGCGATGGTGTAACGCCGGCCGCTCGGCCGCGCGTCCTCGCGAGCGACCCTCCGCCCGGCACGTTCGGCCGGGCGGACCCGCTCCGGGTCTTAGCCCGACCGATCCCGGAACGTTCCGGGGGGTCCTCCGCTCAGGATAGCGGGCGCGCTGCTTCCGCGGGCGGGCCCCGGGCGAGGAACGCCGCGCGGACGGCCAGACCCCGACCGTACACGAACCCGATGCTGGCGCCGTACAGCAGGTCGACCACGATCAGCAGGATCAGCGCGGAGACCGGCAGCGAGGTGGGGAAACTGAAGCTGAACAGCGCGGCGAGGCCGAACAGCAGGATCTCGACGCTCACGCGAACGATGAAGAGGATCAGCGTGAGGAGGGGGATCACGATCGGCAGCCGGTAGTACACCCGGCCGTCGGACCGCGTCTCGAACTTGACGTGCGCGCGGACCCGAGGCTCGATCGCCATCGCCGCCCCGACCACGACGAGGGCGTAGGGGACCACGAGCGCGAACCCCACGTACCCCCACGTCCCGAGCGCCACGTAGATCGTGGAGGCGGCGAAGAAAAGGAACAGGAACGTCTGGAACGCGCCGTAGCCGAAGACCCGGGTGGGACTGTACGGGGAGCCGTAGTACAGCGCGACCGTTCGGCGCGCCATGAACAGTACGAGGATGGCCAGGATCACGAGACCCGAGGTGATGGCCGGGCTGGCCGGTGCGCTCATCCGGCCGGACCTCTACCTCGGGGGTTCAAACCCCTTGCGATTCCGGCGGGGGGCGAAGCGCCCGGGACGGGTCGCGCGGCCGACCGCTGCGGGTCCGCCCGAAGGCTCGGTCTCAAGCCCTGCGCGAATCCGAGTTCCGGCGCGGTACCCGCGCGGGACCGGCCCCGGCGCGAGACCCTCCCCGGTCGAGGTGAACACGGGAGGGAGCCGCGAAGGCCGGAGTCCCGGGCGACGCCGACCCGGCCAAATCAGGTCTTAATACCGGAACCCGGTCCCCGCGTGGGGGACCCACCTACGAGAGCACGAACTTGGATTGCGATAGCCCTAGCCGGAATCATGCTGGCCGCGGTGATCGGATTCGTCCTGACCACCGCACCGGCCCAATCGGCGGCCCCGGCGTCGAGCACGCCGGTACCGAGCGGCGGACCGACGCACTACGGCCACACGATGATCTCGGCGGGCGCCTTGACGCCCGCGGCGGCCGGAGCCCTGAACTGCCCGCTCACCGTATCCGGGAACTGCTTGGGATCGTACAACTGGGCCGGCTACGCGGTCGCCTCGGCGGACTGGAAGACCACCAAGGTGGTCGCCGACTGGACGGTGCCGACGATCACGGGCTCGACGGCGAGCACGTGCCCTGACGCGCAGAAGACGTGGGACAGCAACTCCGTCTGGATCGGGATCGACGGACTGTTCAGCCCGTCCGTGGAGCAGACGGGGACGAGCTCGGACTGCTTCTACGGCCAGACCAGCTACTACGCCTGGTACGAGTTCTACCCCGCGGGATCCGTCGTGTCGAGCAACACCGTCAGCCCGGGCGACCACATCTCGGCGACCGTCACCTACATGGGCAACAACACCAAGGGCTACCCGACGTTCAAGACGACGCTGGATGACCTCACCGCGGGCTGGACGTTCTCGAGCCCGAAGACCGCCGCGCCGGATGCGCTCATGAACTCGGCGGAGTGGATCGACGAGTCGCCGTACTACGAAGGCTTCCTTGGCCTGACGCACGTGGGCTCGGTGGCGTTCTCGAACGCGAAGGCCACGATCGGCGGCGTCACGGCCGTGATCGGGTCGTGGCCGGCGGGCGACATCTACTGGCTCAACAGCGTCGACTACAACTGGCCCTACGACGAGGTGCTGGCCTACACGAAGGCGGTGCCCGGCGCGCTCAACAGCGCCGGCAACGGCTTCAAGGTCACCTGGGAGTCCGACGGCCCGTAAGGACGTCGGAGCAGGCTCCCGGACCCGACCGACCCGATCGGTCCGCCCTCCTCCGCGGGCGGACCGATCCCCAACCCATTCCCGCCACCCGTCCCGAGAGTTCCGGGCCGGATACCGCTAGTAAGCCGCGGTCTCCATCCTCTGGCGGTGCCGGCGACCGGTTCGATCGCCCGAGGGCGGGTCGCGGGTGCGGCCCGCCCCGCGGAAATCGGCCCTCGAAAGTCCTACCGCCGAGCCCGGCCCATAGGCCCGCTCAGGTCTTCGCTTCGTCCTGCTTCGCGTCCTGGGAGTCGCCCTTGACGCCCTTCTTGGCCCCCGAGGCGAAGCCCTTCACACCGCCGACGAGCCCTCGGCCCGCCTTCCCGAGCATCGCGCCGGTCTCCCGGGCCACGTGCTCCGTCTCGGCACCGGCCCGGTGTCCCAGTCCGACCTCGCGCCCGCACGCCGAGCACGTCTTCGCGCCGTCCGCGAGTTCCGCACCACAGCTTTCGCACTTCATGGTCGACCTCGACCGTACACGGTCGCGCGCGTATAGATGTCTACGTTGGACCTCCGAGGACGGTCGAACGCTAGGGGAAGGTCGCTCGGGGCGACGAGCCGATTCGGGCTTTAAATAGACGCTCGCCCGTCGGCCCATCGCCGGCGATGCCGCCTCACTCCCTCGTGAGCACTCGCGCCTCCGTCGGGAGCGGGGGTGACGTGCGGGCCAGAACGCTTCCGATGGTAACGTCCGGGCGTACGAGAGCGATTGTCGCGACTGTCGCGGTCTTGCTCGGGGCGGTCGCCCTGGCGGCCGCGCTCGGTGCGACCGCCACGTCCTCCGCCCCGGGCGCCCGCGCTCCGGCGCTGACGGCCGACCCGTCGGTGCCCGCTCCGGCGGCGTCCTCCTGCGGCTTCTACGGGACTCCGTACGGACCGGCCGGCGTCGCGTACGACCCCGCCCGGGACCAGGTCTTCGTGGCGGACTCCGAGACCAACGCGGTCGTGGTGGTCAACGCGAGCACCGACCAGATCGCTACCGTGATCTCGCTCGGGCCGACCTGCGTGAATCCGTTCGGCCTCACCTATGTTGCGGCCCTGAGTACCGTGTTCGTGGCCGAGGCGGGCGGCGCCGCCGTCGCCGCCATCTCCGACGCCAACGACTCGGTGTACGCGACCTACGCGGACCCCGGCCAGCCTTGGGAGGTCGCCTACGACCCGACGCAGAATGTCCTGTTCACGACCGAGCCGGTCCAAGGGAACCTGACCGCGATCTCGCTTCGCACCGGTGCACTGGTCGCGTCCGTCGCGATCGGCACCGTCCAGCAGCCGCTCGGGATCGCCTTCGATCCCTCGAGCGACGAGGTGTATGTCGCCGACTCGGCCGGCGACTACTCGAGCTCCGTGTCGGCGATCTCCGCGAGCGGGTACACGATCGGGGCGACGATTCCCATCAACTGCGCCGGCGCCCCGCCGACCCCCGTTGGCAACCCCTTCGACGTCCTCCTCGATCCCTCGACGGGGAACCTGTACGCCTCCTGCCAGACAGCGAACGGACTCAGCGAGATCTCGACGCGGTCGAACGCGCAAGTCGGCTTCGTGCTGCTCCCCGGCGCGGCCACGGCGCTCGCCTTTGATGCGGCGACCGCGGAGGTCTGGGCGGTCGCCCCGCTCTCGAACGCGGTCTATGCGGTCTCGACGAGCTCCGGAGAGGTGGTCGCGTCGGCCGCGCTCGGAGGGTCCCCGTACGGCGGGGTCGCGGTCGACCCCGGGAACGGCCACGTGTTCGTGTCGGAGTGGAAGTCCGAGAACGTCACCGTCCTCAACGGTTCGGGCGGCGTGATCGGGGTCGTGCCGATGGAACTCCCGACCGGCGCGCCGGCCGGAACGTCCGCCGGGCTCGCGCTCGGCCTCCTGATCGCGGTGCCCATGCTGGCCGGGGGAGCGCTCGCATGGCGGGCGCACCGCACGGGACGCCCGGGTGCTCCGCGTCGCGGAAACCTCGGACCCTGAGAATTCGTCGTCGCTCGGTCAGGGCCGGGTCTCGGACCGATGGAAGGGGTTCTGCCCGGGCCCCGTGCCGCGGGCGATCCCGGGGAAGGGCCGGGCCCGGACGGTCCGGGGCCACCGGATCGCCGCCTCCGGAAGTCCACCGATCTCTCGGGGTGGGTTTCCCTCCGCTTCCTTCGTTTGGCCCGGACCTGCGGCGAACCTGCCTACAGGGGCGGCTCACAGGACTTCGGCACGTAGAGCGCGTGGGAGAGGCTCGCCCCGTTGGCCACGATGTAGTTCGGCGAACCGCACACCGCGTCCTGGAAGTCGACCAGGCCCAGCCCCGCTCCGTCGAAGTTGGTCTCCTGGTACGGTCCCAGGCCTGTCAGGATCGCCCCGTTGAGCTCCGCCGCGAACAGCTCGGCCCCGCGGAAGTTCGCCCCCTGCAGGTTCGCCCCGGCCAGGTTCGCGAACTGGAGATCCGCCCCCCGGAGGTCGGCGCCGCTGAGGTTGGCTCCCGCGAGGTTCGCGTGCGAGAGGTCCGCCCCCGCGAGATCCGCCCGCGCG
>DATJRX010000048.1:0-22263 GCA_035504395.1 Thermoplasmata archaeon | reverse complement strand
GAACCGGCGCCGCGTCACGAACCGCGTGAGCCGCGACCGGAAGGCGTGCGGGGAGTCGCGGGACGGGAGCACGGCCACGAGGCCGCGCGATCGGTAGAGCATGCTGAGCAGCGTGGGGAACAGGAGGAGATCGAGGTCCTCGGTCCCGACCGACTCGTCGGCCCGGAAGAGCGTGACCGTCCCCCGGCGGTAGCCCCCGCCGAGCACCCGGTCGAAGTCCGCGATCCCCGTCGAGAACCGGCCCTCCGGCTCGACCGGCGCGCGCAGGTCCGTCCCGCTGGGGGCGGGGGAGCTCGACCGGGGCACGGGAGTGGGATGGGTCCCCCGGGTTCTTGAACCGATGCGCGCTCGCCGGCCCGACGACCCCCGGTGAACCGGTCGCGAACGACGGTACGTTCGATCCGGAATCCGGGCGAGGACGGTGCATATGCCGGGCCGGGCCCCGCGAATCCGGAACGCGTCCCCGGCCGGATCCGTCTCGGATCCGGGGCGGCCGTGCAGCGGACCCGCGCGTCCCCGGGGTCCTCCGGCCACTGCCGGTCGAGCTTAACTCGGCGGCGGGGCTAAGGGAGAATCGACCGGAGGAGCGGGGTGCCCGAACCGGTAGCGAGACCCACACCGAGTGCGCCGCCGCACCCGTTGCGCCTCCCCTCCGGGAGCGAACTCATCTCCGAGGTCGAGCGACGCATGAGGGCGGGTGACTTTGCGGGCGCGGTCCAGACCGCGTTCCTCGGAGTCCTCGCCGACCTCGAGAGGGCGTATGGATTGCGGGTGCCCCCGAACTGGACCGACCGCGACGTGCTCGCGCACGGGTTGCGCACCGACATGGGCCAGCTCCCCGACCTTCTGTTCCGCCTGTACGAGCTCTACGAGCCGATCCGCTACGGGCAGTACAGCGATTGGATCCGCGAGGACCCGGTCGCCCTGCTGCACGAGATCTACGGTCGGACGAGCATGAGATCCCTTACCCCGGGACCCGACCGGCCGGCCGCGGTGCCCGCCCCTCCCCCGATCGCGACGCGGAGCGGAGCATGACGGGCCTCGAGAGCGCCGTGACGGGTCTGTTCACGAACGCGGCCTACGGGATCCCGCTGCTCCTGCTCGGACTCGCCGCGCTCGTATGGTTCCTGGTCGATCGCGGCCGGTACCCACCGCGGTTCGAGCCGACCCGCCCCAACCGCGACTGGCTGCGCGGCCCGACGGCCGCCGTGTACGAGGCGCTCCAGGCGGGCCGGTACTCGCCGGCGATCGACTACGCGGCCTATCGGGCGGAAGTGGTCCTCGGTCGGCGCTACGGGATCACGGTCGCCCCGAGGGCGCCCGGGTGGTGGCAGCGCCGCCGTCTGCCCGCGACCGCCCAGCGGCTCCTCCGCTCCACGGCGACGCTCGAGCGGGCGTACCGGCTCGCCCGCCTCGCCGAGACCGCCGCACCGGACGACCCGATCAGCCGATGGCGCCGACCCGGCTGGGAGCACCGGGCGCGCACGCTGTTCGACCAGGCCCTGCGGGAGCTGGGCCCCATGCTCCCCTCGCTCGAGGAGGGGCTGTGACCGCGCCCACCGCCTCCGGCGCCATCGCACCCGCGGTGACCGGACCGACGGCCGTCCCGACCGAGGAGGCCGCGAGCCCGCTCGCTCGCCTCCAGGCTGCGATCGGCGACAACGTGATCGGTCACTCGGGAGCGGTGGAAGCGCTCACGATCGCGCTCGCCGCGGACGGCCACGTCCTGCTCGAGGGGGTGCCCGGCCTCGCCAAGACCTACCTCGTCCGTTCGTTCGCCCATGCGCTCGACCTGACGTTCCACCGGATCCAGTTCACGCCCGACATGCTGCCGTCGGACATCGTGGGGAACGTTGTGCTCAGCGCGCGGACCCACGAGTTCGAGTTCCGGCCCGGCCCGATCTTCGCGAACGTCGTCCTGGCCGACGAGATCAACCGCGCGCCTCCGAAGGTGCAGTCGGCGCTGCTCGAGGCGATGCAGGAGTTCCAGGTGACGGTGGACGGCCGCAGCTATCCGCTCGCGCGCCCGTTCCTCGTGATCGCGACCCAGAACTCGATCGAGCTCGGGGGCACCTACCCGCTACCCGAGGCGCAGCTCGACCGCTTCCTGTTCCGCTACCTCCTCGGCTACCCTAACCGCGCCGACGAGGTCGAGATCCTCCGCCGGCAGACCGCGGCCCCCGGCCGCGAACCCCCTGCGCACGTGCTGTCGGTCGAGGACATCGCCGGCCTGCGCAGCCGGCTGGCCGCGACCCACGTCGCCCCCGACCTGTTCGAGTACACGGCGGATCTCGTGCGCGAGACCCGGACCGATCCTCGGATCCTGATCGGTGCGTCGCCGCGGGCGGGAGTGCATCTCCTGCTCGCCGCGCGCGCGCGGGCCGCGGCCGAAGGTCGCACCTACGTGCTCCCGGACGACCTGCGCGCGCTCGCCTTCCCGGTCTTCAACCACCGCATCGTCCTCCGCCCCGAGGTTCGCCGGCCGCCCGGCAAGGACGTCGGCACGCCGCGCGAGACCGACATCCTCCGCGAGGCGATCGGGGGGGCCGTCGACCGCGTGAAGGTCCCGCGCTGACGGAGGGGGTCGCCGAGTGCCGCGCGCCCGCGTCGTGCTGACCCCGCGCGGATGGGGACTGCTCGCCGGCGGCTTCCTCGCGCTCCTCCTCGGCGCGCTCGCGGTCAGCCCGCTCATCCTGCTCATCGGGGTCGTGGTGAGCGTGTTCGCCGGGGGAGAGGTCGTGGTCTTCGCCTTCGCGACGCGCTGGGTCGCGCCCGATGCCCTGTCGGTACGACGGTACGAGAACTCGAGCCAGCTCGCCGTGGACGGCCTCGGCACGATGGCGCTCGAGATCGAGCGCGGACCGGGACCGGGGGCGTACGTCGAGGTGTTCGACCGGACCCCCGAGCCGCTGCGTCCGGTGGTCGGCACCCCGCGGCTCGCGACGTGGTGGGCGTCGGGCCGACCGGTCCGGCTCGCCTACGCGTACCGCGCGGACCGCCGGGGCGCGTACGAGATCGGCCCGGTGATCGTCGTGGCCCACGACCCGATCGGGCTCGCGTTCCGGATCGCGACGCTCGAGGGACGCTGGCCGGTCGAGGCGGTCCCCCAGGCCGCGTACTGGCGCGCCGATCTCACCGAGCGCCTCCGGTCGGCGCCGCTCGGCCAGGTGCTGGTCGACCTGCGCGGACGGGGCTCGGAGTTCCGCTCCCTGCGCGAGTACGAAGCGTCGGACGACTTCCGCACGATCGTCTGGAAGCGGTCGACGTTCGAGCGGCTCTACGTCCGGGAGTCCGAGAGCGAGAACCGCAACGAGATCGCGCTGCTCCTCGACACGAGCCGGGCGATGGCGGTCGGGCTGCCCGGCGGGGACGCTCTCGACCAGGCGGTCGACGCCGCGCTCCTGATCGCGCGGTACGCGTTCTCCCAGGGCGACCACGTCGCGCTCCTGCTCCACTCCGACCAGCCGCAGGTGTTCCTCCCCCTCGGTCGCCGGATCGATCACAGCGTGTCGATCGATCGGGCGCTCGCCGCGGCGACCTGCACCGGGACCACCTTCCGGTTCGGCAGCGCCCTGCAGCTATTGGGCGACCGCCTCTCCCGTCCCACGGCGATCTTTGCCTTCACCGCGCTGGGCAGCGAGCCGCCGATCGAGGTCGTCGCCCGGCTGCGCTCCGCCGGCCACCGGCTCTTCGTCTTCGTCCCAGACCCGATCGCCCAGTTCCCGCCGCTCCCCGATCCGTTCCAGGCGTCGGTGGTGGAGTTCTCGTCGGTCCCCGAGCGCGCGCGGCAGATGCGCGCGGTGGAGATCGCGCGCGCCCGCGGGATCCCGACCTCGACCTACGGGCGCGCCGGGCTCCCCGACCTGGTCGCGAGCCAGTTCGCCCAGCTGCGGGCGGGGGCCGCCGGCGGATGAGGCTCCCGGGCTCGGCGTGGGCCCTCCTCGGCGTGCCGGCGTTCCTGTACGTCGGGCTGGACGCGATCCTGGGCGTCGACGCCGCCGCGGCCGCGGTCGCCCTCGGCGTGCTCGCGATCGCGTCGGTCCTGGTCGTCCTCCCGTACCTGACCGACCACCCGGTCGCCCGCCTCGGGGCCGCCGGGGTGTACCTGTTCCTCGTGCTCGCGGTCGTATCGGTCGTCGGATCGGGGGCGCTCTCCGCCGTCGGCGGATCTGGGATCGCGCTCGGGGCGCTCGCGGCCGGCCCGATGGTCGTCCTGCTGGGGACCGCGCTCTACGAGGGGGGACTCGGGACGCGCGTGGTCGGGCTCGCGCTCGCGTGCACCGATGGGCTCGTCCTCCTGTCGGCGACGACCGCGGCCCCCGCGCTCGGCTCCGCATCGCTCGCCTCGGACCGGGTCCTCGCGTACTTCGACGTGATCTCGAGCCAGCTCCACGCGCTCGAGTCGGCGCTCGCGGGCGGCTCCGCGAGCCTCGCCCCCCTCGCGGGCGCGAGCGACCCCGCGTTCGTCGCGCTGACCGGGCTCGCGCTCCTCGGCACCTTGCTGGCGATCGTCCGCCCCGCCTCGGGGCGCGGGGACCCGCTCCCGGCGGTCGAGCCGTCGCGCGTCCCCGAGGCGCCCCCTGAGCTGCCGCTGTCGAGCGCCTTCGTCCAGGTCCTCGCGGAGCGATCGCGGCCGGAGCCCCCGCCCCCCGGCCGGCTCCCCGGATTTCCGTCGCTGCTGACGGGGCTGTTGGCGGGGGGGATCGTCCTCGCCCTGCTCTACGGGAGCCCGGCCTCCGCGCTCCTCGCCGTCGGGATCGGCGCGATCCTCGGCGTCGCGGTCGTCATCGGCGTCCTCCGGACCAGTGCCGCCGCGGGGTCGACCGGTGCCTCGGCGGCGCCGGTCGCCGCGGGCGCTCGCGAACGCGGGTAGGATCGCCGGCCGGGCTCACCGCGAGCCCGAGGGCGTCTCGCGCCGCGGGATCCGGAGCGAGAACAGGTAGAGCGCCACGCCCCCGCCGACCACGATCAGCAGGAAGAGGAACGGCCAGGCTGCCGACAGGCCGGCGCTCAACCCCCCCCACGGGGTGGGGGTCGTGATCGCGGACGGCGGGAGCGGCGTGAGGTTGACGAGCAGCGGATCGAGGACCTCCCCGATCGTGAAGGTGACGTTCGTCGTGTTGGTGACGTAGCCCGGGTGGCTGACCACCACCGGGAGCAGCCCGAAGTGCACGTTCGTGAAGTTCGCCCAACCTCCGGCGGAGGTCGGATGGTCGAGCTGGAACGGGATCGCGACCACCGCGTCCGGGATCGAGGCACCGGTCGTGCCGTCCCGCACGAGCACGTCGACGGTCGCGCCCGGACGGGGGACGAGCGCGAACGTGAGGTTCACCGTGAGACCGGAGAGGACGCGGACCGAGGGCCCCGACGACTGGGAGACGTAGCTCGCGGCCGAGACGTTCACCCAGTAGAACGCCTGGGGGAGGGCCAGCACGGCGACGCCGGTGTCGTTCGTCAGGGACGCCCCCGTCGCGGCGACGCTCGACGTCGCCACCGACGCGGTGGCGCGCACCTCGGCGGCGACCGGTAGACCGGTGACCGCGTCGCGCACGACCACGTGGATCGTCCCGAACGCATCCCCCGTCATGACCAGCAGGACCGGCGCGGGGCCGGTGCGGGGCAGCGAGACGCGGGCGGCGAGGGGCCCGAATCCGTCGGCGACGACGTAGAGCGGGACGGTCCCCGCCGCCGTGGACGTGGTGTTGAGCCAGCCCGACGGCGACGTGAGCCCGAGATCGCTGTCCATCTCGAACACCGAGGCGTTGCGGACGTTCACGATCGAGAGGTTGGCGAGCTCCCCGACGACGTGGATCTCGAGCTCGGGATACGAGATGAGCGACACCTGTACGACCTCGGTCGCGCCGGGGACAATATGGATCGTCGTCCAGTCCGCGTACGCGTCCGCGGCGGTGACGGTGAGATTGGTGGGCGGGACGGGCAGCGCGGTCGGCACGTCGGTGAAGTTCGCCCAGCCCGAATCCGCGGAGGAGGGGGGACTCGCGGCGACGACCGTGCCCAGGGTCTTCGCCACGACGTCGGCGCCGGCCACCGCCGACCCGTTCGGTCCGATGACGAGCACGGAGAGCCGGGCATCGGCCACGGCACCGAGCGAGATCGTCCGCGTCACGGAGGCGCCCGGCGCCAACCAGAACGAGAGGTTCGCCCCGGCGAAGCCCAGCGCCACCACCGTCACGTTCGTCGCGGCGGGATCGACCTGTTCGACCGTGGCCGCTCCCGACGCGTCCGCGTCGAGCGTACGGTTGTCGACGGTGACGATCGCCCCGCCGATCCCGGTGCCGTTCGCGGCGGTGTCGACCTGGATCGTCAGGTTCGACGTCGCCGCGAGCTGCCACAGATCGGGGACCGCGGGCGCCGCGAGGTTCCCCCCGCTGAACAGCAACGATGCGTTGCCGGTCTCCGCCATCCAAGCGTATGCGGCGTCGGCCCGCGCACCGGGCGAGGCGTCCGGGGTCAGCTCGAGCCAGGCGTCGGTGGCCGGGCGGAAGGCCCAGCTGTCGTTCCACGTCACGGCGCCGTCGGTGCCCCCGTAGAGGAGATCCCACCCGAGGGAGGGATCGGCCGCGAACGCGGCCTCCTCGCGCGGGGCGGGCGCGGCGCCGGGAAGCGGGGTGACGAGACTCCACGCGTCGGTTCCCGGGGAGAGGCTCCACACATCGGAGGTGCACGGGTAGCAGCCCCCGTAGAGGAGGAATCCGGCGGGGTCCGAGTTCCACACCAGGGACGCGCCCGAGAGGGGCGGGGGCACGGTGGTCCCGCTCGCGTTGACCTGGGTCCACGCGTGGCTCGTGAAGTTGAAGCTCCAGAGGTCGTCGTAGGTCACCGAGCTGGTCGTCGAGAAGTCGAGGTTCTCCCCGCCGAACAGGTAGGCGAGTCCGGTGCCCGGATCGACCGCGAATGCCGCGTCCTCGCGGGCCGGCGGAGCCGACGGGCTCGAGATGTTCGTCCACGAATCGGTCGAGAAACTGAAGAGCCAGGTGGCGCGGTCCACGCGCATCGTCTGGGCGTTGACGACCCCGCCGAACAGGACCGCTTCCGCGTCGGCGGGATCCGCGGCGAACGCGAAGTCGCTGCGGGCCGAAGGCGAGGGCGAGAGGGTCGGCTCGGTCCAGTGGCCGCTCGCTACATCGTACAGCTGCGTGGTCGCGCTGAGGTTCCCGCCGACGTTCCCACCGAACAGGACCGCCTCGCCGGTCGGGCCGTCGGCCGCGAGGCCCGCTCCCGACCCGGCGGGCGCGGCCGGCGCGGCCGAAGGGGCCCAGTCGAGGATCTGGCCCACGGTCCAGTTTCCTCCTTCGGCCGGCGTCGCGGCGGCGCGAGGACCGCACGTACCGGACTCCGCCGGGAGGGAGCAGGAGGCGAGCGCCGTCCCCGAGCCGGAGCCCGGTTCCGCCGCCCGCGCGGTCGGGCCCGCCGGAACCACGATCATCGAGCTCAGTACGACCAGGGAGCTCGTCACGAGCGCGAGGGCGAAGGTGCGCCCGAAGCGTCGCACCCCGATCGGGGGCGAGGCGCCCGCCCGCCGCGTCATCCCGACCCCTAGGCGGGCGGTCGCGTAAACGGTTTCCGAACCTGCCGGGCCGGCCGGGACCCCTTTCCCGGGAAGGTTCCCCGTCTCGGGACGTGCGTCCTCGACGGGCTCAAGTGGACTTCGAGCCTTCCGCCCCCATGACCGCCGGAGACCCCGCGGTCTCGCCGCCGTCGTGGGACTCCGGCGCGATCGGGCCGGCCGTTCGCCCGCCGGCGCGCTCGAGGAGCGGGGTCGCGATCGGGGCGGTCGTGGTCCTGGCGGCGATCGTCCTCGGCGTCCTGGTGGCGACCGGGGTCTTCGCCCACGCCTTCGGGTCGGGTGGGTCGCCCGGAGCGACGACTCCCCCGGCCGCGTCCCCGGTGTCCTACTTTCAGGCCCGGTCTGCGAGCGAGGCCGAGGCGGACCAGCAGCCGGGCGGACCGTGGAATCTCGAGGACGTCTACGGGTTCGACTCGAACGAGTCCCACTCGTACGCCTCCGTCTCGGACGCCCCGTGGGCGTTCGGGTGCTCCGCCGTGGGCGTCGCCGGCGCGTCGACCGCGGTCACGATCCCCGCGTACGACGGCAACGCCTCGCGGGGCCTCGCGCCCTGGTGGGGGTTCCTCTACCAGTCGCTCTCGGTATCCTACGCCGTGTTCGTCCAGGTCACCGGCGCGAGCTCGGTCGCGGCATCGAGCCTGAACGGCACCTGCTACGCCAACGCGCTCGTGCACGTCGCGATCCCCGAGTCCGTGATCGACAGCCCGGTCGCGGCGGCCGCCGCCTGGAACGAGACCGGCGCGGCGTACCTCGGCGCTCACCCGAACGCCACGACGACGTTCGCGCTGTCGGCGATGACGGGCGCGTCGCCGGGGGGATCGGGCCTCGCGATCCCCGACGCCCAGTGGCAGGTCGGGTACGACGGGTGCGATCCGTTCGGGTGGACCGGCGCCGCCCAGCAGCCGAGCGTCCTTGCTGAGGTCAACGCGAGCTCGGGGCGGGCGGTCGGCTCGGCAGGCGGGACCTCGGACTGCGGGCCGCTTTCGTCGCCCACCCCGGGCGATGTGGGGTTCGCGCTCGGTCCGGTGTCGCCCGTGATCGGGGCGTGCGCCTCGGGGGAGAACACGGGCGCCTCCCCGGGACAATCGGGGGGCTGCTTTCCGGGCGACGCCACCCTGACGGTCGCGCTCAACTTCTCGCTCCTCACGATCGGCTCGATCGGCGTGGGAGCGAGCACCTGCACCACCAACCTCGGCGGCACCTTCTGTCAAGGCGTCGAGGTCGGCGCCACGCCCGGGGCCCTGGCGGTGCTCGACGGACAGGGGGAAGTGATCGCGTCGACCCCGGTCTCGAGCGGCATGCTGGAGACCGCGTCGAGCGGTTGGGAACTGTTCGCCCCGGGGGCGTCCAACGGGACGGCGCTCTCCGCGAACGACTCGATCGTGATCGATCTCGGCAGCGGGGCCCCGTTCCTCGGCACGGGCGTGATCGCGTGGTTCTACGGACACGGGCTCTACGGCGGCGAGATCGACGACTACGCGGGGTAGTCCCGCGATCGCGCCTCAGTGGACCTTCGGGACCGCGACCCGCTCGAGCGCGGTCTGGACGACGTCCCGGCCTCGGACCCCCCGGATCCAGGGCTCCGGCTTCACGGTGATGCGGTGCGCGAGCGCCGGGATCGCGAGCGCCTTCACGTCGTCCGGGAGCACGAAGTCGCGCCCGGCGAGGAGCGCGCGGGCGCGGGCGAGCTTCTGGAGCGCGAGGGACCCGCGGGGCGAGGAGCCGACCTCCGCGCGGACGTCCCCCCGCGTCGCGCGCACGAGGTCGACGAGGTAGCCGGCGATCGACGGCTCGAGCTCGACCTCCTCCGCTGCGCGCTGCAGGTCCCGGAACTGCTCCGGCGAGGTCGCGGGCGCGACCGTGATCTCCTCGACCTTCCGGGCGCGCCGCCGCTCGAGGATCTGGCGCTCCTCGTCGGCCGTCGGGTAGCCGATCGCCAGCCGCATCAGGAACCGGTCGACCTGCGCCTCGGGGAGCGGGTACGTCCCCTCGAGCTCGAGCGGGTTCTCGGTCGCGAGCACGACGAACGGCCGCGGGAGCGGGTACGTCGACCGCTCGCTCGTCACCTGGTACTCCTGCATCGCCTCGAGGAGCGCGGACTGCACCTTTGGGGGCGCGCGGTTGATCTCGTCCGCGAGCAGGACGTTCGTGAAGATCGGACCCTGCCGGAACGAGAACGTGCCGCTCCGCGCGTCGAACACGTCGCCGCCGGTGATGTCGTGGGGGAGCAGGTCGGCCGTGAACTGGATCCGCTGGAAGCCGAGCCCGAGCGCGCCGGCAAACGAGCGGGCGAGCAGCGTCTTGCCGAGCCCCGGCAGGTCCTCGAGCAGGATGTGGCCGTCGGCGACGAGCCCCACGAGGATGAGGTCGCGGGCCTCGTCCCGACCGACCACGGCGGCGGCGACCGCGGCGCGGACGGCATCCGCCACCGGTTTGGCCTCGGCGATCTTCATGGGGACCCTACCCCCGAGCCACGGACCTGTATATGGCCCCCGAGCGGACGGCCGAGTAGGCTCCCTGTGCCCCGGTCCTAACGATCCGCGTCACGGCAGGCGCTCGCCCTCTCGGCGGTCTGACCCGGACCGGGGGTGTCGGACACCGGGGTTGTCCTCACGTCATCCTCGGCGGACGACCCGTCCGCGTTGAGTCAAGAGGGACCCTTCGTCGGCATCCGGGCGCGACCGAAGCCGCACCGCCCCACGGAGCCGGATCGCGCCTAAAGCGTTGGCGCGGGTTCGGCGAGGTCGGGCCGCCGGATCAGCACTGCGAGCCCGACGACCGCCGCGGCGACGAGTCCCCCGGCGACCCCGACCGGCGCGGCCGACGGCGGGAGGATGTAGGTGCCGGCCCACGCGAGCCCGACCGCGAGCCCGGGCAAGCCCCACCCGAAGGCGCCCCGGGCGAGCCCGCCGGGCGGTCGGTCGGGATCGGCGGCGATCCCCGCGAGCAGCGCGACGGCGCCCGCCCCGGCCAGGAGCTCGGGGGCCGGACCCGGGGGGGCGGTCAGGGCGAGGATCCCGAGCGCGAGGAGGACCGGAAGGAGCGCGTACCGTCGAGCCCCCCACCGGGGGTCCCACCCGAGCGCGGCCGAGATCGCGACCCCGCCGACGGCGACCACGGCGCCGAGGACGAACCCCAAGGATCCGATCGCGCCCAGGGCGACCGCGGCGAGCGTGAGCACGCTCAGCGGGACGATCGACTCGCGCGACGGCCCCGGGCGCGCGCTCCCGGTCATCATGCGCGCCGCCCCCATCGGCCGGGCCGACGAAGCAGATCGACGAGCCCGCCGAGCGACCAGTACTCCTCCCAGTCGACGACCGGCGCATGCTCCCAGACCCGGGCCAGCCGATCGCGTCGGACGAGACGGGCCAGCCGGGCGACCAGCCGCTCCTCCTCCTCGGAGAGCGTCCGCGCCGCCTCCTGCAGCGGCAGGGGCGACGGGCTCACGACCAGCGTCGGGAATCCGCGCCAGCGCAGGTGCGTCAGCAGGTGGTCCGACGTCTCGTCGCCGAGGGTCGTGAACACGATCGTCGTCACGCCCGGCGGGAACTGGCGCCGGACCGCGATCGCGCATCGTTCCGGCGGCCCGGGGCTCGAGGTGAGGTGCGTCGCCAGCAGCGCGCGGCGCAGTCGCAGGCGCTGGGTCCGACCGCCCGCGAGGGGCACCACGTCCAGGAACTCCCCGAACACCCCGAGCCCGACCCGCGCCTTCTCGCGCAGGAACGAGTCCGCGACCCCGTACGCCGCGGCCGTCGCGATCGACAGGAGGCGCTCGTCGATGGCGCGCCCGAGGGGCGAGGGTCGCGCGTCGAGGAGGAGGAGCACGTCGCCCGTGCGATCGAGCTCGAACTCGTTCGCGAGCAGGCGGCCGGCGCGCGCGCTCGCGGGCCAGTTGATCCGGCGGGGCGGCTCGCTCGGCGTCGCGTCCCGGATCCCGAAGAACTCGCCGCTCGAACCGATCCGGTGCGATCGCGTCTCGCCCGGCAGCAGGATCGTCCGCTCGAGCCGCACGGTCCCGAGCCGCAGGAGCTCGGGCGGGTACCGCTCGATCGCGAGCGAGGGCGCCTCGAGCGCGACCTCCCGCTCCACGAGCCCGAGCGGGTCGGCCCACACGACGTGGGGCGGCGCCACCGGTGCGATCACCGGCTCGTCGGTGTGCCAGGAGAGCGAGAACGAGATCGACGTGGGGTCGCGTTCGATCCGCGGCGGCGCCCGCTCGGTCAGGGCCGTCGGGCGATCGAACCGGACCTCGACCTCGGTGGGCCGGGTCGGAGGCGCGAGCTCGATCCGCCCGACCACGTCGACCTCGGGGCCGCTCCCGTCGACCCGCCACTCGAGCGTCGCCCGGGGGTCGCGGGGCGGCCCGGCGAGGACGGCCGCGAGCGGAGCGAGGAGGAGCGGGAGACCGAGGAAGAGGAGCGCCGGCTGCCGCGCGAGGACCGCGGCCACGGCCGCCACGAGCCCACCCCCGAGGAGCAGGAACGTGCGCGTCCGCCAGCGGAGGGGGCGCGGCGCGGACGGGGGTCCCGTCACGGTTCGGCCTCCAGCCGGTCGAGCCGGTCCCGGACGTACGAGCGGAACTGGGCGGGCGAGAGCTCGGCGATCTCCGCGAGCTCGGCGGTCGTCGGCAACCCGAGGCCCGGGTCCCGGAACCTCCGCTCGAGCCGGTTGAGGACGATCGCGATGTCCTCCCGGCCGATGCGACCGGAGTGCAGGGCGGTGCGGAACCGGTCCGACTCCGAGCGCGGGACTTGGGGGACCGGGCGCTCGGGGTCCGCCCGTTCGGACCACGCCTGGGCGACCATCATCGCGGCGGCCGCGACCGCGATGGCCCCCGCCAGGACCGCGACCGTCGGGTCCGGGCTCGCGACGACCGCCACGACCGTGGCGACCCCGGCCACGGCGGGCAGCACCCAGCCGACGGGCGAGTTCATCGCAGCCGGTCGAGGTCCTCGCTCGCCTCGCGGAGCGCGGTCGTCACCCGCTCGACCATCTGCGGGGAGACCGGATGCGAAGAGTACCGCGCCTCCTCGAAGCTGCGGGTCAGCTGCTCCGCCGCGGTGGCGCGGATCCCCAGGCGAACGAGGTGGATCGCCCGGATCTCCTCGGGCGTCGAACGGTCGACGTCCCCGACGCTCGGCCCGATGCGGACCAGGATCGCGGCGTAGAGCCGGATCACGATGGTCCGGGGATCGCCGCCGGCGTCGAGCGCGCGGCTCGCGTCGTCGAGCGCGTCCTTCACCGCCGCGACCTCGGCGGCGGAGGGGTCCCCCCGGTCCCGCTCGCGCCCGCGCCCCAGGGCGCGCATCCAGACCGGGGAGGTGACCAGCACGGAGACCACGAGCCCGATCGCGCCGAGGAGCGCGAACATCCCCCACGGTGGGGCGTTCGGGCCGAGCAGCAGGAACGAACCGCTGCCGGGGACCACCGTTGAGTTCGTCGTCCCGTTCGTCGCGTTGGCCGCGGACGTCACCGGCGGCGGGGGTGGGAGGTTTCCCCCGGAGGACGGTCCGGCGTTGTGGGCGAGGCTCTGGAACGCGAAGAGGACCAGCACCGCGACCAGGATCGCCACGATCGCGGTCACGGCGACCCGGTTCGGGAGCGGCGAGCCCCCCCGGGCCCGCTGGTAGAACAGGAAGCCCAGCCCGAGGGCGATCAGCCCCAGGGTCACCGCCTCGATCACCCAGAGCGGGAAGATGATCTCCGCGTAGTGGCTCGAGCCGGTGGCGTTGCTCGGGGCGGCGGCGGAGAGGAGGCTCGCCGCCCCGCCGACCGCGAGGGCGATCAGCACGAGCGCGACGATCGAGGGTGACACGCGCCCGCTCTGGTCCCGCCGCCGCATGGGCCCCCTGTGCCGGACAGTCCGCGGGCGGCGCATATACCCTTGCGAACGCTATCCCGGCGGGCCGGCCGGGGACTCGCCCGCGCGAGGGCGGGCGAGGAAGAAGTAGCTCCGCCGCTCGTGCGCGGTCGGCACGACCGCGAAGTCGTCGACGACGTACCCGAGGTCGGTCGCGACCCGGAACGCGTCGCGGACCGCGTGGCGCCAGCGGCGCAGCGCGGAGGGCTCGTGCTCGCGCACGAGGGCGAGGTCGAACGGGATCTCGAGGTTCGCGCTCGCGCCCTCGGGCTCGGCGACCGCGGTCGGCACGCGGATCCCGGACTCGCCCGGCTCGGTCTCGACGATCGAGCTCGAGCGCTCGAAGCGCGCCAGGTCCTCGGCGGCCGACGGGAGCTTCCCGGCGACGCGCGCCTCGACCTCGGGCGCGTCGAGCGTCCAGACGACCCGCACGCGGTCCGTCTCGAGCCCCTGGTGGACCGCGTCGTCGAGCTGCCCGAAATAGTGCGGGTAGTACCGGTCCGGACGCGCCCCGAGCCGGCGGATCTGGAGCCACGCTCCCCGGCTCGACAGGGGATCCATCACCCACCGGATCTCGCGGAGCCCCAGGCCGAGGACCTCGGCCCGCTGGGCGATCTTGAGCTGACGCCCCAGGTGGTGGTTCTGGTACTCCGGCCGGACCGCGGTCAGGAGGCTGTAGTGGTAGAGCGTCGTGCCGTCCCAGCCGAGCGTCGACGCCGAGAACCCGGCGAGGTAGATGTCGGCGAACGCCCCGAGGACGAGACCGCCGTTGTCCTGGAGAGCGCGCTGGAGCGGCACGGAGGGCGCGAGCCCGGCCGGGGGGTCGCCGAAGACGGACCGCTCGATCTCCGCGACCTGACGGAACTCCTCGGGCTTGCCGAGCTTGCGGAAGCGGAAGCCCTCGATCCGGTCGCTGACGCCCGTACCGGACATGCCGGTTCGACCGGGAAGGGCTACTTAACGCGGGCGAGGGGGCCGCCGCCGCCTAGCGGCGCACGCGCAGCTCGGAGCGCTTCTGCTCGTACCGGACCTCGTCCTGGGGGGTCAGATCCCACAGCAGGGTCTCGAGCTCGGGGATGTTCCGGAGGAACTCGGCCTTGCTCTTCGTGACCATCAGGTGCTCGAACTTGTGGCGGGCGACGTAGTACGAGCCGACCATGTAGGCGCCCACGATCACGATGATCGGCCCGATCACGACGAACAAGAGATTGTAGTTCGCGCCGGGGGCGTTGGTGGCCGAGTTGATCGCGGGGAACGGACCGACGTTCGCGAGCGGGGTGAAGAACCCGACGGCGAGGACCGTCAGGGCGACCCCGACCGCGAGGACGAAGTCCGAGACCCACGCCCGGTAGGTGCGCAGGCCGTGCCGGAGACGCCGACCGAGGGGGACCTTGGAGCGCGCCGCGGCCATGCGGCCGGCGGGAGGCGGTCGGCCTTAAGAAACTGCCCCGACGGGCCGGCCGGCCCGGCCTACGACGGCGGGCCCCCCGGTCCGCGGTCGGTCCGGCCGTAGCTGGTCGCGCCGCGCGGGAGCGGGGCGGCTCCGCCCGACGACGGCGCGGGGATGTTCGCGAGGATCGGACGGAGGCGCGCGTAGACGAGGTTCCCGCCGATCAGGGCGACCAGCGCGGCGGCGAAGGCGACCGGAAGCCCGCTGGCCCCGCTCCCGGCCAGCGGACCGACCCCGAGGAGGAAGAACCCGACCGCGCCGAACAGGACCGCGGCGAGCGGACCCCCGCGTCGTCGACCGTCGGTCCCGCCCGGCGGGAGGCCGACGAGCGCCCCGGCGACCTCGAGACCGAGCACCGCGACGCCCTGGAGGAGGACCAGCGCGATCCCGAAGGCGTCGATCGACGGCCCGGACAGGTACTGGGCGACGATCGCGAGGGCCAGGATGCCGGCGATGCCGGCCCGGTAGCCGAGCGCGTAGAACGGCCGGCTCTCGCCCTGCCCCCAGTAGCGGGTCCTCAGGAGCGCCCACTGGGCGACCTCGGTCGCCCCGACCAGGGCGACCAGCCAGAGGATCGCGCCCGGCAGCGCACCCGCGGCCATCGAGTCGATGAAGAACAGGAACGCGAGCGCGAGCGGCACGCCCACGAAGAGGCCCGCGGTGTACGCGAACACCTCGCGCCGCTCGTCGAACAGGGTCTCGGGCACCTGGGGCGTCGCGTAGCGCCCGATCTCCAGCAGGACGAACCCGCCCGAGATCACGACGCCGAACACCGCGCCCACCGTCAGCTCGAGGTCGACCATCTACGCGATCCTCCGGCCCGCCGCCAAGAAGCCGGTGTGACCGAGCATCTCGAACGCCGGGTGCGTCGCGCCCTCGCTCACCTGGAGTCCGCGCTCGATCACCTCGAGCGCGCGCACCTCGTCGAACCCGATCGCGCGGAACGCCGTGACCGCACGCTCCAGCTGGTTGTACGTGGGCGTGTACGTCGCGGCGTAGCCGCCGATCGCGAGGGCCGCGTGCGCCGAAGGGAGCACGTCCCACGGGTTCGGGAGGTCGAGCACCACGCTGTCGAGACCGCCGAGGTCGATCCCGTCGCGCGCGACGTCCCGCTCCCGGAACGTCACGCGCGCCCCGAGCCCGGCGCGCGCGACGTTCGCCGCGGCCGCCGCGAGGAAGTCGGGGCGCCGGTCGTACGAGGTGACGTGGCCGGTCGGCCCGACCGCGGACGCGAGCGCGATCGTCAGCGCCCCGCTCCCGGCCCCGGCCTCCGCGACGCGGCCGCCGGGCTCCACGGCCGCGAGGAACATCAGCTGCGCCGCGTCCTTGGGGGTGACGATCTGGGCGCCCCGTCGGACCGCGGCCGACCGATCGGAGGGGGAGGGCCGGACGACCCGGTACGAGGTCCCGAGCCACTCGACCGCCTCGCCCGGCGCTCGGCCGATCTGGCCGGAGAGGTCGATCACCCCGCGATCGTCGAGCCGCGTCGGTCCGCGCGCGAGCGTGACCAGGAGCGCCGGGGCTCCCCGGGCCTTCAGCGCGACGGTCTCCCCCTCGGCCCAGCCCGCCTCCGACACGGCGACGCGCGTCCCCGAAGACGGCTACGGGCCGGTCGCGGTAATAACCCGATGGAGCCGCCCCATGGGTCGTCTTTATTGGGAGGGCGCTAGTCGGGGCGCGCCGAGAGCGCGGGGGCGATCGGTGTCCGGTCGGCCGGGGCGGCTCGGAGCACGCATCCAGGAGATGGTCCGCCGGACGGGGTCGATCGCGCGGTCACGCGGGTATAGTGTAGTTTTCTGACCAATTTCTGGTCCCCATAGTCGGTTTTCGAGGCCCCATCGGCTGATTCGTCTCTCGGGACGCCCGAGGAAGCGGGGAGAGGTCCAGCCGGCTCCTTTCGGCTCACCTTCCTCCCCAGCCCCTCGGCCGGACCGAAACCTTGGGCCGGCTGAGCCATGGGATGGCTCCGGGCCCGAATTCCCCCAGCATAGGGGAAGGCGTCGTGTGAACTCGATGCCGTTTCTATCTCGGGCGTTTGGAATACCTAAATACCTTCGCGGAGGTGCTTCAGCGTGGCCGAGTTCAGGGTCCCAGCGGCAGACGATCCGGCTCCTCGGACCCAGCCCCCGGCCGGAGCTATCCAAGCCGAGCTACAGCCCGTCCCGGGGTTGGTCGCCCCTTCGGGAACGATGTTCATCGCTTGGCATGGGGAGGCGGCGAGTTCGGTTCCAAGCCTTCTGCCCTCCGGAGTCGCCCATGCGGGGACGCTTCATTCGACACTCCCGACACCAGCCCCATCTGGAGTCGGCCCCTTTGTTCCCGTGGCCACATTGGTGGCAACGGTCCAAGCCGTGATGCCTTCGGGGGTCACCTTCACGCAGGTGTGCTCGGAGTACCTTCGCGAGTTTCTCCCCCACATCCCGACCATCATCATCGGGGCTTTGGCCTACGAGAACCACCTGAACGGGCCCCTCGTTGAACTCACCTCTGAAGCGGTTATCGCGGGCGTCACCATCTCGGTCCTGCTCCATCGACCGCCGAAGAGTGGTGAGGAAGCGCCCAGCGCGAGCGAATAGGCCGTCCGGCCTGCTAACGCCGCTTCCGCGGCTTGTCCCCTTCCCGGAGGACATGCTCCTCCACGACCCCGAACACGTACTGGCTGAGGGGCCTCCGGCTCTCCCGGGCTAGCCGGCTGAGGGTCTTGTATTCGGACTCGAGGAAATAGACGGCCACGACCCGACTCCGCTTCCGGCTCTTCGGAAGCTTGGCCCGGGGCATCCCTCGGCCTCACCCCTCGCCGCTCTTCAGGTTAGCAGTGTCCGAAGAAGCAGGGGGGCACGTAGGGGTATAGGACGACCGTCAAGGGAGAAAACCACTCAAACGCGCCGGAGCCATCCGGGGAGGACCAGGTCGCGTTTCCGCCGACCGCTGCGGTGAGGAACGGGACGTCACCACTGCGAATGAGCACGGACGGGCCGGAGGGGTGGTAGAGTGAGCCCCGGAGGTTGTAGACACTTCCGTTCGGGCTGGACCAGAAGCAGAACTCGTCGTGCGCGTTCCCGTGAGGGGCCGTCGCGTTCACCCAGAAGCAGGCTTGGTTGAAGAACCCGGCCGTCGATGGGATGGTCTCCTGCACGAACTGGGGAGGAACCGGCGGAGGAGGTGAGACGCCGGGGATACCGGTCGCGCCGTTCTGTAGGAGGATGGCCGTGAGGACAATGGCCACAATCGCGACTCCCGGGGTGACCGCAATGACCCAGATCCATCGAGCGGACCTTCGTCTCCGGGGTCTCGCGAACCCCGCTGCTACCTCGGTCATGGAATGAGAATTAGGGTCAGTTCGACTATTTCTACCGTGATTTTCGGGGTGAGGGCCGCAATCCGCCGAGCATCCTCGCCGCCTGCTTCGCGTAGGCTCGAGTCGAGCGATGCCACTCGATCACAGGGAACCCGTCGGGACCAGGGGCGTACTCGTCCTTGCGAAAACCATTCTCGACCCACTCCCGACGGATGGTCCGCTCGGCGTTCCGACGAAGGGCGGCAAGGGTGTTCGCGCGGGCCACGGCGGTTCCTTGACTCCCATCCTCCTCGGCCCAGAGACGAAACCGGCCGGCGGAGCGCCGGACCGTGAGGTGAAGGACCGTGCGGAGAGCCATCGACCTCACTCACCCCGGAGGACCTGAAAGAACCGCTGGCTGGCCTTCACCCACGCCTGGTCGGCTTCGAGGAACTGACGGTTGAGCTCCTCCTGCTGCTCGGCGGTCTTGTGAGCGTTCGGATACCAGCTCGCCGTCCGCTCCTGCCGGAGTCGGGTCGCCTCCATACGGAGTCGGTCCCGCTCCTTGGCGATAGGCTGAGCGGCTTCGAGGCGCTCGGCTCGGGTCGGGGTGATCTTCGTCTTGTCGTGTTCTGGTGTGGGCTTGCTGGCTCGCTTCTTGTCGCTTGGACGGGACGTCATCGGTCCAGGGAGACAAAAGCGACGATTTAACCGTCCTGTCGATAGAAAGTGCTTCAGAATGTCTCGAAACGTGAGATCCGGATGAATCCAGCTCGTCCGTGACGTGACGGGCCATCCCCAACCTCTAAGCGGAATCGAAAACTGCCGGGCTTCATGGCCGACGACCTTGACGCGGACACGCTGGTCGAGCTCAGCATTCTGAGCGAGATGGAACTTCAGTGCGGGTGGGCGCTGGAGCACCTGGACGTTCTTCGGGGCCATGTTGGTGAGGCTCGGATGAAGGAGATGACCAAGGAGGAGCTACAGAGGGTAGGGGTCCACAAGTACGCCATCTTCCGCGAGGCCCAAGCGTTCCTGACATGCGCAGGTATCGCTGAGTCGCTGCTTACGGGAGTCGGACCACCTTCACCCCGAGGACTCGAACGAATCACCGACGAACGTCGAGCCTCCATCCGGGCAAAGCTGCACCTGCCAGCTGAATTCACCATTGCGGGGCGACCCCAGCGAAACGCACTCCTCCACATCGAGGAACGTTTGGTGTCCTGGTCGAAGTCTGGAGGACTGAGGGGTGACTTTTTCACGTCGCCGACCGTGATCCCGGACGTCCCGGCGGCCGTCATGATACTGCGAGCATTCGGCGAGCAAGGCCTTGAGTTCTCGATTATCGGGGAGAAGTGTAAGCTGAGCGACGTGGAGACCTCGCTCCGACAGTTGGGCCGGGCAGCGGAGATCGCTGTGACCCGGATTATCGAGGAGTGGAACGCGAAGGCTATGGCGGGCCAAGGCTCGTAAGGTGAAAACCGGCCGTCGATTCTGATCGGCGAAACGGTCTGACCCGCGCCACGGTCACGGTGGGATTCAACCATAGGACTAAGATGCCAGCCGGAGATGAGACGGTGAGCGACTGGAGAGGACAGCGCCCGCCCCGATGGCCACAAGCTCCGCACCAAAGGACTCGTTCGGCGAGTTCGGCTCAAAGTACGGTTGGATTCTCGCGATTGTACTTGCGCCAGTCTTCACCATAATCATCGCCTACATCGCGCGAGTACAGTTTGCGGGCCCGACGGTCGCCGGGTTTGCAGTCGCATCCGTCGTCATCTGGGCCATAGCCCTTGCATACTTCGTCACCTCGATTCTGGAGCCACTCGGTCGTCTCGAAGGGAGCGGCCCGAGTACCGGAACTGCCGGAAAGGGCACGTCGCTCCTCTCTTCAATCGTCCAAGCCCAGGACGACTTCCTCACCGACATATATGAGACGACCAAGGCGGGACCGGTAAAAACTGACGCCCTCGACGCGATTTACATCTTGATTGGGGGTGTCAATGTCTGCGCGTCCATCGAGAAGACATACGGGCGCGTGCTTACGTTGCGCTCTGCCTACCTGTCCGCCCTCGTCATTACACTCCCTGTCGTAGGGTTTTTGTCGTGGATCATCGGGTTTCTGCCGCAAACCACCGCGTACGGCATCGGCGGTGCGGTCCTTACATTCATATTCAGCGCCATGGTTTGGATGATGTTGATGGCCGACCACCTTGGCAGGCTATCTGTTTGGAAAGAGCGGGTATGCGGTATCGCCGGCCCGGCGTTGACCGACTACACACGCTTGAAACTAAGGCTGAAGGAGCTGGGCGCCGAGAGAGCGAAGACGTTCAAGAAGGTGTGAGAAACGCCCATGTCAGCGAGACTGCTACCCAGTCGAGAGTCACTGCCCCTGCTTGTCATCGACGAAGCCACGAGGTCTACCGGAGTCTTGGAAGGACGTACCAAGCTGATGAAACTGGTTTTTCTGGGTCAACGACTCGCACCGAAGGCAATGGGACTGCCGGGCGGGATGCTAGCCCTGTACCGATTCGAACCTCACAACTTCGGGCCGTTCAGTCCTGAGGTGCTCTCGGACCTTGAAGACTTGGAGTCGAAGGGTCTCATCGAAATCAAGGAACAACCGCTCGATACCGAAGGGCGCGTCAGAGAGTACCGGTACAGAATCACCGGGCTCGGTCGAGAGTTTCTCATGAGGTTAGAGAAGTCGTCGCCGGAACTCACCGCGATTCGTAAGTCCATCGATCCGTTCATCGGCATGCCACGTTCCGAGCTTGTAGACTTCGTCTACAGTCAATATCCCGACTCAGTGAAGTAGTGGCCACCATCCGTTCAGACTCGCAACACGGCGATCAAGGGGCCGCCATCGCCGTCGATGCGGAACCGTTGTTGAGGGAGGAGAGGGAGAAGGCAGCGAAGCGGGAATCGCACCAGGGAACGAAGCTCCGAGAGCGGTCCGGTAAAGTTACCGTAGCGCCCACAAGGGTCAAACTCTCGGGTCCGAGCACTTCCGGTAAAGTTACCGGAGGTGTTGATAGTGGAGAGACCATGGACCGCCTCGGCTCCCGGTTCCAGATCCATAGCGCACGGAGAGCGCAGGCTTAGGTTCGCAACGTAGCGAGGGGGTCGGGGCGCGTGTCTGAGCGGTTACTCAGGAAGTAGTGGTTCGGACTCCTCGAACTCCTTCGCCACCTTCTGAAGGAGAGCTTGCTTGGGACCGCCCTGCGCACGCAGCCAAGCCACAGCATGTCCCTCAGTGCAGAAGAGGAGCCTCACGTTAGGGATTAACCTGGGCTCGTCGGGACCTGAGCGGTCGTCGCGGAGAAGAGCCATCTGGTAAAATTCCAGATGCGGCGCGAGTGAGTTATTCGGCCGGTGACCTTCGAAGCAGCAGTTTCCCGGGGACTCCGACTCACCCGGAAGTAGCGCCAGCATGATATTGGAACCCTGGTCCGACTTGGACTTGGAGTTCGGAGGAGGCTGACCCGACATGCCGACGCAAAGGATCTGACCCAGAAGTACTCTTCACCCCGCGAAGCCGACGCAGGTTCACTCGGCTACCGCGACGATTCTGTGGTGTCCGAGTAGTTGATGCGAGAGAGGAGCGGGCGCTCCTTCATCGTCGCCGAGAGTTCTCTTAGGGCATTCCGTTCCTGAACAGTCATGGGACACCGAATGGACTCGAGAACTTCTTCTGCCGTCGGCCGACCGAGGGCGCGTGAGGAGCTCTCGCCCAAGCTTTCCGGAGAAAATCGGGTGTCGTCATCGGGGACTTCAACAGCGTATCCGACCCCGGCCATCAGCAGAGCATCTCTCACAAGCTCCTGTTCCGGGCGGAGGTCGGTTTTGGTACTCTTGACTTCTACGGCGATTACGCGACCCTGCCTGACCATGAAGAAGTCCGGTGCTCCATTTCGGAGGACAGTCCAGCCGTCGAGCGCATACCTTCGGGCGACCCTCCGCTCTCGCTCGTTCAAAGAAGCGGCTTCTCCTTCGCCACCTGGTCCATCTCATCGAAGCTCGGGACCGAGTAGTGGATCTGAATGGTCCGAATCTCGTCGCCCGTCATTTCGGCCACCTGCTCGATG
>DATJRX010000047.1:0-65476 GCA_035504395.1 Thermoplasmata archaeon | reverse complement strand
CGCGGGCGACCGCGACACCCCCCTCTCCGCCATCATCCGGCCGGGGACGTACACCGCGACCCCCGAGACGGCGCTCGACGACGCGGCGCGGATCATGTTCCGGTTCGGCCTCCGCGATCTCCCGATCATCGACGAGCGGGGCCGGCTCTGCGGCCTGCTCGCGAACCTCGACGTCGTCCGCTCGCACTTCGAGCGCGCGTCGCCCGCCAAGGCGGACACGCTGAAGCGGCTGCTCTCGGAGCGGTACGGGCTCCCGTTCTCGTTCCATCGGGGGCTCGTCCCGATCGACCGGCTCACGCCGACGCAGTGGAAGGTGTTCGAGGACGAGCTCGAGGGCCGCCGCTACGAGCTCGAGCGGGGGTTCGCGGAGCCGGTCCTGGTCGTCCAGAAGGGGGACGCGTGGATCCTCGTCGACGGCCACCACCGCGCGCTGGCCGCCCGCGAGATGGGGCTTCCGCAGCTCCAGGCGTTCGTGCTCACCTGCGACCGGCCCGAGGCGTTCGCCCAGGTCGAGACCGGCTTCGAGCGGCTCGCCCGGGAGCACCACCTGAGGACGATCGACGACATCGAGATCGACCGCTCCGCCCACCATCCCCTCATCGAGGTGACGACGCAGCTCCTGCGCCGGTTCGAGGCCGGCGCGGCGCGCGACCCGGCCGCCCCCCCGTAGGGGCCCGGTCGGTACACCCGGGATAAGAAACGGCGCGGGGCTCGGTGGCGCGAGCCCGTGTCGTTCCCGCTCCCCCCGCTCGGCGTTTCGGCGGCGCTCCTGCCGTTCGCGATCGTCGCGCTGTCGATGATCGGGATCACGGTGTTCGTCTTCGGCATGGTCCTCCCCCGCGACCGGCGCGCCCCGCTGGTGACGCAGATGCTCCTCGCGCTCGCGGTGCTCGGGGGCGGGAGCGTGCTCCTCCTCTCGCTCCTCCTCGTCTTCGTGAACCCGAACGGTACGAGCGCGTGGACGTGGGTCCTGCTCGCCTTCAACTTCATGATGATGGCGCCCGCCGGGATCTGGTTCATCGGGCTGATCGTGTTCCGGGACCGCCGGGTCCGGATCGACGACTGGACCTGGCCGATCGCGATCGCGCTGGTGACGACCGGCTCGGAGGTCCTGATGGGCCTCCTGTTCGTGGTCGGAGGGACCGTCGGATCCCTGCCGCTCCTCTCGACGTTCGCCCTCGGCGTCTCGTCGATCTGGTTCTTCTGGTCGATGGCGGCGATCATGACCGCCCTCCTGCTCTGGGCCCCGCTCGGCCCGATCGAGCGCGGGGCGCTCGCCGCGCTCACGGTCTCGGCCGTGATCGGGCCCTGGGTGACCACCTACCCCATCGTGGGCGGGATCGCGATGGGCGTCCTCATGGCCGGAGTGTTCGGCTACCTCGTCCGGGCCCTCCTCCACCACGCCCGCGTCCACGCCGAGGAGGTCGGGCTCCTGCTGGGCCTCGCGGTCGCCTTCCTCGCGACCGCGCTCACGGGGGTCGCGCTCGCGGCCACCGACGGGACGCCCGCGGCGGTCCTCGCGTTCGGATCGGTGATGGGCGTCGTGATGACGGTCGAGATCGCCTACCTCGTCCGGCGATTCTACCTCGGCCCGGCCGCGGTGCCGTGGATCCACCGGACGCCCGAGGCCGAGACCGAAGCCCCGCTCTCCCCCGCTCCCGCGGGCCGGACGACCGCCGCGGAGCGCCCGGCCGGCGAGCCGGCGGCGGCGCCGGGCCCGTAGCCCCGAGCCCCGTCCGATTCGTACACCACGCATATCAACCGAGCCCAGGTCCGAGCGCCGTCAGGGGAACCCGTGACCGACGCTCGGGCGCGCCGCGAGTCCGGGCCGATGGTGCGGGCCCTACCGTGGGCGATCGCCGCGGTCGTGCTGCTCTCGGTCGGGCTTCCGTCGGCCGCCGCCATGGGTCGCCTTCCTTCCGCCCCGGCCGTCGGCTACGCGCATCCCGAAAGCGGGAACGCCACGGCGCAGCTCAACCTGACCGACCAGCCCCGGTTCGATCCGCGGTCGCTCACGGCGAACGCCTCGGCGACGCTCGCGGTCCACCTCACGAACGTCGGGCAGGCGGTCCACACGTTCACGCTCTCGAAGCAGCCCGGCGTCGTGCTCAACCTCTCGTGGAGCCCGGCGCAGCTCGACGCCTACTTTGCGGGGAACGGCTCGCTCGCGAACGTCTCGGTCGCGGGCGGCGGCTCGGCCTGGGCGAACGTGACGTTCAACGCCTCCGCCGGGGGCGATTCCTTCGAGTTCGTCTCGCTCATCCCGTACCAGTTCCAGGCGGGGATGTGGGGGTTCGTGAACGTGACGAGCTCGGGTCCCGGGGTCCTGTTGCAGGACAACACGACCGACGCCTACCAGTTCGTCCCGGCCGCCCTGTCGGTCACGCCCACCCACTACCCGGTGGTCCTCAACGTCCTGGTCACCAACCAGGGCTCGCTCGGCCACACGTTCACGGTCTCGGGCCTGTCGAACTACACCCTTTCGCCCGCGAACTTCACCCAGACCTTCGCGACGAACCCGCCGCTGGTGAACGCGCCGGTCCCCGGCGGCGCGGGATCGACGGTGTGGGCGAACCTCACGATCAAGGGCCCCGGCGTGTACCAGTACATCTGTACCGTCACCGGCCACTTCGCGAACGGCATGACCGGGTTCCTCTACGTCGGCGAGCCGGTCCCGGCGCCGCCCGTGGCCCCCTCGACGGCGCTCGTCGACACGTGGGTCCTGGTCGGTTCGGCGAGCCTCCTCGGGATCGGCGTGATCCTCGCGGTGGTCGCCGCCTACACCGGCCGGTTCCCCTCGCGGCGCGGCTCGGGGCACGAGCACCACTAACGGGGTCGGCGGACGGCCCGCCCCGACGCCCCGTCTCGGACTAGGTGAGCACCAGGAACGACCGCATCGTCCCGTGGAACTCCCCGCAGAACTCCGTGCACTGGATCAGGTACTGGGTTCCGGGCGGCGCGGACGGCACGGTGAAGGCGAACTGGTTCACCCGTCCCGGGATCGCGTCGATCCGGACCCCGAGCTGGGGGATGTTGAACGAGTGGATCACGTCCGCCCCGGTGACGTTGATCTGCACCTCCGCCCCGGGAGTCGCCCATAACGCCCCGCCGCTGACGGAGTTCGTGTCGGCGTCGTACGTCGAGTTGAAGCACCCGGCCGTCGAGGCGTTGTCGTAGCAGAACTCCCACCACCACTGGTGCCCGATCACCGTGACGTACTCGGTCGGATCGGAGGGCAGCGCATCCAGCTGGTAGAGGAGGACGGTGGAGTAGGCGGCGACCCCGGCGAGCAGCGCGACGACGGCGAGCGTCCAGGCGACCTCGAGCTTGTTAACCATACCGGCGCCCCCGCTTCGTGGGATCGCGGAACTTCCAGACCGCGTAGACGAGATAGGCGAACGTGACGATCGCCCCCGCGACGCTGATCCCCAGCATCACCCAGACCAGGGGATCGGTCAGCTGGAGGTTCGTCTCGCCGGACGCGACGCGGCCGGCGAGCGCGATCGCGGTCGATGCGCCCGCCGCGCCCGCGGCGCGGGCGCCGCCTCCCTGCACGGCCGGACGGGGGACCGAATCTACATATGGACCGTGTACGAACCGCGGCCACGGCCCTCCGGCGCGCCCGGGCGCCGCCGGTTCGTACGGAGGGGCTTTGAAGAACACCCTCCGTTCGAGCCCCGATTCTCGCCACGGGGACCGGATGAACACGCGACGCCCAGCTCGAGTCGCCGCCACGGTGGCGCTGGCCCTCGCCCTGGTCGGCGCCGCGGCGATCGCGCTCGTCATCACGGCGCCCGCGCGCGCGGCCTCCTCGGTCGACACCGACCCGACCGGGGCCTTCTCGGTGACCGCGGTGTCGGGGTTCTCGTTCACGCCGAACAGCTTCCAGCAGCTCCCGACCGGCGCGAACATCACCGTGACGTTCACCGACAACGACGCGATCGACCACACCTTCACGATCATCGGAAAGCAGGGGTGGGTGATCCCGTCGAGCTACTCGTCCGGTCAGATCGAGTCGCTCGCCTACGGGGATGCGCCGAAGGCGCTGTTCCCCGGGCTCAACGCGTCGGCCGTGGGGAACCCCGGCGACCAGCTCACCGGGACGTTCACCTCCCCTTCGACGCCGGGCTGGTACGAGTTCGTCTGCACCGAGCCCGGCCACTTCCAGAACGGCATGTACGGCTTCATCGCGTTCGGGATGAACCTGCCGGGCAACCTCACGGTCAGCTCGGCGAGCACCGACCCCGGACCCGCGGTCTTCATCATCGTCGGGACGATCGTCGCGCTGACGGTGATCGCCCTCGTGCTCGGGTTCGTGATCGGCCGCCGCCGCGGGGCGACCTACGAGATGCCGCCCGAGCGGCTCGGGTATCCCGAGCCCGAGGGCGACGAGCCGACCGCCGCGGCCCCCCCGCTCGAGCGCGATCCGAAGGGATAGTCCCCCGCCGCAACCCTCAAATGCGAGGGCCCGCATAACCTACGGACCTCGTAGTAGGTTTGGGATCGCACAATGGCGTGGGGGACACCGAATCGGGAGCGCCGGGTACTGAAGGCGGGCCACTCGTCGATCGCGGTCACCCTGCCGAAGCCGTGGGCGGAGGCGATGAACCTCCGACCGGGGGACCTCGTGGTGTTCGACCAGAACGACGACGGCACGCTCTACCTCAAGCCGGCCCCCGTCCCCGGGGCGATGACGAGCGGGACACCGTTCCTCGTCACCGCGCGCTCGTTCGACACGCCCGGCGTGCTCGAGCGCCTCGTCGTCGGCGCCTATCGGGTCGGGCACGACGCGATCGAGATCCGCACGGACCTCCCCCTCGCGCCGGAGCGCGTGGAGGAGCTGCTCGGCGCCGCGCGGAGCCTGCTGGGCGTCTCGGTGGTCGCCCAGGAGCCGAACCGGATCGTCCTCCAGAACTTCATCGACCCGTCGAAGTACGGGCTGCCGCAGCTGGTCCAGCGCATGAAGATGATCCTCGTCGCCTTCCTCGAGGAGGCCGAGGAGGTCCTCGCCCGCCGGCAGCGCAGCCGCCGCATCGCCACCCTCGAGGAGGAGAGCACGAAGGTGCTCGCCCTGCTCGTGCGGCAGCTGTTCCTCGCCAGCCGAGACTGGTCGCTCGCCCGCCGGATCGGGAGCCCCGACCCCCGCCAGCTGCTGGAGTGGCGCGTCGTGGTCCACTCGCTCGAGGAGCTCGCCCAGCTGCTCGGCATCACGCTGAGGGCCCTGAACGACGAGGTCCCGAAGCTGGCCGCGGCCCCCGCCGAAGCCATCGACCTCGGTCTTCCCGAGCTCAAGGTGCAGCTGAAGAGCGTCGTCGAGGCGTTGATGCACCCGTCGCTCGACCACGCGTGCGAAGTCTACCACGCGACCGACCGCATGGGCTCGGAGGTACGGACCGCCTCGGACCGGCGCGGGGGCGCGGCCCGCCGCGGGAACCTCAAGTCGGTCTCGCTGCTCCTCGGGCGGGGCGCGACCTGCCTCTCCGTCCTCGCGGAGATCGCCATCGACCGGGCGGTCTCGACCGGGACCGAGACGGTGATGGTCGAGGCGGCGTAGGCCGGTTTATCTGCCGCAGGTACGGACTTTCCGTACCGGTTCGTCCGTCCCGTACGAACGCCATATCGAGCGACCGGCCGCTCGGACCGCGAGGTAGCGGATGTTCGATTCTCTCGACGACTGGCTGATCATCGCGGTGGTGGCCGGGATCCTGTTCTACGGGTCGAGCAAGATCCCCCAGCTGGCGCACAGCCTCGGGCGCTCCGTCGGCGAGTTCAAGAAGGGGCGGATCGAGGTCGAACGCGAGATCAAGGCCGACCAGGCCGGGGCCTCCGCTCCGGGCCCCGCCGGACCGAGCCACTAGACCGATCGGCCCGGTTAGGCATGCGAGAGGCGAGCCGGCGAGGGACGAGCGGATCCCGCCCGAGCGGCGGGCCGGGGGGCCCACGGGGGTGGCCCGGTGACTGATGGGCGACCTCGACCGGATCCTCGGCGTCCTGCAGGAGGTCCGACGCCGGGCCGTCCGGATCGGCCTCGTCCTGGCCGCGATCTTCGGGTTCGTGCTGTTCTTCGAGCTGATCCCGATCCGGCTCGACCTGTTCGGCGTGTCGGTGCCGTTCGCCTACCCCTGGCCGAACCCGTTCTACAACGTGACGGCGCAGCTGTTCCTCGCGATGCGCGCGTGGATGCTCCCGTCGAACGTGGTGCTGCTCAACGTCGGGGTCGGCGACTCGATCTTCGTGCAGATGGAGATCGGGATCCTCGTCGCCCTGATCCTCGGGATGCCCTGGATCGTCCACGAAGCGGGGGCCTTCCTGGTCCCCGCGCTCCGGAAGAACGAGCGCGAGCTCCTGCGCCAGATCGGACTCCCGGCGACGGCGCTGTTCGCGATCGGGACGACGGTCGGCCTCGTGTGGATCACGCCGTTCACGTTCCTCCTCCTGTTCCGCTACGTCGACGCGATGGGGCTCGGGGCGATCGGCGGGGGCCCGACGCTCGGCGTGCAGGCGTTCGTCACGTTCGCCCTGCTGTACTCGCTCGCGTTCGGGGTCGTCTGCGAGCTCCCGGTGTTCATCTACGCGCTCACCCGGCTCGGACTCGTCCGCGCGGCCGCCTGGAAGCAGCACTGGCGGGGGGCGGTCCTGGGCGCGCTCGTCTTCGGGATGATCGTCACCCCCGACAACTCCGGGATCACGATGATGATCATCGCGACCCCGATGATCGGACTCTACTTCGGCGGCGCCTACTTCGCCGGGCGCTGGGAAGCGCGGCGCGACCGGCCGCTGCCGCCGCGGGCGGCGGCGGGGGCGGGGTGAGCTGATGGCGCTGTTCTCCGACGTCGACTGGGTGATCCTCCTCGCGGCCGCCGGCTTCCTCCTGTTCGGCAAGGAGGCGGGCTCGACGCTGCGCACGCTCGGCCGGTGGTATGGCCGGGCGGGTCAGCTGAAGCAGGAGCTACTCGCCGAGTTCTCCAAGGCCGCCGAGATCCCCATCCCGGCGGGAGGCGCGCGCTCGATCCGCGGCGCCCTGCTGGGGCTCGACCCAACTCCGACCCAGGCGAGCGGGATCCCGGCCGCCGTGACCGTCGCGCCCGGCGCCCGGTCCGCCGCGGTCGAGCCGAGCGTCGCCCCCTGGCCGGGCACGATGCCGACCCCGACCTGGTCGATGACGGTACCGGCCGCCGCGACCTCGGGGGAGGTGTGGTCCCGATGAGCGGCCTCGCTCCCGAGCAGATCGTCGACCTGACGGTGGTGCTGGTGATCCTGATGGGGATCGGCATCACCTGGGCCGTCTACCACGGCAGCGAGCGCGCGGAGCTGCCCGGGGAGACGACGGTCCCCGACCCGGCCGAGCCGGACGACGCGGTCCCGGACACGCGCGGGAGGACGCTGACGTGACGGCGTCGTTCGACTGCCCCACCTCCTGCCCGTACCTCGAGCCGAGGGGCGGGCCGCTCGACTGGCCGGTGGGTCAGATCCATCGGGTCGCGGCCGCGGATCCCGAGGGGGATGTCGACGAGACGAAGCGCAACGTCCTCAAGCTGCTCGCGGTCGCCGGGATCGTCGGCGCCGGGGTCGGCGGGCTCGTCGGCGGGACGCTCCAGTACATCCAGCCCCCGAGCGTCGGGCTCTCGAGCTTTCCCGTCACCGCCCTGGTCGACGTCGACGGGAGCCCGCTCACCGTCACGAAGGTCGAGGCCGAGTACAACGTCGCCACCGACAGCCTGTTCCTGTTCAACTACCCGCTTCGGAACGAGCCGAACTTCCTCCTGAACCTCGCCCCCGTGAACGGCGCGGAGCCGTCGGCGTCGAACCCCGGTGCGTGGAACGTGCCCGGCGGCGTCGGGACCCACGGCTCGATCGTCGCGTTCAGCGCGATCTGCCAGCACCTGGGCTGCCCGGCGCCGGCGATCTCGTACTACCCGCCGGGCACCTGCTCGAAGACGTTCAACGGCCAGCCCTTCTACATCCACTGCTCCTGCCACGGCTCGACCTACAACCCCGCGGACAGCGCGTCCAACCTGACCGGGCCGGCGGTGCTGCCCCTGCCGCAGGTCAGCCTCGTCGTCGACGCGTCGACCGGCGAGATCTCCGCCGTCAACATGAGCGGGCCCCCGGTGAACGGGCACCTCAACACGCTGCAGGGTGACTACGGCGTCGGGTCGTCGTCGCAGCTCGCGAAGGAGTCCCCGATCTTTCTCTGCAGCTTCCCGACCTAGGAGGGGGAGGGGTGTCGTTCTCGCGATGGTACAATCGGACCCTCAACCGGATCTGGGGGTTCGTCGAGGACCGCACCTCGATGAAGAAGTGGGCGCTCCGCCCGCAGCCGGACTTCACGTTCAAGCCGTCGTACTGGACCGGGGCGTTCGTCGTGAACGCCTTCCTCTACCAGGTCGTGTCCGGCGCGCTGCTGCTGCTCTACTACCAGCCGAGCACGAACTCGACCCTCACCGCCTGCGGTCAGCCGATCGGGACCCAGTCGATCGCGCCGGCGGCCTGGTGCTCGACGTACTACATCTCGCATTCCGTGCCGATGGGCGAGCTCCTGCTCACGAGCCACCTGTACGGCGCGTACGCGATGATCTTCCTGATGTTCGTCCACTTCTTCCGCGGCTACTACCTCGGCGTCTACAAGGCCCCCCGCGAGTTCTCGTGGATGGTCGGGACGCTGCTCCTGATCTGCACGCTCGGGATGGGCTTCACGGGCTACCTGCTCCCGTACACCCAGATCTCGTACAACGCCACGAACGTGGGCCTGGTGCTCGCGCTCCGCCTCCCGACGTTCGGCCCGCTCCTCGGGCCGCTGATCCTCGCCGACGGCACGAGCCAGGGCTTACTGTCCCGGATGTTCGACGCCCACGTCCTGCTGCTCCCGCTCGCGATCGCCGCGCTGCTCTACGCGCACATCGCGCTGTTCGAGTCGCACGGGATCGCCCCGCCCGCCACGTCCGACCCGCTGCAACGTCGGCGGTTCAACGAGAAGGACGACCGGAAGGCGGTGCCGTTCATGCCCCACATCTTCTGGTACATCACCAAGTGGGGGCTCCTCTACGTCGGGGTCCTGCTCGGGATCGCGGCCCTCTGGCCGTGGAACCTGCCGACCTACGTCGGCAACCTCGCCGCGGCGGGGGTCGTGACGGAGCCGGACTGGTACTTCCTCTGGCTGTTCAAGTTCGTCGACTTCCAGGGGGTCACGCCGGTCTACGCGGTCGCGATCACTACGGTCCTGATCCTCTACGTCCTGTTCCTCCCGTTCCTCGACCGTTCGAAGCCGACGCATCCTCGGGATCGGCCGTTCTTCATCTGGCTCGGGACGAGCCTGCTCGGGTTTTTCATCGTCATGTCGGTCTGGGGCGGCGAGACGCCCGGGGTCCAGATCGCCGTGCCCCTGATCGCCGAGACGCTCGGGCCGATCTTCGCGGTCAACGCCCTGGTGACGTTCCTGTTCTACTGGAGGTACCGCGTCGGCTACCGCCGCCGCCTCGCCGCGAAGGAGGTCGACTTCGCGGGGCTCGATGCGCCGCCCGCGCCGGCGATCGCGCCCGGGCTCGCCGCCACGGAGGCGAAGGGCAGTGAGTAGCGCGCCCGCCCCCCCGAAGTGGCGGACCGGGGTCCTCTGGGGGATCCTCGCGGTCTTGCTCGTCATCGGCACCGTCGGCGCCGCCGCCTGCGTGCTCGGCGTGCTCGACCTCCTCGCGGCCGACTGGTTCGGGCTGATCGCGCTCCTGGTCGGCGGGGTCGTCGCGGTGCTCGCGTTCCTGTTCATGGCCGGCATCCTGTACCGCGTCGACCGGTACCGGGGCACCACGGTGCGGAGGATCGAGCTCTTTGAGTAGTCCCGAGCTCGACCGCGAGGAGCTGCGGCGGGTCCGCCGCCGGGTCGTCGACCTGTACGACGCGATCACGATCCTGATGCTGATCGGGATCGCGGTCCTGATTTACTACGCCGCGGTCCTCGTCGGACCCCTCTCGAGCCCCGGCGCCCAGCAGTCGTTCGGCTACGCGGTCGCCCTGATGTTCATCATGTCGGCCCTCATCGTCCATCTCATCGACCGGGCGTACCGCGTCTGGCCGCTCGGCCGCCGCATCTCCCCGCCGGCCCCGGGCCCCGTGACGGCCGCCGCACAGGCCCGGTTCGTGAAGGTGCTGATCGTGGTGATCGCCGGGGCGGCGATCGCCTATCTCCTCGCGGGGCTGTTCACATGACGGACTTCACGCAGACCTACTGGGCGATCGGCCTCATCGCCGGCTTCGCCGCGTTCCTGCTCTGGGCGTTCACCTACCACGGCGTCTGGCTCGTGGCGGCGATGAAGAAGTGGCTGTTCACCACGGACCACCAGAAGATCGGCTTGATGTACATCGTCACCGGCATCCTGTTCTTCTTCATCGGCGGGATCTACGCGACGCTGATCCGCACCGACCTCGGCCTGGTGCAGGGGCTCGGGCTCGATCCCCAGACGACCCTCGGGATCACGCCGGACGTCTACTCGACTCTGTTCACGATGCACGGGGTGCTGATGATCTTCATGTTCATCATGCCGACCCTGGCCGGGTTCGGCAACTACCTCGTCCCCTCGATGATCGGCTCGCGGGAGATGGCCCTCCCGCGGATCAACGCGATCGCGTTCTGGATGCTGCCCCCGGCGGGCGTGATCCTGATCCTCTCGAACGCGTACGCGGGCTGGACGGGCTACGTTCCGCTCTCCATCGAGCCGTTCTCGCCGAACCCGTACGGCGTCGACCTGTGGATCCTCGGGCTCCACATCCTGACGATCTCCTCGATGCTCGGGGCGATCAACTTCCTCGTCACGATCCTGAAGCACCGCGCCCCGGGCGTCCACTACTGGAACATGCCCCTGTTCGTCTGGTCGATCCTCATCAACTCGGTCCTCCTGATCTTCGCGCTCCCCTCGCTCTCGATCGCGCTGACCTTCGTCCTCTCCGACCGCAACTTCGGGACGCACATCCTCGCCGCGGTCAACGGGACCCCGCTCGGCGGCGCGCTGCTCTACCAGAACATCTTCTGGTTCTTCGCGCACCCCGAGGTGTACATCATGGTGTTACCGGCGTTCGGGATCCTCTCCACGATCATCCCGAAGCTGGCGCGCAAGGACATCTTCGGCTACGGGGCGATGGCGATCAGCCTGGGCGCCTTCGCCGTGCTCTCGTTCGCGGTCTGGGAGCACCACATGTTCGTGACGGGGATCGCGACGAACGTCCGGTTCGTCTTCATGCTCGCCACGATGGCGATCGCGGTCCCGAGCGCGGTCAAGACGTTCAACTGGATCGCGACCCTCTGGGGCGGCCGCATCTGGATGGCGGTCCCGATGTGGTTCTGCGTCGCCTTCATCACCGGCTTCGTGATCGGCGGGCTGTCGGGGCTCTTCCTCGCCTCGATCCCCATCGACTACCTCTACCACGGGACCTACTTCGTGGTCGCGCACTTCCACTACATCCTGCTCGGCGGGACGCTGATGGCGATCTTCGCCGGGATCTACTTCTACTTCCCGATCATCACCAAGCGCTGGTACAACCAGAGCCTCGGCCACGTCCACTTCCTGCTCACGTACGTCGGGGTCAACCTCCTCCTGTTCCCGATGTTCATCCTCGGGGCCGAGGGGATGCCCCGGCGCGTCTACACCTACCTCTGGACGGGGAACTTCCAGGCCCTGAACTTCGTCTCGACGCTCGGCGCCTACATCCTGGGGATCGGCCAGCTCGTCTTCGTGTTCAACATGGTCTACAGCTACTTCGCCGGCGAGCCCGTGACCGCCGCCGACCCGTGGGGCGAGGAGCTCGCGGTGACGATGACCGGCCCGCGCGCCGTCCCCCTGCCCTCCCCCGCCCCCGTGCCGCACCCCACCCCGACCGCGAGCCCGCTGGAGACCTCGTAGGGGGGCCGTGCGCGGCCAGGACCTCTTCCGGTACGCCGCGGTGCTCGCGTGCGTGCTCTGCTACCTCACGATCATCCTCGGGGGGAACGTCATCACCACCGACAACGGCCTCGCCTGCCCCCACTGGCCGACGTGCTTCGGGAACGGGAACCTTCTCCCCAAGGTCTCGGGCGGGGCGGCGATCGAGTGGAGCCATCGCGTCTCCGCGTTCGTCACGAGCGTCGCCATCCTCGGGCTCGCGGTCCTGGGGGCGATCTACGCGCGGGGACGTCGCGTCCTGATGCGGCTCTCGCTGCTCTCGCTCGGGCTCGTGGTCAGCGAGGCCCTCCTCGGCGGGGTCGTGGTCGAGTCGTCGCTCATCGCGTGGATCGTGCTCCTCCACCTCGCGATCGCCACCGCCCTGTTCGGGATCCTGCTCATCGTCGCGGTCCTCGCGAACCTCCGCCAGCTGCCGCGCCGCTGGGTCGAATGGGCGCGTCGGGCCGCCGAGGAGGCCCCGCCCGCGGGCCCGAGGGTCGCCCCGCCCGGGCGGCCGGCGCCCGGTCCGACCGCCGACCGGCCGATCCCCGTCGCAACGACACGGGAAGGATAAGCGGCCGACGGTCTCCTCCGGGGGCCCGATGCCGTCCTCGGAGGCCCCGGTTCCCGCTCGCGCGTCCGCGGGGGACTTTGTCGCGCTCGCCAAGCCCGGGATCACCGCCCTGATCTGCCTCGTGGCGGTCGGCGGCTTCCTGCTCGCCGATCCCACCTCGGTGGTCTGGACCCGTCTCGCGATCCTCGTCGCCGCCGGGGCTTCCGCCTCGGCGGGCGCGGCGATGCTCAACCACTACCTCGACCGCGACCTGGACGCCCGGATGAAGCGGACCCGAAGCCGTCCGCTCCCGGGCGAGCGCATCGCGCCGAGCGGGATCGTGGCCGCCCTCGGGATCGCGTTCCTCGGGGTCGGGATCGGGGCAGCGTCCGTGTTCCTGAACCCGCTCACCGGCTTCTCGATCCTCCTCGGGGGCCTCACCTACGTGGTCGTGTACACGCTCTGGCTGAAGCGACGGTCGAGCTGGAACATCGTGATCGGCGGGTTCGCCGGCAGCGCGCCGGCGCTCGCCGGGAGCGCCGCGGCGGTCGGCGCGTGGACGCCGGGGGTCCTCGCCTTCGCCCTCCTCGTCTTCCTCTGGACTCCCCCGCACTTCTGGAGCCTCGCGCTCCTCCTGCGGGACGACTACGCCCGCGCGGGGCTGCCGATGCTGCCGCGCATGGACGACCCGGCCTACTCCGGGCGGGTGGTCGTCGTCTCGGCGGCGCTCCTCGTCCCGGCCGCGGTCGCGGTCGGGCTCACCGGTGTGCTCGCCTGGCCGATCCTGGTCGCCCTGATCGCGCTCGGGCTGGGGTTCGTCGCCTTCACGGTCCCGCTCTGGCGCGACGTGAGCCGGGTCACCGCACGGCGGGGCTTCCTCTACTCGGGGCCCTACCTGCTCGGCGTCGTGGTGCTGATCGCGCTGAACGCGCCGCTCCTGCACCTCGGGGTGGCGACCGGTCTCTGACGCCGGCGTAACTTCGCACGTCGAGCTTATCTCGGGGGGCCGACCTTCTGCTCCCGATGCCCGAGACGAACCGGGGGGGCTCCGACGCCGAGCGCCAGCGCGCCGCCGAGACGGTCCTCAAGAAGATGGGGTACGCCCGCGTGCCGCGGGCGGCGCGCGACCCCGAGGTCGAGCCCGCCTTCTGGGTCCAGGAGTCCGGCGTGCCGCGCCGGACCTTCCCCGTGTTCTTCCCGGCCGAGCGCTCCGGCCCGTCCGCCTCGATCGAGCGGTGGGTCGCCGGGCCCCCCAGCGGTCGCACGGCCCCGCGCCGGGCGATCCTGGTCGTCCCCAGCGACCGCGACGCCGACGAGACGTGGGCCCGGATCGCCCGCTCCCCGGGGGCGGGGATCGAGTCCGAGGTCTCGTTCCTGGTCGTCCCGACGGGCGAGCGGGCGGAGCCGGCAGGCGCGCACTTCCATCTCCGCGTGGCCGACCCTCGCGAGGTCCTCCGTCTCGCGACGGGGATCGTCGTCGGCCTCTTCCGCCGGGCCCGCGCCTCCGACGAACCGGGCCAGGTCGACTTCGAGGAGCTCCTCGCGCTGCTCAAGGACCGGTTCGGGGTGGACGTCCACCGATCGCTCGGGGTCCAGTCCGACGAGGACGCCCTGTTCGTCCTCTACCAGCTCGCGATGCGCGACTCCTACGCCCCCGGCGACCCCGGGGCGAACCTCCACCTCCTGGTCCTGAAGCCGACGGGACCCGCGGCCCGCCTCCCCTGGTTCGCGGCGTAGACGCCGGACGAACCGACCCGTTAAGAAGCGGGGCCGGCATCCTCCGGCCGATCGATGCCCGACGCGCCGTTCGTCACGCCGTACGCGAAGTCCCCGGGGGCCTCGATGCCGGGCCCCGAGGTCTCGCCCCAGGAAGGGCGTCGCGACCTCCGGACGTTCTTCTGGTTGACGCTCGCGAACACCGCGATCATCGCGGTCGCGGGGATCGGCGCCTGGCTGTACGTCCACCACTAGGCCCGCGGCGCCCGATCGGCGGGAACCGTTATCTAAGCGGTCCGGGTCGGCGCGCCGCCGGCGCGGCGTGGGGCCGTGGGGTAGCTTGGACCATCCTTCTTGCTTGGGGTGCAAGAGACTCCGATTCAAATTCGGACGGCCCCACCGGCCGCGTCGCGCGGGGCCTCGCCGACCGTTCATGTAGGGCGCGCGGTTCGGGGAACGATGCCGCGACGGTTCCTGCGGGAGCGGCGTCGCGACCCGTTCTACCGCGCGGCCCAGCGCGAGGGCTTGCGCTCGCGCGCGGCGTTCAAGCTCGCCCGTCTCGACGACCGGTTCCACCTGTTCCGGCGCGGGGACCGGGTCCTCGACCTGGGCGGCGCCCCCGGTGGCTGGTCGATCGTGGCCTCGGAGCGGGTGGGGCCCGCGGGCGAGGTGGTCGCGGTGGACCAGCGCCCGATCCCGCCGATCCCGGGCGTCCGGGTCGTGCGGGGCCGCGTCGGGGATCCGTCCCTCGCCGCGCGCCTCGGGGGCGCGCCGTTCGACGTCGTGATCTCCGACCTCTCCCCGCGCATCAGCGGCGCGTACGCGACCGACCACGCGCGGAGCGTCGCGCTCGTCCGCGACGCGCTCGCGCTCGCCGGCGGGACGCTCGTCCCGGGGGGCACGTTCGTCGCGAAGGTGTTCGACGGCGACCTCGTCGAGGGGCTCGTGCGCGCGCTCGAGGGCTCGTTCGCCCGGGTCCGCCGCACCAAGCCGCCGGCGTCGCGCGAGCCGTCGTCGGAACTGTACGTCGTCGCGACCGGCTTCCGCCCCGGCGCGGCCCCCGGGCGGTCCGGAGGGGAGGGACCGGTCCCGCCGGCTTTCGCTATATAGGTCCGACCCTTCCCGCGTCTCCCACGTTTTTGGGGTTTGGTTACTCGTGATCCGGTTCGGACCTGCGGGGATCCCTCTCTCGTGCAAGGGCCGCACGCTGCGCGACGGGATCGCGGACGTGCACCATCTCGGCCTCACGGCGATGGAGGTCCAGTTCATCAAGGTCAATCCGCTCACGCGGCTCGCGCTCGACGAGGAGGTCGGGAAGCTCCCGCGGGAGATCCCGCAGCAGCTCATCGTCAGCGTCGGCCCCGGCGACCACGAGGGCGGCACGCCCAGCCTGGCCGCCCTCACGGCGCCCGTGAAGCGGCGGGACTCGGTGACGACGCTCACGTGGAGCCTCGCGAAGGACTTCGCGGACCTGCAGCAGACGAAGGCGCTCGCCCGCGCGCTCGACGTCGACCTCACGCTGCACGCCCCGTACTACGTCGATTTCTTCGGATCGACGGACGCGCGCGAGCAGTCGACGCGCCAGATCCAGTGGTCCGGCGTGCTCGCGCAGGGCCTCGGGGCGCGGCTCGCCGTGACGCACCTCGGCTTCTACGGGGCCGGGGACCGGGGCGACTCGATCCAGGAGCTGACGCAGATCGTCCAGGACCTCTCGCGCTGGCTCCACGACTTCTCGAAGGGGACCGTGCGGCTCGGCATCGAGCCGAGCGGGCATCCCGACGTCTTCGGGTCGCGCGAGGAGGTGCTCGATCTCACGCGGCGCGTCAAGGGGACGGTGCCGGTGCTCAACCTGCCGCACGTCGCCGCCCGCGAGCGGCGCACGCTCGACGATCCGGCCCAGCTCGAGCCGATGGTGAAGGAGTTCGTCGCGGCGACGGACGGCCCGCTCTACCTCAACTTCTCCGGCGTGGAGTACTACGGGAGCGGGGAGTTCCGGCTCACGCCGATCAAGCGCGGCCTCGTCAAGTTCGACCCGCTCGCCGAGCTCCTCGCGGAGCGGGACTACGACGTGACCGTGATCTCGAGCTCGCCGCTGCTCGAGCACGACGCGATGTACATGAAGCTCCTCTACGAGCGGGCGCTCTCCCGGCGGTGGGCGAAGCTCCATGCGCCGCCGGTGCCCAAGAAGCCGGCCCCGACCCCGGCGCCCGAGCGGCCGAGGGCGCTCGCCCGACCGGCGGCGCGCCCGACCGCGCGGCCGGCGCCGAAGCCGCGGCCCCTCGCGGCGCGCGCCCGGTCCAAGACGGAGGTCCGTCGCCATGGAGCCCGCCACCGATAGCTCGGCCCCGTTCGCCCGGGCCCAGCGGTACATCGCGGCCGAGGTCTCGGAGGCGCTCGACCGCATCGAGCCGGCGACGATCCGCCGCGTCGTCGAGCTGCTCGCCCGCGCCCCCGCGACGTTCGTCTACGGCGCCGGTCGCAGCGGCATCATCGGGCGCGCGTTCGCGATGCGGCTCGTCCAGCTCGGGCTCACCGCCTACGTGATCGGGGAGAGCGTCACCCCGATCGTGCGGCGCGGGGACGCGGTCGTGATCCTCTCGGGACGCGGCGAGAGCTACTCGTCGATCCAGACCGCCAACATCGTGCGCCGGGAAGGCGCCGAGCTCGTGGTGGTGACGGGGCGCGGGATCTCGAAGCTCGCGCACATCGCGACCGTGCTCGTGCCGATCGACTTCCCCGAGAACGGCGAGCGGGCGCGCTTCGCTCCGCTCGGGACCCTGTTCGAGTCGGCGAGCCTACGCCTCACCGACGCCCTCATCGCGGAGCTGATGGTCGTGCGCGGGGAGACCGAGGAGTCGATGCGCCGGCGCCACGCGATCATGGTCTAGCGTCCGCGAAAGTTTAAGGCCCGACGCGCCTCGCACGGCCCGTGCCGAAGACGACGTCCGCCGACGCGCAGACGCTCGTACCGGTCCCGACGCGCTTCTTCGTGACGAGCGGCAAGGGGATCAACAAGACCAGCGAGCTGAACGCGTTCGACCTCGCCCTCCTGCAGGCCGGGATCGGCGAGCAGAACCTGGTCTCGGTCTCTTCCGTGCTCCCGATCGGGATCCGGCAGGTCGACCCGGTGCGGATCGCCCGCGGCGCGATCACCCACGCGGTCCTCGCCCGCTACTCCGGGGGAGAGGGCGAGGTGATCAGCGCGGGGATCGCCTACGGCTTCCGGACCGACGGCCAGGGCGGCTACGTCGCGGAAGCCCATCTGCACGGGACCCAGAAGTCGCTCAAGGAGTTCCTTCGGTGGCGCATGCAGGAGATCGCGCATTTCCGGGGGGTCGAGCTCGGCCGCATCCACTACCGGACCGAGGAGCTTTCGATCCCGATGGACCACTACGGGGTCTGCATCGCGGCCTGCGTCTTCCTCCCCTGACGGGGCGTCAGAGCAGGCGCCGGATCAGGAGCTTGTCCTCGAGGCTCCCCTCGATGGCGAGCTTGCGCAGCACGAGGGCCTTCATCGGCCCGATGTCCTTCGCGATGAGGCCGTTGAACGTGGCGACGTCGGTTGTGATCGTGACGTCCGCCCCGGGCGAGGCGCTCGTCCGAAGGTTCGTGAGCCGGCCGTCGCGCAGGTCGACCGCATAGCTCCCCTGGTCGGTGAGGCAGATGCGGATCGTCCGCGCCTTGCCGGCGAGCTCCTCCCGCATCGCCGGGGTGCGGTCGGACTTCCGGTTGAACCGGTCGACCAGCGAGGCGAGCGTCTCCTCCACGGTCATGGTGGGAACCGGTCGAGGGTCGAAGCCGGGCCGGCCCGCTTAACCCTTTGGACGGTCTCCCACGATCGCCGCATCCACGGCGGGATCGTCCCGCCCGCGCGCGCGTGGCGCTCGACACAGCGCTGGGTCACCGGATCCGAGGGATAGCCGCTCCCGATCTCCTCGTCGGTCTCGGCCCGGAGCCGGGCGATCTCCCGATCGCGCGCGACCTTCGCGACGACCGACGCGGCGCTCACGACGGGAAAGTCCTCGTCCGCGCGGTGCGCGCTCACGACCCGCACCGGCCCCCCGGCGAGGGCGAGGAGCCGCCGCCCGAACCGGGCGGCGTTCGGATCGCACGCGTCGACGATCGCCATCGCGGGCCGGAGCTCGCGGACGAGCGCGGCGAACGTCTCGAGCTCGAGCTGGTTGAGGCGGCCCCGGTCGACGTACGCATCGACCGTGCGCGGGGCGAGCGGCACCGATCGGCACTCCCCGACGCCCTCGAGCCGCGGCAGGATCTCCTCCCGCTGGCGGGCGGTGAGCTGCTTCGAGTCCTTGACGCCGGTCGCGGCGAGCGCGGGCTCGCGCTCGGCGTCGCAGCAGAACGCCCCGATCACGAGCGGTCCGAGGACGCTGCCCCGTCCCGCTTCGTCGAGCCCGACGATCCTCCCCCCGGTCGTAGACGCCTCGCGGGCCCCGTACCATCTCATCCGTTAAGCGTGCGGGGGCCTCCCCCGGGGCATGACGCTCGACGGGCTGATCGTGCCGGTCGCGACCCTCTTCGGCGCCGACGGCGAGCTCGACCTCGGACGGAACGCCCGGTTCGTGCGGGACCTCGCCGACGCCCGCGTCGACCATCTGTTCCTGCTCGGGTCGCTCGGCGAGTTCCCGAGCATCACCGACGAGGAGCGGCCGCTGCTCCTGGAGGCGACGATCGACAGCATTCCCGGCCGCTCCGATGCCTGGGTCGGCTGCGGCGCCCCGTCGACCCGTCAGGCGGTCCGCTACGCCGCCGACGCCGAGGCCGCGGGGGCGGCGGTCGTCGTCGCGGTGCCCCCGTACTACCTGCATCCCCCGCCGGCGGCGATCGACCGCTACTACCGGGCGATCCGCGCGGCGGTGAAGGTTCCCCTCCTCGCCTACAACATCCCGTCGCTCGTCGGCTACGCGCTCGCCCCCGCGCAACTCCACGCCCTCTATCGCGACGGCGTGATCGCCGGCACGAAGGACACGTCCGGCTCGCTCGCGAGCGTCCGCTCGTTCCTCGAGGGAGCGCCGAAGGGGTTCGTCGTGTTCCCCGGGGACGACGGGCTCGTCGCGGACGCGATCGCGCTCGGCGCGACCGGGGCCGTGATGGGCATGGGGAACATCGCGCCGAAGCTCTGCCTCGAGCTGGTCGCGGCCGCGCGCGGCGGGGACCGGGCGCGATCCGCGGAACTGCAGCAGCTCGTCCGCGATCTGGTCGACGTGAGCCGCGCCGCGCCGTTCCCGGCGAACGACAAGTTCCTCGCCGCCGAGCTCCGCGGGGCGGACGTGGGGTACCGGGCCCCGTACGACGCGCTCTCACCGGACGAGGAGCGCGCGGTGCGTGAGCGGCTCGCGCCCCTGCGCGAGCGGCTCCGACCGTTCCTGGGGCGGTGAGCCGAGTGCGCGCGATCGTCGTCCGACCTCCCGCGCCCGGCGCCGAGCTCGCGGACGTGCCCGCGCCGACCCTCGGGCCCGGATCGGTGCGGGTGCACGTCCTCGAGGTCGGGGTCTGCGGCACCGACCGGGACATCGTCGCGGGCAAGTACGGCCAGGCCCCGGCGGGCGCGTCGTACCTCATCCTCGGGCACGAGAACCTCGGGGTCGTCGCCGAGACCGCGGCCGGGGTCGCGGGGTTCGCGCCGGGCGACCTGGTCGTGGCGACCGTCCGCCGCGGGTGCGGACGCTGCCGCTTCTGCTTCGCGGACCGCTCGGACTTCTGCGAGAGCGGCGGGTTCACCGAGCGGGGGATCGGCGGCGCCCACGGCTACATGGCGGACGAGTACGTCGAGGTCCCCGAGTACCTGGTGCGGGTCCCGGCCGAGCTGCGACCGTTCGCGGTCCTGCTCGAGCCGATGAGCGTCGTCGAGAAGGCCGTGCTGATGGGCCAGCGCGTGCTCGACCGCAAGGAGCCGACGCCCGGGTTCCCGCGCACCTCGACGCCGAGCGCCCTCGTCGCCGGGACCGGCGCGGTCGGCATGCTCGCCGCGCTCGTGCTCCGGGTCCGAGGCTACGACGTGCTCGCGATCGACCGCCACGACGCGTCGCCGGCGACGGGCGCGCTCCGCGCGATCGGAGCCCGCCACGCGAACGTGAAGGACGGGCTCGCGGCCGTCGGGGACGCGCGGTTCGACCTCGTCGTCGAGGCGACCGGCTCGGTCCCCCTCGACTTTGACCTCGTGGACGTGCTGGGGCCGAACGGGGTCCTCGTGCTCACGGGCATCCCGGACGCGGCGGCTCCGCCGGAGTCGGTCCCGGGAGGCGCCCTGTTCCGGGGGCTCGTGCTCCACAACCAGGCGGTCGTCGGATCGGTGAACGCGAACCGCACCTACTTCGAGACCGGACTCCGCGATCTCCGCGCCTTCGAGGAGCGCTGGCCCGGCGTGACCGCCGGCCTGATCTCGTCCCGACGCCCGCTCGCCGCGTGGCGCGAGGTGCTGGTCGACCGCCCCGCGGGATCGGTCAAGAACGTGCTGACGGTGTCCGCCGATCCGCCCGCCGGCGTGCGATAAACGTCAAATAAGGGGTCCCGCGTGGACCGACCCCTCGGGGCGTCATGGGGATCTGGCAGGGCCGGTCGCGACGGAAGCGCACGGGCGGACGCCTTCGACCGATCCGCAAGAAGCGGCGGTTCGAGATCGGACGGGAGCTCCAGCACGCGACGATCGGGGCGGGCACGGTCAAGACCTACCGGGTCCGAGGGGGCAATCGCAAGCTCCGCATCCTGACCACCCAGACGATCAACGTCTACGACCCCGCGACGAAGAAGACCCAGCCGGCGCGCGTCGTCACCGTGCGGGAGAACCCGTCGAACCCCAACTACGTTCAGCGCAACATCATCACCAAGGGCGCCATCCTCGAGACCGAGGTGGGGCTGGTCCGGGTCCGCTCGCGCCCGGGCCAGGACGGCGTGCTGAACGGCGTGCGCGTCGCGAGTCCGGCGGCCGCGTCCTAGACCGGACGGAGGGCCGTCGATGCCCGACCACTTCTACGTCTACCCCGCCTACCTCGGGCGGGGGCTCTCCCGCCGCGCCGGTCGCCGCCTTCCGGCGACCGAGGCCGTCGCCGAGGCCAGCGCCGACGAGATCGTCGCGGCGGCGAAGCGCCTCGGCTTCAAGGCGGAAGCCGAGTCCGAGAAGCAGTACCCCCGCCGGTTCTTCGCGTACGAGGGCCGCGTCAAGGTCACGAAGAAGGCCGGCACGACCAAGACCGTCTTCCTGCGCGCGGTCGCGGCCGAGCTCAGGCGCCAGCGCCCGGCCCCCGCCAAGAAGTGACCATGGACGAGCCCGCGACCATCTACTTCACCGGGACCGCCGGGGCCGGCAAGACGTCGTTCGTGCGGGCGTTCGGCGACTGGATGCAGAACGCGGGGTACGAGGCGACGATCGTCAACCTCGATCCGGGGAGCGACGCCGCCGCGCTCGACCCGGCCGTCGACATCCGCGAGTGGGTGCGCCTGTCGGACCTCCAGGACGAGTACGGCCTCGGCCCGAACGGAGCCCAGATCGCCGCGGCCGACATGATCGCGCTCAAGATCTTCGACGTGAAGCAGGCGATCGACGAGCTCCACTCGGACTACGTCCTGGTCGACACCCCCGGCCAGATCGAGCTGTTCGCGTTCCGCGAGGCGTCGCGGGCGATCGTCGACGCGCTCAGCGGCGACCGCTCGCTGATCGCCTTCCTGTTCGATCCCGCGCTCGCGCGCACGCCGTCCGGGTTCGTCTCCCTCCTGATGCTGAGCGCGACCGTCGAGTTCCGCTTCCGCCTCCCGATGCTGAACGTCCTCGCGAAGGCGGACGTCCTGACCCCCGAGCAGCTCCGCGAGGTCGCGAGCTGGGGCGAGGATTCCGGCCCGCTCTACGAGGCGGTCACGCGGGACGCCCCGACGCCCGATGTGCAGCTCTCGACCGAGATCTTCCGCGCGATCGAGATGCTCGGACCGCTCGGCGGCCTCGTCCCCACGAGCGCGAAGGAGGGGACGGGGCTCGAGGCGTTCTACCAGTCGATCCAGCGGGCGTTCGGGGGCGGCGAGGACCTCGAGCCGTCGCACGCGCCGGCGTCGGAGTGACCGCTAGCCCTCGGTGAAGAAGAGGCCCATGCCGGCGGACGCGGCCTCCTCCTCCTCCTTGAACTTGCGGTAGAGCGACTCGGCGTCGGCCGCCGAAAGGCGCGTCCCGACCGGAGCGAGCAGCTCCTCGGCGCGGCGCATCGCCTCGGGCGAGCCCTCGAGGAGCACGTAGACCTGGTCGGCCGGACCGCCGAGGGCGCCCGCGTCGCGGACCTTCTGGCTCTGCCGGGACAGCTGGTCGTCGTGCAGCACGGCGTCGAGCTCCGTGCGCTTCGCGCTGGCCACGGCGAACAGGATCCACGCCATGCGGAGCGCGGACGGGGCCTCCCTATATGGCCTTCACCCGGCCGCGGGAGGAAGGGAGATACGGGGGGGCCGGCTGGTTCCGACCGTGTACGCCTCGACGACGGAAGGCCCGGTCCTCCTGGTGGGCGTCGCCCACGTCGTCGACCTCGAGGTGCCGCTGCGGGCGGTCCTCGGCACGCGGGTGCTCGACGGGATCGCCGTCGAGCTCGACGCGGAGCGCGCGGAGGCGCTGCTCGCCGAGGGCGCACCGCGTCGGCGCTCGGGAGGACCCCTGTTCGCCCGGCTCTGGTCGCGCGTGCAGCTGCGGCTCGGCGACGAGATCGGCGGCGGGCCCCCGGGGGGCGAGATGCGGGTCGCCGCGCGCGTCGCGAAGGAGCGGGGACTCCCGCTGTTCCTGATCGACGACCCGATCCGCGCGACGCTCCTCCACCTCGTGCGCGCGATGCCGTTCAAGGAGCGCGTGCAGATCCTCGTCGGGGCGTTCGTCGGGCTGTTCGTCCCGGCGCGCGTCGTCCGCCGGGAGATGGACCGGTACGCGAACGAGCCCGAGGCGTACACCGACGAGCTGCGGCGCGCGAGCCCCACCCTAGCCCACGTGCTCCTCGACGAGCGCAACGAGCACATGGCCGAGCGCCTCCGCCAGTTGCGCGCGCGCGGCTACGGACGGATCGCGGTCGTGATCGGGGACGCGCACCGCACGGGGCTCGGCTCCGCGCTCCACCGGCGGGGCATCCCCGTCGAGTCGATCCCGTTCGAGACCCTGCGCGCCCCTACAGGACGGTCGACGACGCCCGGCTGAGCCGGTCGATCCCCTGCTCGAGGGCGTCCGCCAGCGCCGCGATCTCGGGCGAGGCGAACTCCTCGAGACGCCCCTGGTCGCCGAGCGAGGAGACCTCGGGGGCCACGGGCATCCGCGCGAGCAGCGGGATCCCGTACTCCTCGGCGACCTCCGCGACGTGGCCGTCGCCGAACAGCGGGATCCGCTCGCCGCAGTGCGGGCAGCGGATCCACGACATGTTCTCGACCACGCCGAGGAGGGTCACGTGGAGGTCGCGGGCCATGTTCATCGCCTTCTTCACGATGAGCGCGGCGAGGTCCTGGGGCGTCAGGACGAACACCATCCCGTCGATCGGGATCGTCTGGAACACCGTGAGGGGCACGTCGCTCGTGCCCGGCGGCATGTCGATGAGGAGGTAGTCGAGCCGCCCCCAGTGGACGCCGCCGAAGAACTGGGTGATGAGCCGGGTGACGAGCGGGCCGCGCCAGATCACCGGGGCCTGCTCGTCCTCGACCATGAATTGGGAGGAGACGACCGGGATGCCGGTGCGCGACGTGGCGGGCTCGATCCCTTCCCCCCGGTCGGTGAGCGGACCTTTGATCCCGAGCAGCTTTGGGATCGACGGCCCCGTGATGTCGGCGTCGAGGATGCCGACCGCGCGACCGCGGCGGCCCAGCTCCGCGGCGAGGAGCGCGGTGACCGAGGACTTGCCGACGCCACCCTTGCCGCTCCCTACCGCGACCACATGCTGGACCTGCCCCTTGTCCATCCGTTGGAGCACGCCGCCGGGTCGGCCGCGCGGCGGGGCGGCGTTCGGGGGGGTCGAGGGCGGTCGGCCCGCCGGGGGAGGAGCGCCGTCCATCGTGCGGCTTCGACGGGGCCGCGCTATATAAGAGGGGCCCGTGCGAGCGGACCGGAGGAGCGGACGCCGATGACCGTGGGCCGGTCGCCCGAGCTCGACGAGCTGTTCAAGCCGGCGAGCGTCGCCGTGATCGGGGCCTCGAACTCGCCGGGCAAGGTCGGCACGAGCGTTTTCCGGAACATCCTCTTCGCGGGGTACCGCGGGGTCGCCTACCCGGTGAACCCTCGCTGGAAGAGCGTCTCGGGCGTCCGGTGCTACCCGGGGGTCGCGGACCTTCCCGAGACCCCGGATCTCGCGGTCGTGATCGTGCCCGCAGCGACGGTCGCCGACGTCGTCGGCGAGCTCGGCGCGCGCGGGACCCGCGGGGTCGTGATCATCTCGGCCGGCTTCCGCGAGGTCGGCGAGGCCGGGGCCGTCCTCGAGCGCGAGGTGGTCCGGCGCGCCGCCCAGTACGGGATGTCGGTCGTCGGACCGAACTGCTTCGGCGTGATCAACACGGATCCCGCGGTGAGCCTCAACGCGACCTTCAGCGAGAGCCTTCCGCCGCGCGGCAACATCGCGTTCGTCTCCCAGAGCGGGGCCCTTTGCGCTGGGATCCTGCAGTACGGGGTCGCCGAGCGGATCGGGTTCTCGCGATTCGTCTCCGTCGGGAACCGGGCGGGGGTCGACGAGAACGATCTCCTGCGCTCGCTCGGCGCGGACCCCGCGACCCGCGTGATCCTCCTCTACGTGGAGAGCCTGGCCAACGGGCGGAAGTTCCTCGAGGCGGCCCGCGACGTGACCGAGCACAAGCCGGTGCTCGTGATCAAGAGCGGGCGGACCCCGGCCGGGGAGCGCGCCGCGCGCAGCCACACCGGTTCGCTCGCGCAGGCCGGCCGCGACCAGCTCTACGACTCGCTCTTCGAGCAGTCCGGCGTGCTCCGGGCCGACACCCTCGGGGACCTGTTCCGGACCGCGAAGATCTTCGCGACCGACCTTCGCCTCGACGGACCGCGGCTCGCGATCCTGACGAACTCGGGGGGCCCCGGCATCGTGGCCGCCGACGCCGCGATCCGCCACGGTCTCGAACTGCCCGCGCCGTCCGCGGCGACGCAGACGGCGCTCGCCCACCGTCTGCCCTCGATCGCGTCGCTCTCGAATCCGATGGACATGACCGCCGACGTCGGCGCGGACCAGTACCGCGACACCCTCACGACCCTCTTGGCGACCCCCGAGATCGACGGCGCGCTCGTGATCGCTACCCCGACCGGCACGATGACCGGATCGAGCGTGGCCCAGGCGATCCTCGACGCCCGGAAGACGAGCCCGAAGGCGGTCGTCGCCTGCCTGTTCGGGCTCACCGACCTCTCGCAGGACGTCGAGTTCCTGGAGGGGCACGGGATCCCGGCCTTCACGTTCCCGGAGGAGGCGGTCGAGGGGCTGGGGCAGCTCGCCCGGTACCGTTCGTGGCGGACGCGACCTCAGACCGAGGTGCGGACATTCCCGGTCGACACCGCCGCGGCGACCGGCGCGATCGCGCGCGCCCGGGCCGAGGGTCGCCTCATCCTTCCCGAGTACTCGGCCCGGACGCTCCTCACCGCGTACGGGCTCGGGTTCCCCCGTTCCTCCCTCGTGACCTCGGCGGACGCTGCCGTGCGCGCCGCCACGGAGATCGGCTTCCCGGTCGTGCTCAAGGTCGCCTCCCCGGACATCTCGCACAAGACCGACGTGGGCGGGGTCGCGGTCGGCCTCCGGGACGCCGACGCGGTCCGGCAGGCGTTCGCGCAGATGGATGCGCGCGTGCGCGCCGCCGTACCGTCGGCCCACATCGAGGGCTACGAGGTCGAGGAGCAGATCACCGGCGGCAAGGAGGTGCTGATCGGCCTGCAGCGCGACGCCGACTTCGGTCCGATCGTGGTCTTCGGGATGGGCGGCATCTACGTCGAGGTACTGCGCGACGTCACGTTCCGGCTCGCGCCGCTCCGGCCGCTCTCCGCGCAGCGGATGGTCCGGTCGATCAAGATGTTCCCCCTGCTGGAGGGGGTTCGCGGCGAGCCGCCGAGCGACCTCGGGGCCCTCGAGGAGGCGATCGAGCGGGTCTCCCAGCTCGCGGTCGAGCGACCGGAGATCGCGGAGCTCGACCTCAACCCGATGATCGTGCGGCCCGCCGGCCACGGCGTGGTCGCGGTGGACGCGCGGATCGTGCTCGCTCCGTCTTCCAAATAGGCACGGTCGCCTTCAGGTCCTCGATGAGGTAGCGCGCCGCGGCGAACGCCTCGGCGCGATGTCCGCACGCCGCCCCGACGACCACGGAGGCCTCGCCCGTCCGGACGCGTCCGACCCGGTGCCAGAGCACGACCCGGATCGCCCCGAAGCGCCGTCGGGCCCGGGCGTCCAGCGCGCGGAACCGGGCGAGCGCGACCGGCGCGTGCGCCTCGTAGTTCACCGCGACCACGCGTCCCCGGGGGCTCACGTCCGGTCGGATTCGTCCGACGAAGACGACCACGCCACCGGCCCCGGGCCCCTCGAGCTCCCGCCACGCCGCGGCGACCGGGAGCGGACGCGGGGTCAGTCGGATCGACATCGTCAGCCGCCTCCGTACGGCGGGTGGATCGCGAACTCATCGCCCGGCCGCACGCGCTCGGTCGGCCGCCGCACGTACCGACCGTTTCGGACCAGTCGGCTCGCCCGCAGCGGTGCCGCGAGGCGGGGATGGGCGGCGACGAGCTGGCGGGCCAGCTCGGACGCGGGGATCCCTTCGGGGGGGACCGTCCACTCCAGCTCCGACCGGCCGACGGCGGTGCGGGCCATCGCGAACAGGAGGACGCGCACGGGTCGCCCCATGCCCGTCCGCACACGGCGGGGCACCTAATCCTTGCCGGCGGCCGCGCGGCACCCCTAGCGATTAATACGAACGGCCGATAGAACGGGCCGATGCAGGACCTCGCCGTGCGGGCCGGCGGGCAGGCCGGCGACGGAATCCAGTCGATCGGCGAGACCATCTCGCGCTGCTTCTCGAGGATGGGCTGGCACGTCTTCGGGCTCAACGCCTACCAGTCGGTGATCCGCGGTGGGCATGTCTGGTTCCAGGCCCGCGCCGCCGACCCGCGGCCGTACTCGCAGGGCGACCAGGCCGACCTCCTCTACGCGCTCGACAAGCAGACGATCTCCGTCCACGCCCCGTCCCTGCGCCAGGGCAGCACGATCGTCTACGATCCCGAGAAGTTCGCGGTCGCCGACTCGGAACTGCCGGCGGGCGTGCGGGCGCTCGGGGTCCCGACGCTCGAGTTCGCCCGGAAGTACACGAGCCAGTCGATCCTCCAGAACGCCGGCGGCATGGGGGCGATCGCCTATCTCGCGGGGATCCCGCTCGATCTCCTGCACGAGGTCCTCCGCGACTCGTTCGGCAAGAAGGCCGGCGACGTCGTCGACTGGAACCTCGGCGCCTCGGGGGCGGGCTACGAGTTCGCCCAGGCGCACGCGAGCGCGAACGACCATGCGCTCGCGCGCCGCGGCGAGCCGAAGCTCCTCATGAGCGGGAACGCCGCGATCGCGCTCGGCGCCGCGGCGGCCGGCTGCAAGTTCCTGGCCCAGTACCCCATGACCCCAGCGTCGTCGATCATGCACTGGATGGCGGCCCACTCCCACTCCCTCGGCATCGTCGTGAAGCAGGCGGAGGACGAGCTCGCCGCGATCAACATGGCGATCGGGGCCTCGTTCGCCGGCGTGCGGTCGATGACCGCGACCAGCGGGGGCGGCTTCTCCCTGATGGTCGAGGCGCTCGGCATGGCCGGCATGACCGAGACCCCGCTGGTCGTCGTGGAGTCGCAGCGGGCCGGGCCGTCGACCGGTCTCCCGACCAAGACCGAGCAGGGCGACCTCAATCTCATGCTCGGGGCCGGGCAGGGCGAGTTCCCGCGGGCGATCCTCGCGCCGTCCGACCCTGCGGAGGCGTACCGGGCAACGATCCGGGCGTTCGAGCTCGCCGAGGACTGGCAGACGCCGATCCTGGTCGCGAGCGACCTGCACCTGTCGGAGAACGTCGCGACCGTCGATCGGTCCGAGATCCCGACGGACGTCGCGGTGCGCTCCCTCGTCTCCGTCCAGCCCAACGGGCACGACTACCAGCGCTACCAGTACACGGACTCGGGGGTCTCTCCGCGCGCGCTCCCCGGGCAGCCCGGGCTCCAGTTCGTCGCGGGCTCCGACGAGCACGACGCGCACGGCCACCTCATCTCCGACGTGAAGAGCGGGATCCCGCTCTGGGTTACCGAGCGCGAGCACATGATGGACAAGCGGATGCGCAAGCTCCACGGCATCGGGGCCGCCGCCGAACCGCCCCAGTGGGAGGGGCCGGCCGGCGCCGACCTGACGTTCGTGGCATGGGGCTCGACGATCGGCGCCATTCGCGACGCGCGGATCCAGCTCGACGCGCGTGGGGTGTCGACCAACCTCCTGCGCTTCCCGACCGTCTACCCGATCGACGCGGAGCGCGTGGCGGCCGAGTTCGCGAAGGCCAAGCGCTCGCTCCTGGTCGAAGTGAACTACTCCGGTCAGTTCGGCCACCTCCTGAGGGCCGAGACCGGCATCCACCTCACCGAGCGGTTGCTGAAGTATGACGGCGAACCAGTCTATCCGCACGAGGTCGTGGCCCGCGCGGTCGAGGTGCTGAACCATGGCGGAAAGTAGCGCGCGTCCGACCCCGGTCCCGACCGGTCCGGCGCTCCCGGTCATCGGCAAGTCCGACACGAAGCCGACCTGGTGCCCGGGGTGCGGGGACTTCGGGGTCGTCGCCGCGGTCGAGATGGCGCTGAAGCGCCTCGGCATCCCGGCGCACAACGTCGTGATCGTCTCGGGGATCGGCTGCTCGTCGAACCTCCCGCACTTCCTGTCCTCCTACGGATTCCACGCGATCCACGGCCGGGCGCTGCCCGTGGCCGAGGGGATCCGCTGGGGGAACCACGGTCTCACGGTGATCGGGACCGGCGGCGACGGCGACGGGTTCGGGATCGGGGCGGGCCACTTCGTCCACGCGATGCGGCGGAACGTCGATCTCACGTACGTCACCATGGACAACCAGATCTACGGGCTCACCACGGGCCAGGCGAGCCCGACCTCGCAGATGGGCCAGAAGACGAAGTCGACGCCGACCGGGGTCATCGAGAACCCGATCGACCCGATCGCCCTCGCGCTCGCGAGCGGGGCGACCTACATCGCCCGCGGGTTCTCGGGCGACGTGAAGCAGCTCGCCGACCTCGTGGCGGGCGGGATCCAGCACAAGGGGTTCGCGTTCGTCGATGTCTTCAGCCCCTGCGTGACCTACAACAAGGTCAACACGTTCGACTTCTTCCGGCAGCGCGTCTACAAGCTCGAGAGCGCCGGACATGACCCGAGCGACATCGTCGCGGCCTGGCAACGCTCGCTCGAGTGGGGCGACAAGATCCCGATCGGGCTGTTCTACCGGACCGAGCGCCCCACGTACGAGGACCTCGAGGAGGTCCTGCACGCCGGGCCGCTGGTCCAGCAGCCGGCGGGCCTGAAGGGCCACGAGAGCGTGCTCGACGAGTTCATCTGAGCCGGATCCGGCCCCCGGTCACCCGTCCGTCCGCTCGAACAGGTACGCGTCGCCCGCGTGGAACGCGACGGGGAACTCCGCGGGGTCCGCGAGCAGCGGCCCCGGCGCGAACGGCGGCCACAGGACGGTGTTCCACCCGGTGACCGCGACGTACCCGATGTCGAGCGCCGCCATCGCCGCGAGGCCCGACGCGTCGAGGGTCGCGTGGGTGAGCTCGTCGACCACGAGCTCGTACGAAGCGTTGATCCACATCCACCCCGGCACCATCGGGTAGACGAGCACGAGGTTGGTCGCGTAGCCGGGCAGGAACAGGGCGGCGCTCCCCGGCGCGACGAGCACGCGGGCGCCGGGCGGAAGGTGGGACCCGGCGTAGCCGAGGAGCGCGAGGTCGTCGGCCGTCACGTTCCCGAAGTCGCGATAGAGGCCCGAGAGCGCGGGGGGCAGCGAGGTACCGGTGAGGACGGCCCCCGGCACCACGATCACGAGCGCGAGGGCGAACGCGATCGTCGCGCGGCCGGTCGCGGGACCGGTCGCCCGACCCGACGCCGAGCGCACGGTGCGCCGAGGGCGCGGGGCCGCGAGGGGCCGCGGGTTCGGAGGGCGCGCGTGCTCGAGCAGGAGGAGGAGCGGGATCGCCGCGATCATCCCGTAGATCGTGAACAGCCAGATCGACAGCTCGGCGGCGCTCGACAGCGACGCGAAGCGCACCGCGGGCCCCCATCCGGTCGCGGCGCCCCAGAGGACCCCAAGCAGGGCGACCAGGATGCCGAACGCGACCGCGGCGAAGCGCCGGAACGGGGCCACGTACCGCGCGATGGGAGGGGACATCCCGGCCAGGACGAGGAGCGCGAGGCCGACGGTGAGAAGGACCGCGACCTCGGCGCGCAGGACGGGCACCGGGGACAGCCAGACGTCCGTAGGACGGAACAGGTACGGGTCGATGCCGCCGACGAACCCGCCCGCGTCCAGTCCCACCCGCGTGCCGGGCGGCGGTCCGGCCGCCCCGGGGGTCAGGCCCGGACTGTTCCAGCCGAGGGCCAGGACGTACAGGGTCGGGAGGAGGGCGAGCCACGACGCGGCCGCCACGACGAGCCACCGGACGAACCATCGGCCGAGCGCGCGGGCCTGCGCGCCGGTCGCGAGGACCCCGAGGACGAGGACGGTCGGGAGGAGCCACTCGGCCCCGACCGGATTCAAGGCGGCGGAGTAGCCCAACAGGACCCCGAACGCGGCCGCGTCCGTCAGCCGGAGCGACGCGGGCGCGGTCCAGGCGACCGCCTCACCGGCGAGCACGAGGACGAGGGGGAACGCGAGCGCGAAGTCGTTGCTGCCGCCCACGAGGACCCGCGTCCACGAGCCGAGCACGGCGAGGAACACCGCGGTCCCGACGGCCGCGACGTCCGTCCCGAAGACCCGACGCGCGAAGGCGAAGCCGCCGAGCGGCGCGAGCCCGAGGAAGAGCGGGGTGACGAGGAGCGTCGCCCGCGCCGCCGGCGGCGCGAGGAGGACCTGGGCCCAGGCGATCCACGCCGTCGAGCCCTGCGGGTAGAGCAGCCCCGTCGGGGCGTACGGGGCGAACGAGAACGGCAACGAGCCATGGTGCAGCAGGAGCGCGACGTACGTCGTGAGCAGGCTCGAGTCGTACGTGTTCCCCGTGCCGACGGGCAGCGCGATCGCGACCTCGTAGAGGAAGAGCGCGAGCGCGACGGCCGCGCCCAGGGCCACGGTCGGCGACGGCCACCAACCCCCGGTTCGACCGACCCGAGGACGGCGCCGCGCGGCCGCGATCTCGCGGATCCCGACGAGGACGGCCGCGGCGATCGGAAGGCCGAAGAGGACCGGCGGGACGAACGCGCCGATCGGGAGCGCCGCGACGAGGAACACGACCGCGCCGCCGAGATAGAAGTCGATCAGCCCCCGCTCGATCGTCGGGAGATCCCGCCACAGCGCGACCCATCGAGCCGCGGCGCCGCGGACGAGCTCGCCGAGGACCGCCGCACCGGCCGCCCACAGGAGGAGCTCGACCGACCACACCGCCCCGGCCGGTCCGGGTAGGGCCACGCCGGACCCAACCGGGTCCGATACTAGAAGGGTGCCGGGGGAACGGCACCCTTTTACCGCCGCGCGGCCGGACGAGCCCCGGGCGACCGGTCGTGGGAATCAGCGCGGGCGCCCGGGACGGCCTCTCGAGCGTCACGCGGGGGACCCTGTACCTCCTCCTCGCGACCCTCGGCTACGTGGCGCTCAACTTCGTCGCGCGGGTCGTCATCATCCGCAACGTCACGCCGCAGGACTGGAACGCATTCTCCCTCGGCCTGACGCTCGTCGGGGTCGTCGCGGCGGTCGGCACGCTCGGGCTGCAGAGCGCCATCGCGCGCAGTCTCCCGTACGTGCCCTCGGACGACGAGCGCCGGGAGATCGTTCGGGGCTCGCTGCTGATCGGCTGCGTCTCGGCGGTGGGCTCGTCGCTGGTCCTCTGGGCCCTCGGGCCGTACATCACGTCGAGCCTCGGCCTCGCGAACCTCGCCCCCGTGCTCGAGGTGTTCCCGATCGCCGTGGGCACGACGGTCGCGGTCGGCCTGCTCGCCGCCATCTTCCAGGGCTACGAGGACGTGGCCCCGAACGCGCTCTTCGTCCAGGTGCTCCCACCGGGCCTGTTCGTCGTCTTCCTCGGGGCCGTCTACCTCGCCCCGTCGATCGGGCTCACGTACGAGTCGGCGCTTCTCGCGTACGTCGCCGCGAACATCGCGGCCTTCGTCCTCGCGGTCGTCTACACCGTGCGCCGGCTCCCCCGGCTGCTCCCCGGGGGGCCCCGGGCCCGGGGCGCGACCGGACGGCTGATGCGGTTCGCCGTCCCCCTCCTCTTTGTCAGCGTCATGAGCACGGTCGCCGGCAGCGGCGACACCCTGGTGCTCGGAGCGTTCCATCCGAACGCGGTGGGGACCTACACCGCCTCGCTCGCGCTCGCCCGTCTCCTGCAGGTCGGGATCGGGGCCGCCGCGTACATCTTCCTCCCGGTCGCCGCCCGATTCCTCCGGTCCAAGGACCTCTCCTCGATCCAGCTGACGTACGTCACGGTCACGAAGTGGATGATCCTGTTCTCCCTGCCGCTGCTCCTCTTGTTCTTCTTCCTCCCGAGCCGCTCGCTCGACTTCGTGTACGGCGCGCAGTACGCCACGGTGGTCGTACCGCTGCAGCTGGTCGTGCTCGGTGCCTTCGTCAGCACGGTCTTCGGGCCGGCCGCGAACGCGCAAGTAGCGTTCGGCCAGACGCGGCTGCTCGCCTACAACGCGACGGCCTCGGGGATCCTGGACATCGTCCTCGCGCTGGCCCTGGTGCCCCGGTACGGGATCCCCGGCGCCGCGACGGCCTGGGCGGCGGCGAACGTCGCCTACACCGGGCTCTCGCTCGTCCAGCTCGCCTACCTCAACCGGGTGCAGCCGTTCCGCCCCCACTTCGTCGTGCCGCTCGCGCTGACCGCCGTGCCCGTGGCGGCGTTCCTCGCCCTCGCCCCCGTGCACTACCCGCTATGGACGCTCCCCGTGATCGGGGTCGGCATCGCCGCCCTGTTCGTCCTCATCATGCTGCTGACCCGGTCGATCGACGAGGGCGACCGGCTCTTGCTCGGGGCGATCGAGAGCCTCCTCGGTCGGCCCCTGCCGTTCGTGCGGCGGATCGGCCGGCTGGGAGTCCCCCGCGGCGACCGCTGAGCCGTCCGGCCGCGGTCGCGCCGAGCGGGCGTGGTCGAGCAGCAGCAGGACGATCCCGGCGGCGAGGAGGAAGAAGACGAACTCGGCAAGGGTGTTGGCCGTCGCGGTCGCCCCGGCGGCGTCGACCCCGGCGGTCGCGACCAGGAGCACGAGCGCCGCCGCGATCGGATACCGGGAGTCCAGACGGGCCCACTGCGAGTAGACCATGTACGCCAGAAGGAGCGCGAGGAACACCGGGATGTACGGGAATCCCACGGACCCGGCAGCCCCGGTGAGAACATCACGTTGGGCGCTCGAGGTATAACCTAGGAAGTCGGCCCCGCCGGCGCCGGAGTCAGTCAGGTTTATAGTGGTCGGACCTCATCCCGGGGCAAGGACGCCGAGGTGGCGTCCGGATTATGGCTCGGACGTGGGCGACCTCCCGGATCGTGCCGGCGGCATTGGGCGTCGGCATGCTGGCGATCGTCGTCGCCGCCGGGCTCTCCCCGAACGTCGGGGCGGCGCCCGCGCAGAGCTACTGCCAGTACAACCAGTGCATCGCGGGGACAGGGGTCCCCTGGTGGGTCCTCGCCGCGATCGCGATCATCATCGTGGCCGCGCTCGGCGCGGCGCTCTTCCTGATGCGCCGGGGCCGCCGGCCGCCCCCGAGCCCGGTCCAGCCGTACTCGGGCCCGACCGCCGGCGCCATGGGAGGCGGCGCGGCCGCGCCCGCGGCTCCCGCTAGCCCGTCCGCGCCGGGCGGGGCGTCGGCACCGTACATCGAGACCGCCGAGGACGTCGGGGCGGCGCCGCCCGCGCTGCCCGCCACGGCCGTGGCCGGGGCCGCCGCTGGGGCCGGCGCGGCCGCGGGCGCCGCGGCGGCCGCGAAGCCGCCCGCCGCCGGCGCGAACGAGCCCGACATCGACTCGCTCATGGCCGAGCTCGACAAGATCAGCACGGAGATCCTGAAGCGACCGAAGACGCCACCGCCGGGCGCGGGCGGCGGCTCGGCGGGCTCGGGCTCCGGCGGCGGATCGGCGTAGGCCCTGCGCTCGACCCCGCTCCTTAAGAGCCCCCGGCCCGGTCGTTCGTGGGATGGCGAGCGTCGCGACCGGAAGCGAGGAGGACCGGCTCCTCGACGAGCTGCGCACGGCCGTCCACGCGGCGGATCGCCCGCCCCGGGAGATCGAGGTCGGGATCGCGCTCTCGATCGCCCTCGGCCGCCGTCGGCCGTCTGTCTCGTGCGGAGGCTGCCAGAACCCGCTCGACTTCGAGGGGATCCCGGCCCGGACCAACGTTCGGCTCGGCGCCCCGTTCCGGCTGATCTGGGACCCGGCCACCGACCGCTGATCGCGTGCGGGACGAAGGGAACGGTCGACCGTGACGTTCAGCTTCATCGGGACCACCGTCGGGCTGATCACGCTCGTGATGGGCACGCTCGGCCTCCCGGGACTGCTCGCGCTGATGACCGTCGAGAGCTTCGGAATTCCGCCGATCCCGAGCGAGGTGATCCTCCCGTTCGCGGGGTTCCTCGTCGCCGACGGCACGTTCTCGTTCGGAGCGGCCTTCGGGATCGCCACGGCGGGGAGCGTGATCGGCGCGTACGCCGCGTACGCGATCGGACGCTGGTGGCGATCCCGCCTGGTCGGGCTCGGGGTCGGGGCCCTGCGGTTGCGCGAGGCCGATCTCGACCGGGTCGACCGTTGGTTCACCGCGCACGGGGAGGCCACGGTCACCTTCGCTCGGTTCGTCCCGCTCTTTCGAAGCTACATCAGCTACCCCGCGGGGACCGCCCGGATGAGCCCGACGCGGTTCGGGCTCTACACCCTCCTCGGCTCGGTCCCGTGGAACCTCGGCCTGATCTACGCCGGCTTCGTTCTCGGCAGCCACTGGGGGATCATCGTCGGGTACGTCCAGCCGTTCGATCTCGTGTTCGGCGCGCTCCTGATCGCCGCGATCGCCTACCTCGCGCTCGTCGCCGCCGAGGTCGTGAGCCCGGGCTGGCCACCCCGCCGGCTGCGCCGCTCCCCCGGGACGCCCCCGGTTCCCCCGCGGGGTCCACCGAGCTAGGGCGCGCGGACCCCGGGGGCGTACTCGGGTCGGACGACCCGGCCGTCCGCCCGTCCGACGTACTCCCCGGACTCCACGATGCGCTCCCCGTCCCGGTAGTGCTCCCGGATCGGCACCATTTCCCACCCTTCGAACGGCGACCAACCGCTCGGGCTCGCCAGCCGGGCCGCCTCGACCCGGCGGCGCTCCCGGAAGTCCACGGCGATCAGGTTCGCGCGGTGCCCGGCGGCGAGGCGACCCATCGGCTGCCCGATCCAGCGGGCCGGTCGGTCGCAGGCCGTTCGGACCAGCGTCTCGAGCGCGAGGCTCCCGTCGCGCACCCGGGCGAGCAGGAGGGGCAGCATCGTCTCGACGCCCGGGACCCCGCTCGGCGCCAGGGGGAACGGACGGTCCTTCTCCGGGGCCGCGTGTGGGGCGTGATCGCTCGCCACGATCGGCACCTCGCCGGTGCGGAACGCCTCCCACAGGGCCGCGCGCTCGGCCTCGGACCGGAGCGGGGGGTTCACCTTGAAGCGCGCGTCGTGGCCCGAGCGCTCCGAGAGCAGGAGGTGATGCGGGGTGACCTCGAACGACGCCCCCTGCGCCCGGACGAGCGCCGCCGAGGCCGCGGTCGTCACGTGCGCCACGTGCAGTCGAAGGGCCGCGGGCGCGTCGGCCAGCGCCCGGATCGCGGACTCCTCGGCCCCGGGCGGGCGCGCCGCGTTCCACCCGACGGGATCGGGCGCGCGCGGGCGAGGGTCGAATCGGGCGGGGTCCTCGGCGTGGACCGCCACGGGGAGCCCGGCCGCGCCGACGAGGCGGAGCCGGTCGGGGACCTCCGACATGGGGATCCCCTCGTCGGTGCCGGTCGTGGGGCTCAGGTACAGCTTGAAACCCCCCGCCGCCCGCGCGAGCGACTCGACCCGGCGGGTGGGGGCGAACGCGTAGAGCAGGACGTCGACCGCGGCCCGGCCCCGGACGCGCGCCGACTTCGCCTCGACCTCCTCCGCGTCGACGACCGGCGGCCGGGTGTTCGGCATCTCTCCGACCAGCCCGACCCCACCGAGGGCCGCGCCGGTCGTCCCGGTCGCGAGGTCCTCGACGTCGTCGCTCCCGGGGGGGTCCCGGAAGTGCACGTGGAGGTCGGTCGCCGCGGGCAGGAGGACGGCCTCGCCGAGGTCGCGCCGGGGAGCGCCCACGCGGGTCTTTCCCACCGAGAGGATCCGTCCGTCGTCTCCGATCGCGACCTCGACCGTCTCGAGGCGGCCGCGGATAAGGGCGCGCCCGGCCAGGACCAACGAGGTCCCGACGGTCTCCTCGGTACGTCGCTCCGCGCGGCCGCGCCGGACCGGCGGAGGGGGCATCGATCGCCCCACGCCCGCCCCGATAAAGAAGGCGACCGTGCCGCCCCCAGTCTATTTCCCTCCGCTCGACTCGCCCTATCGTGGCGCGGCCGACGCGGGTCCGGGGCGGCTGGACCTACGCGCGGAGCGGGGTTGACGTCGACGCGCGGGACGCCGCCCTGCGGCGGCTGCTCGCCGAGGTCCGCTTCCGCCCCCGGCCCGACCACGGCCGGCCGCTCGCGGCCCCCGGCCACTTCGCGGGGCTCGTCCGGATCGGTCGCGAGACGCTCGCGATCACGACCGACACCGTCGGCACGAAGGTGCTGGTCGCCGCGGCGGCCGGGCGGTGGGAGGAGGTCGGCGAGGACCTGGTCGGCGTCAACGTGAACGACTTGGCCGCGGTCGGCGCGAGGCCCGCCGGGCTCGTGGACGTCATCCTGACGGGCGCGCCCGATCCCGAGGTGTTCGCGGCGATCGGTCGCGGCCTCGAGCGAGGGCTGCGGACCGCCGGATGCGCCCTCCTCGGCGGGGAGACCGCCGTGGTCCCCTCGATCGTGCAGGGAACGGACCTCGGCGGCACCGCGCTCGGGTTCTTCCCGAAGGGACGTCGGCCGATCCTCGGCGAGCGGATCCGGCCCGGCGACGTCGTGCTCGGGATCCCCTCGTCAGGGATCCACGCCAACGGATTCACGCTCGTCCGGCGACTGATCGAGGAGCGCTCGATCCCGCTGGACCGGCCGCGGCCGGGCGGCTGGGTGGCGCTCGCCCCCGAGCTCCTCCGGCCGACCCGCATCTACTCCGCCGCGGCGGACGCGCTCGCCGGGATGACCGGCACGCACGGGCTGGCGCACGTGAGCGGGGGCGGGGTCCGGAACCTGGTCCGCCTCAACCCCCGGGTGGCGTACGTGCTCGACCGGTGGCCTCCGGTCCCCTCGCTCTTCGAGTGGATCCGGTCGCTCGGCGAGATCTCGGGGACCGAGATGTTCCGCACGTTCAACATGGGCATCGGGTTCACGGCGATCGTCGAACCGCGTCGGGTCTCGCAGGCCCTCCGACGGCTGGCGCGGGCGGGGGCGCGGGATGCGATGCCGATCGGGCACGTCGAGAAGGGGACGGGTGTCCGGCTCCCCGCGCTCGGGCTCGCCTTCGAGGGCTACGCGTAGTCCGTCCCGCGGGGCGGTCCGGCCAAACGGTTATCCGAGCCCCGGGCGAGGAGCCCCTGTGCCGCTCGCACCTCGCCTCCTCGCGGTCGCGGTCGGCCTCTCGCTCGGTGCGGCGGTCCTCTGGGCGTCCTACTACATCTTCGTCCTCGCGGTGACGCCGGGGACGGCCCCGTCCGCCGTCTTCGTGCTGCCGTTCCTGTTCGGGGGGATCGCGTACGCCCTCTGGGCGTGGACGACCGGCCAGGGTTCGGCGTTCCTCGCGATCTGGCGCCAGCCGGCGGCCTGGTACCGCGTCGCGCTACTGCTCGCGATGCAGCTCTCGGTGCTGGCGTCGACCTACGTCGCCGGCCCGGTGGACACGTCGCTGCTCTCCCTCATCGGCGACGTCGTGCTCACGCCGGTCCTCGTCGCGATCGGGATCGCCGCGTACCGCGATCGCCTCGGCGCCCCGCTCCTCTGGTTGGGGATGGGGTTGTGCCTCGCCGGCGGCGGCCTCGCGATCGTCGGGAACCAGCGGCTCACGGCCGTGCACGGGGCCGGCTACCTGCTCGTGATCGCGATCCCGCTCACGGTCGCCCTCTACTTCCTCTCGACCGCCCGGGAGAACGAGCGCTCGCCGGCGGCCGCGGTCGTCGCCCAGTCGATGCTCGCCGCCGGGCTCCTCGCGCTGCCGCTCGCGGTCCTGCTCCCCGGGGGGCTCGGCGGGATCGCCGCGGTCCGCCCCGGCCCGATGCTGCTGCTGCTCGCGACCGGCCTTTCGAGCTTCTTCCTCGCTCCGGCGATGTACTTCGCCTCGATCCGTTCGGCCGGCCTTGTCGTCCCTCCGCTGATGATGACGGGGATCCCGGTCTTCGCGGCCCTTCTCGGGTGGGGCGTCCTCGGGATCGCGATCCCGACGCTCGGCCTGATCGGGATCCCGGCCGCGGTCGTCGGGGCGCTGCTCGCCCTGCGCGCCGAGACCCGCCCCCCGGCCGGCGGTGCCCCCGCCCCGGACTAGGTCCACTCGGTCAGGTTCCGGTTGGTCGTGCGTCGCCGCCCGTTCCGCGCGACGTCCGCGAGCGGGGTGTCGAGGGTCGCCGCCGGCCCGGCGGGCGCGGGTTCGCCCGGCGGTTCCGGGGTCCCCAGCCGGCGCTGGTGGCTTCCCCGCAGGAGCGCGGCCGCGTCCCAGTCGAACACCTCGGTCACGCGCGCGAGGGTCTGGGCCACGCGGTCCGCGTAGTACTCCCAGTCGGGCTCCTTGCCGAACGCCCGGCCCTCGATCCACGGCTCGATCTCCTGCGGGCTCTTCCTCGAGTCCGTCACGATCCAGGCGACCCGCATGCCCGGGATCACGTCGTACCCTTCCTGCTGGAGCTGCTTGAACACCCGGAGGTACGGCAGCGCGTCCCGGGTCGCGGCGTTGTACTCGCCCTCGGCGCGCACCGCCCGGGCGATCACGAGCCGCTCGGGCGGCACCGTCTTCTCGCGGACCGCCTGGACGAGCTCGCGGGAACGCCGGACGGCCCCGTCGGTGTCGCCCTTGAGGACCAGGTCGAACACCTCGAGGAGCGCCTGGGACTGGAAGTCGAACGAGTCGGACCGCCGATTCTCGTAGCCGCGGATGACGGTCTCCTCCCGGGGCCACGCGGTCCGGCCGACGTACCGCTTCTTCGCGCCGTGGGAGAACAGCGACTCGAACACCGTCTGGAACTCGAACGTCACGCCCTCGTGGGTGAACCGGCGCGCGACGGCCTCGCCGAACTCCCGCGCCCCCTCGAGGGTGGCGACCGGCGATCGGACGAAGACGCTGTCCGTGTCCGAGTAGACGACCTCGTGGCCGTCGGCCTCGAGCTCCTTGATGATCGTGGTGATCGAGCTCCGGGCGAAGGAGGTGATCGCCGACCCGATCTCCTTGTTCGTGAACCGGTAGAAGCTCGAGGCGAGCACCCCGTAGAACGAGTTCATGAGGACCTTGACCGCGTTCTGGAGACCGTCGTAGTACGCCCGGAGGTCGTCGGTCGTCGCCTCGCGTCCGAGCCGCCGGAACCGGTCGCGGTCCGCGAGGAGCCCGGCCAGGATGTGCGGGATGATCCCCTGGCGCACCGAGGGCGCGAGGAATCGCGCCCCCGAGGGCGCGACGGTCGTCCCGTCCGGGGAGAGCGTGGTGAAGCAGAGGTTGCGGGCGATGATGATCGACGGGTACATCGACTTGAAGTCGAGGACGACCACCCACCGGTACAGGCCGGGCTTGATCGTGTGGACGTAGCCGCCCTCGATCGCGGTGTCGCGCCCCGCGAAGTGGCTCATCGGGACCCCGACGTGCTGCGCGTCGGCCGCGGGGATCAGCATCGCGTCGATGAACAGGGACGTCCGGCCGTTGAGCCCCTCCTCGAGCGGGAGGCGCGCGACCGTGGCGAGGTCGGCCGCCTTGTCGAGCGAGCGGAGCTTGAGGAGGATGCGGAGCGCGAGCTCGGCGTCGTGCTCGCAGTATTCCATCACGCGGTCCGGGTCTCGGTTCCACTCCTCGGTGATGTTGCGCCGGTCGACGTCGAGCTTCGAGTCGTTCAGCAGGACCCGGGCGACGTACTGCAGGCTCTCCTGCTTCGGGCGAAGCTCCCGGCGCGCGGACCACCACGCGTCGGCGATGACCCGGCCCGCGACCTTCCAGAGGCGCTCGCCCATCTCCTTCGCCGGGCTGCGCTCGCGCCCGAGCGCGAGCTCGCGGAGGCCGACGGCCCGGGTCCGCTCGAGCAGGAGCGGCATGTCGTAGCCGCCGATGTTGTAGCCGGTGATGACGTCGGGGTCCTCTTCGGCCACGATCCGCGCGAACTGCTCGAGGATCTCCCGTTCCGAGGTGCGACCGAGGCGGAACGTGCGGTCCGGGCGGTTCCCGCCCTCGACGACGCCGCAGATCGTGAAGATCGTCCGTTCCCGGATCGCGTTCTCGATGTCGAACGAGAGGACCCTCAGCGACGGCCGGAACGCCTCGGCGGGCCGGATGTCCCGGACGTCGGTGACGACCCGGACGACGCGCGGCACGGTGTAGCGCTGGCGGATCTCGTCGGGCTCGTCCTCGGCCTCGAACTCGAGCGTCAGGCCGAGCTGCTTGTCGTACAGGAACCGGTGGACGAACGGGATGTCGCACGCCAGGGTCGCCCCCTCCTCCGGCTTGCGGCGGTACTGGTCGCGGTACTGCGGGACGAGCCACGGGCGGTGGAGCGTCACCCGAACCGCCGGGTGGTCCTTCCCGTCGTACCAGGTCGTCTCGTCGTCGACCCGGACGATCTCGGGATCCGATCGGAGCTTCGCCCGGATCTCCTCGGTCGGGTCGGTGAGGACGAAGTAGGGACGGAAGCCGTAGTACCGGGCGACCATCGCCTCCCCGTCGCGCGTGCGCCCGAACAGCTCCACGACCACGCCGTCGTCGACGGCCTGGTAGGAACCCTCGAGGAGGAACAGGTCTACGGTGGGCACATTCCAAGGAGCGTCGGCCGAGATAAACGGGTTACGCGGCCGTCCGGGAGAGCCAACGCCCGAGCGCGCGCCAGTCGCGCTCCCAGCGCTCGGAGAGGCGACGCGAGCGCAGCGCGGCGGCGGGGTGGACCAGCGGGAAGAGGGCGCCCCGACCGGACGCGCGCGGCGCGCCGGCCGCGAGCAGGATCCGGGGCGCCGCCGGGTCGAGGGCGTGGAGCGCGTGCGCCCCCAGCGGGACGAGGACGCGGGGGCGCAGCCACGCGAGCTGCCGGTCGAGGTACGGGCGGCACGCCCGCTCCGCCGCCCGATCGAAGCGGTTCCCGGGGGGGCGGCACTTGACGAGGTTGAGCACGCCGAACTCGTCGGGCCCGAGCCCGATCGCGGCGATCGCCGCATCGAGACGACGCCCGGATCGACCCTGGAACGGCCGCCCGGTCCGGTCCTCCTCGGCCCCGGGGGCCTCGCCGACGAACACGATGCGCGGCGAGAGCGCGCCGCGGTAGACCACGACGTGGGTCCGCGATCGGTGGAGGGGGCAGCGACGGCAGTGCTCGATCTCGCGGACCATCGCCCGCCACTCCGCGAGATCCGGGCGCGCGGGCGGCGCCGGGGGCGACGACGCGAGCCCCACGGACCGGTCGCGACCTCCGGCGAGCGCCAACTCGGGAGGGACCTTAAATAGGGGTACCCTGTGGCTCGGCCCCTTCGCCCTCCATGTCGCCACCGTCAGGTATCAACACCGCCGGGCGCCTCGCGTCGCTCCGCCAGCGGCGACGCTGGTCGGATCGCTACTACAAACGGCGCACGCTGCACCTCAAGGAGCGCTCGGACCCTCTCGAGGGGGCGCCCCAGGCCCGCGGGATCGTCATCGAGAAGGTCGGCGTCGAGGCGAAGCAGCCGAACTCCGCGATCCGCAAGTGCATCAAGGTCCAGCTGATCAAGAACGGTCGGCAGGTCACGGCGTTCGCGGTCGGCGATGGCGCTATCAACTTCATCGACGAGCACGACGAGGTGCTCGTCGAGGGGATCGGGGGCCGGATGGGGCGGTCGTACGGCGACATCCCCGGCGTCCGCTACAAGGTGATCCAGGTGAACGGCGTCTCGCTCGACGAGCTCGTGCGCGGACGCAAGGAGAAGCCGGCGCGATGAGCGGAGGACCCGAGCCGCTCCCCCCCGAGCCGAACGCCGAGGACGCCGGGCCGGTGGTCGAGCGCCCACAGCCGGCCGCGCCGCCTCCGTTCCCGGTGCCGCCGCTCTTCGGCAAGTACCCGTTCGAGGGGGTCGAGGTCCACGATCCGGGCCTGGTCCCGTACCTCTACCTCCACGCCGTCTACTCGCCGCACAGCGAGGGTCGACTGTCGGGGAAGCCGTTCCAGAAGGCCCGGATGCACCTCGTGGAGCGGCTCGCGAACCACCTCATGAAGGGCGGGAAGTTCACCGGCAAGAAGTCGAAGGCCCTCGCGACCGTCCGCCAGGCGTTCGACGAGCTCGCGCGGAAGGAGCAGAAGAACCCGCTCCAGCTCCTAGTCGACGCGGTCGAGAACGCCGCGCCCCGCGAGGAGGTCACCCGGCTGCAGTTCGGCGGGATCAGCGTGCCTCGCGCCGTCGATGCCTCCCCGGCCCGGCGGCTGAACGTCGCCATCCGCAACCTGGCGCAGGGCGCGATCCAGGCGTCCCGGAAGTCGACGAAGCCGATCTACTCCTGCCTCGCGGACGAGATCTCGCTCGCCGCCGCGGGCAACCTGTCCAGCTTCGCCGTCGGTCGCAAGGAAGAGGTCGAGCGCGTCGCGCAGTCGGCGCGCTGAGGCCGACGGGGGAACTCGAACCGTGACGCACATTCGGGCCGAGCTGGCGAAGGCCATCCCCGACATGATGCGGCAGGTCGACAAGATCCGCAACATCGGGATCGTCGCCCACATCCACCACGGGAAGACGACGCTCTCCGACAACCTGCTCGCGGCCGCGGGGATGATCTCGAACGAGCTCGCCGGGAAGCAGCTCCTCCTCAACTTCGACGAGCAGGAGCAGGCCCGGCTGCTGACGATCAACAACGCGGACGTCTCGATCGTCCACGAGTTCGAGAAGGAGAACTACCTGATCAACCTCATCGACACGCCCGGCCACGTCGACTTCGGCGGCGACGTCACGCGCGCGATGCGCGCGGTCGACGGCGCGGTCGTCGTCGTCTGCGCCGTCGAGGGCGTGATGGCCCAGACCGAGACTGTGCTCCGGCAGGCGCTGCGGGAGAAGGTCAAGCCGGTCCTGTTCATCAACAAGGTCGATCGCGCGATCAAGGAGCTCCAGCTCACCCCCGAGTCGCTGCAGAAGCGCTTCGCGAACATCATCGCGGAGGTCAACGAGCTCATCCGGCGCATGGCGCCCGAGGAGTTCGTCGACGAGTGGAGCGTCGATCCGCGGGACGGCTCCGTCGCCTTCGGATCGGGCTACGAGAACTGGGCGATCAGCGTCCCGTACATGCAGCGGACGGGCGTCAAGTTCCCCGACATCATCGACTACGTCACCAACGGGCGCACGAAGGAGATCGCCCAGAAGGCGAAGATCAACGACGTGATCTTCGACATGGTCGTCAAGCACCTGCCGAGCCCGCGCGTCGCCCAGAAGTACCGCATCCCGAACATCTGGCGCGGCGACATCGGCTCCCCGATCGGCCAGGCGATGCTCGCGACGGACGCGGACGGCCCGACGGCGTTCATGGTCACCGACATCACGATGGACCCGAACGCGGGCGAGATCGCGACCGGCCGGGTCTTCTCGGGCAAGCTCCAGAAGGGGATGGAGCTCCAGATCGTCGGGACGAAGATCAAGAACCGCATCCAGCACGTCTCGCTGTTCATGGGGCCCGAGCGCCTCATGGTCGAGGAGGTCACCGCCGGCAACATCGGCGCGGTCATCGGCCTCACCGACGCGTTCGCCGGGACGACCACGTCGACCGCGGTGGACATGGTGCCGTTCGAGGAGATCCGGCACGTCTCGGAACCGGTCGTCACGGTCGCGATCGAGCCGAAGCGCATGGCCGACCTGCCGAAGCTGATCGAGACGATGCGCAAGGTCGCGAAGGAGGATGCGAGCCTGCGCGTCGAGATCAACCCCGAGACCGGCGAGCACCTGCTCTCGGGGATGGGCGAGCTCCACCTGGAGATCACCCAGTACCGCATCGTCAACGACTACAAGGTCGAGATCGAGGCGTCGAAGCCGATCGTCGTCTACCGGGAGCAGGTCCGGCATCCGGGCGGCCCGTTCGAGGGGAAGTCCCCGAACAAGCACAACCGGTTCTACATGGAGGTCGAGCCCCTGCCCGCCGCGGTCACGCAGGCGATCAAGGACGGCGAGATCCCCCAGGGGAAGTCGTTCAAGGACACGAAGACGCTCGTCTCCCGCCTGGAGCAGCTCGGCATCTCGCGGGACGAGGGCCGCGGGATCGTCGCGGTCGAGGGGACGAACATCCTGTTCGACGTGACGAAGGGGATCCAGTACCTCAACGAGACGATGGACCTCATCGTCGATGCCTTCAAGGAGGCGATGAACCGGGGCCCCCTCGCGAACGAGAAGGTCTACGGCCTCAAGGTACGCCTCGTCGACGCGAAGCTCCACGAGGACTCGATCCACCGCGGGCCGGCGCAGACGATCCCGGCCGCCCGGTCGGGCATCTACGGCGCCATGGTCCTCGGGGACCGGCTCCTGCTCGAGCCGTTCCAGAAGGTCACGGTCAACGTGCCGCAGGAGGTGCTCGCGGGCGCCACGCGCGAGCTCCAACGCCGCCGCGGCGAGATCCTCGACATGACGAGCGTCGGCGACCTCCAGACGGTCGTCGCCAAGGTCCCGGTCGCCGAGATGTTCGGGTTCGCGTCGGACATCCGCAGCGCGACCGCGGGCAAGGTCCTCTGGTCGACCGAGTCGCTCGGCTTCGAGCCCGTCCCCACCGAGCTCCAGACCGGGGTCGTCGCCGAGATCCGCCAGCGGCGGGGTCTCAAGCCCGAGCCGTACGACGCGGCCTACTACTCCGGGTAGCCCGTCCGCGCCCACGGCGGAGTCGCCGCGGGCTCAAGCCACTACGCGTTGTAGTAGGTAGAGCCATTTCTACTACAGTCCGTAGTAACTTGATGCGTCCATCCATCTACGACTTGTAGTAGGTTATCGAGCCATTTCTACTACGACATGTAGTAGGATTGGACCGGCGTGGGCTCGGAGGGGGGCCTCAGGGCGCCCGTGCCGACGGCGGCGCAGTTCTCGGCGACCGTCTCGGGGACGGGACGGCGGCCGTCGACCGGGATCCCCGCCCGCACGCGTTCGACCTTCTCGAAGACCGCACGCGCCGCCTCCTCGCCGTAGGGCGAGGGCCGGAGACGGTCGCGCTCGATGCACGTGCGGAGCGGGACCCGGAGGTCGAACGTTGCGTGGGGGAACGCGAGCCGCTCCTCGAGGTCGGTGATGACCCGGGCCCAGTAGAAGTTCCCGTCGACCACCGCCGGGCGGCCCTCCGCCGCGATCGCCCGGACCTCGTCCGCGGCGAGCCGGTTGGTGCGGAGAAAGAGCTCCTCCGAGCCTCCGTCCCATTCGAACCGTTCCAGCAGTGCGTCGATCGAGACGACCCGCCCGTCGAGCGCGCGCGCGAGCGCGTTCGCGACCGTGGTCTTTCCGGCGCCGAGCGGGCCCCGGAGGATGAGGTAGAACGTCACGCGCCGCCGGGGGCCGGCCTACGCCGGCACCGCATCGAGGGTCCGCTGGTCCCGATGGCGGGGCCCTTCCGCCGAGCGCGACCGGATCGGCCAGGCGCCCTCGTGGTCGAGGAGCCAGCGCTTGCGCCAGAGCCCGAGGCCGTAGCCGGTGATCGTGCCGCCGGTGCCGATCACCCGGTGGCAGGGGATGACGATCGGGATCGGATTGCGCGCCATCGCGCCGCCGACCGCCCGCGCGGAGCGCGGGTAGCCCGAGCTCCGGGCGAGCTCGGCGTAGGTCGTGGTCCGGCCCGCCTCGACCCCGCTGAGCTTCGTCCAGACCGCGCGGTCGAACCGGGAGGTCGTGTCCGGGTCGAGGTCGACGTCGAACGCCCGGCGCGCGTGGCGGAAGTACTCCTGGAGCTGGCGGGGCGGGGATCCCGCGGCGAACGGGGGCTTGCGGCGGCCCGCACCGACGGGCAGACCGGTCTGGTGGACCCCGAGCTCGAGCAGGTCGACCACCTTGACGGACCGCCCCTGGTAGACGATGCGGAAGGTTCCGATCGGCGTGGGGACGTCCGCGTACTCGACCGGGGTCGGCATGCTCCCGCGGACCGCGTCCTACCTTATGTTCGTTGCACTCGGGACCGGGGGAGGTCGTGGAACGCTACCCGCCGACCGGCCCCTCGAGCCCGGTCGGGGTGATGCGGAACTCCGCGGACCCCTCGGGGAGGCTGCGGTGCTTGACGAGCACGGCCCGGCGGCGGGCGCCGGTGAGCCGGTCGAATCGAAGGATTGTCTTCGCGGCGTGGTTGAGGAACGAGCCCCCGAGCGGCTCGAGGGTGCCGTCCTTGAGGCTCCGCCACACCTGGTTCGTCAGCAGCACGGGGATCTGCGCCGCGATCGAGGTGACGACCAGGTCGGCGAGCTCGAGGCTCAGCGCCTGGCGCGCCTCGTCCTCGTCCGAGCCCGAGAGCGAGAGCCGGTAGAAGAACGTGGCCGAGTCGAGCACGAGGAGCCCGACCGGACGCTTTCCGTCCCGGGCGAGGGCGCAGGCGGTCGCGACCGCCCGACCCTGCTCCTCGAGGTCCTTCGGGGTGGAGAGCAGGAACCGCTTGAGCAGGCGCTCGAGCTCGTCCCCGGCGATCGAGCGGAGGCGGTCGACGCTGACCCCCTCCGTGTCGACGTAGATCACCCAGCGGCCGGCCCGCGCGACCCGGACGGCGAGATCGAGGCAGAACAGCGTCTTCCCGCTGCCTCCCTCCCCGTAGATCTCCGTCACGCAGTCGGTCTCGAGGCCGCCCCCGAGCAGTCGATCCACCGACGGGATCCCGGTCGAGACCCGCTCGCTCGTCACCGCGGGCCCCACACGGGCGTCGGCGCTTAATCCCTCGGAACCGCTCCGTCCGGGCCCAAGCGGTACGACGTGCCGAGGTCGGGCAGGACCGTCGGTCGGCCGGCGCGCTCGAGCGCGGCGGGATGCTCCGTGTGGATCGGAAAGACCGTCGCCGGGGCCATCGCCCGGACGAGATCGACGAGCTCGCGCCCCGAGCAGTGGCCCGACGCGTGCAGCTGGTGGTAGCCGAGCCCGAAGTGGTCGAGCCAGTGGAGGAGCACGTCGTGGTCGACGTCCTCCTCGGAGAACGGCTCGCTCATCGAGTGGATGAACGGGCTGCCGCGGGCGGGCCGGAGGTCGATCATCTCGGGGAACTGCGCGAGGTCGAGCTGGAGGAGCCGCTGCGCGCCCCCCTGCTGCACGCTCCGGGCGTCGAGCGCGCCGTCGAGGAACGGCCGCTCCCACTTGAAGTAGGTCTTCTTCGGCCGCAGGTACACCGCGAGGCCGGGCGACTCCCCCGGCACCGGGACCCCGGGCAATCGATGCGCCGCCATCTCGGTAAGGAGCGCGGCCGACTTGAACGAGACGACGAACTCGCGGCCGCTGCTCCGGGCCGCGTGGTAGAGGCTCGTGAGGCGGTCGAGGTCCCGAGGGTAGCACGTCGTGAAGGCGAGGTTGTGCGACGCCCGCAGGACCGAGCCGACCTCCGTGCGGACCTCGGCCTCGGAGAAGTTCCTCCGCGGGTCCGGCCCGAGCCGCGTTCCCTCGGTGAGGAGGGCGATCGGCCGCTCGCGCGCGGCCGCCGCGAGGAACGCCTCCGTCTCGGGCGCGCGGGGGCCGTGCTGGCGGAAGTCGCCGGTGTAGACGACGCACCCCTCGGAGGTGTGGACGAGGAACCCGTAGGCGCCGGGGACCGAGTGGTCGACCGGGAACGGGACCACCTCGAGCCCCCCGATCTTCACCGGGGTCCGGTCCCGGAAGACCCGCCACTCCTTCTCGCCGGGCGAGAAACCGGGGCTCGTCGTGTCCATCACCTCGAGGACGGAGCGGGTGATCGGGCCGACGTGCACCGGGATCCGCGGGTCGAGCAGCTCGAGGTACTGTACGTGGTCCATGTGGGGGTGGCTCACGAAGATCCCCGAGACCCGCGGCGGCTCGTAGGCGAGGCCGGTGCCGTCGAGGAGCTCCTCGGCGTACAGGCCGGGCTCGCGCGGCAGCAGGTCGAACTCGAGCAGGTCCTTGAGGTAGGACGTCGAGCGGGGCTGCAGGAAGTTGACGTAGAACTCCTCGTAGCGGGCGGAGAACGAGCGGCCGAAGTCGAAGAGGAGGCGATCGCCCCCGTCGTCGAGCAGGATCTTGTTGCCCCCGATCTCGCGGACGCCGCCCAGGAACGTCACGGTCGGGCGCGCCACGGCCGGCCGAGGGGAGGCCGGGCTAAGGGGTTTCGCGTCGGAGAGATACGTGTCCCCGGCGTGGGGCGCGCATGTCGATCCGGTACGTGGGGATCCGGGTGACGGACCTCGAGCGATCGCTGAAGTTCTACTGCGAAGGGCTCGGACTGCGCGAGTCGGGCCGGGGGACGATGAGCCACGGCGGAATGTTCGTCGGGCTCGAGGACCCGGACTCCCACTTCGAGCTCGAGCTGAACGTCTACCCGGCGGGGTCGCCGTACGCGACCCCGTACTCGGTCGGCGAGGGGCTCGACCATCTCGGGGTGGTCGTGCCGGATGCCCGGGCCGCCATCGATCGGCTCCGGGCTCAGGGCGTTCGTGTGGTCGTCGAGCCCTGGCTCGAGAACGGGCGCTACTGGATCGGGTTCGTCGAGGACCCGGACGGGATCTGGGTCGAGATCCAGGACCCGCCCGGCGCGGTCGCGGCGGTCAGCGCGCCTTCAGGGTCTTCTTGACGTTCGGGTGCTCCTTGGTGAAGATCTTTCCCCCGCAGTTGTCGCACCGGACGCCGAAGAGGTTCGCGTCGGAGGGGAGGGCTTCCCCGCACCGGATGCATCGGAACATGGACGGAGAACGACCGGGCGGGCCCGCTTAAGCGTTGCCCGCCGCGGCCTCCTTCTCGGTGCGGGTGATCGCGGGGGGCGGCTGGAAGACGTAGGCGTTGGACGCGAAGCGGGTCCCGCAGCGGCGGCACTCGTAGATCCCGCTCGCGACCCGGTGGAGCGTCACCGTCGAGCACCGCGGACAGGCCGCCGGGCGCGAGCGCGCGCGGTCGATCTCGAGGACGCGCCGGCGGATCCGGATCCCGTAGCGCGGGCCCATCCAGCCGGTGCGGCCGACCTTCTTGGTGCGCTTGCTCATGCGGTGCCTCGGAGCGCGGCCGCGCGCAGGCGGTCGCCGTGGCGGAACGCTCGCTCCACGACGGATTTGACGTCATCGGGCGAGAACGCCCCGACCAGCCCCTTCTGCATCGCCACGACGTTCCCGGTCTCGTCGGTCGCGACCGTGAGGCGCCCCTGGCAGGCGCGCTCCTCGTCGATCGTCGGGTCGACGACGATCGCCTCGCCGAGACGGACGAACGTGCACTCGACCGGCTGGTGCTTGATCTCGAGCGGGTAGTCGGACTCGGCGAGGCCGAACCGCTTCGCGGGGACCGTCGTGTGCGTGAGGGCGGTGAGCGCCGCGAGGAGACCCGTGTCGATCAGGTTCCCGCCGTGGTCGATCATGTGCACGTCGACGTAGCAGACCCAGCTCTTCTCGCCCGGCGTGACGCACAGGCGGGTCAGGTCGATCGTCTCGGCCGCGCGGATCGCCCGGTCGATGACGCGCGACACCTCGATCGCGCCGGGCTGAGGAGGGCCCGGCTCGAAGGTCGGGCTCGACAGCGGGACGAGCTCGGCGTTGGTCGTCAGCACGCCGGCGTTCGGCGTGTCCGGGAACGGCTTTCCCGGCTCGAGCTTGATCCCCGCCACCGCGGCGGTCTCGCCGAGCCGCACGAGGGCCGAGCCGTCGGCCGTCGCGACGAATCCGGGCTCGATGGTGAGCGGACGGTAGTCGTCGACCGCGCGTCCGTCGAGGCGTCGACCGGCGCCCGCGAGATCGAGGATGTGCGTGGTGAGGATCTCGGCCGTGACCTCGTCGCTCATGCCGCCACCTCGGGGGTCGGGGCGCTCGCGTATCGGTCGCGGAGGGCGGCCTGCATCTTCTCGTAGACCTGGCGGGTGCCCTGGACGCCCATGTCGAGCGCCCGGGCGAGCTCCTCCTGGGTCACGTGACCCTCCATCTGCAGGAGCACGAGCCGGCCGGACTGCGGGACGATCGCCATCGGGAGGTCCGCTTCGCCGAAGTTGTCCTCCGCCTTGTTGAGATCGAGGACCAGCGCGCCGCCCGCCTTGCCGACCGCGACCGCGGGGAGGAGGTCGACCATCGGGATTCCCGCATCCGCGAGCGCGACCGACGCGGCGGTCAGGCCCGCGCACCGGGTCCCGGCGTTCGCCTGGAGGACCTCGATGTAGACGTCGATGCTCGTCCGGGGGAACTCCTCGACGAAGACGACGGACTCGAGCGCCTCCGCGATGACCTTCGAGATCTCCTGCGAGCGGCGGTCGAGCCCCGGGCGCTTCCGCTCGTCGACCGAGAACGCCGCCATGTTGTACTTGCACTGGATCACGGCCTTCGTGTTCTGCTGGAGATGGCGGGGATGGACCTCGCGCGGCCCGTAGACCGCGGCCATCACCTTGTTCGCCCCCCACTCCACGTACGCCGATCCGTCCGCATGCTTCAGCGCCCCGGCCTCGATGCGGATCGGTCGAAGCTCGTCGACGCGTCGCCCGTCCGTCCTGATCCCGTCCGGGGTCAGGAGCACGGGGACCTCCTTGGCACCCACGCTTCCCATAGTGTTTCACTCCTGGAACTTCAGTCGATCCCGGCGTCGTCGTCGGGCGCCCGGTCGAGGGTAAGATCGACGTCCGGCTCCCGGTCCGCGGGGTCCGGACGGACGAACGGGGCCGGCGGCGACGGACCCGCGGGCTCGTCCCGACCCGACGACTCCCCGGGGCGCGACGTGGACTGGAGGTAGGTGTCGACCCGCTCCGTGAGCCCGCGCCGGTGGCCCTCCTCGTCGATCATCCGGAGGACCTCGCGCACCCGTTCGATGGCGACCGCGTCGCCGCCGACCCAGATCCGGCCGTTCTGGCCGACCGAGATCTTCGCCCCGGTCCTCCGAAGGATCGTTTGGATCATGGAACCGCCCCGGCCGACGACGCGGGGCACGCGGGCGGGCGAGATCGTGACGATGGTGCCGCCCTCGAGCTTGCCGAGCCCCTCCCCGTTCATCGTGACGCCGATGCGGCCGGTCGGGTCCAGGCTCTCGACCTGGACCAGGACCGCGTCGCCGACGCGGAGGTACTGGTCGGTCTCCCCGACCTCGATCTTCCACGGGGTCCCGGTCATGTGGAGCGGCGCCCACCGGGGGGCGCCGATGTCGAGCAGCCAGAACGTGGTCTGCACGTCGGTGACCGTCCCGATCACGTCGTCCCCCGCCTTCGGGATGTAGCGGCCGGACAGGGGGACCACCCGGACCATCGGGGGGCGGGGGGAGAGAAGGCCCAGGACGCTCGCGTAGACCCGGCCGCCGACCCGGTACGTTCCCGGCCCCGGCTTGAGTCCGTGGCTCGGGAGCTCCTCGCCCGGTAGAACTAGTGTCCGGTCCCCGGGTCCATGCGAGGAAGCGTCCTCGCGCGCGTGACGACGGGGGCCGGGACGATGACCTCGACCCATAGTTGGTGCTGCACCGGGCCGCGCGACGGAGGGGGGCTATTTAACCAAGCTGGTCTCGGCAGCGCCTTTCGTGCGCGCGTTGAGCTTCTCGTACAGCTCGGTCTGCACGCCGGCGGGGATCTCGAGCACGCCGCTCCAGGACCCGTCGCCGAGCCACTGCTCGTCCACGAGCCGCCCGAGGCCCTTCAGGTCGCCGATCACGCGCGGGTAGTGCTGGGCCGGCAGCCGCACCCGCACCTTCACGACGTCGAGGCGGATCGGCAGGAGCGGCCGGAGCTTCGCGAGCACTTCCTGGACCTGCGCGTCGACCGGGCGGAACGGGTCGATGTGGACCTTCGCCTCGGCCATCGCCGCCTCGATCCGCGCCGGCGGGTGCGGGGCCCCGGTCTGGGGGTTCATCGCGTTCCGGGCGATCGTCGCGACGATCTGGCGCTGCTTCGCGTCCTGGAGCTTGTGACGCTGCTCGGTCGTGACCTGGACCTCGCCCTTGAGGACGATCTGGCGCGCGATCTCGGCGAGGTTCCGCGTGTGGAACACCTTCTCGAGGTGCTCCTCGGAGATCTTGTCGCCCTTCCGGGCGTCCTTGAACACCTGGTCGAGCGCGAGCTTGTCCGTGAGATCGACCGACTTTCCGTCCTTGAGCGCCTGGACCGCTTCGGGATCGACCAGCACCTCGAAGCGCGATCCCCCGGTCTCCCACCGGGCGATCACCGCGTCGTCGACCTTGACCATCGGGGGCCTGCCCGAGGCGCCGGCCGCCTACGACTTGGCCGGTCGGGACGGCGCGCTCGTCCCGGGCAGCCGGGCCACGTACTTCTGGATGTCGTCGCCGGCGAGCCGGGTCATCCCCCGGTCCGTCTCGACCGTGCAGACCTCGACCTGCGAGAGGTTGCCCCCTTCGTCGAGGCCGGCGCGAAGACCCTCGAGCGCGAGGAGGATCGCGCTGTCGCGGTCCATCCCGGGCTTGTACTTCTGCTCGAAGAGGTCCATGACGGGGCCCTTGTTGCCGCCGGTGCTGGCGGCCTTGAAGCTCGTGAGGGAGCCGGACGGCTCGGTCTCGAACAGGTGGACCCCCGTGTCGTCGTAGCCGCCGACCAGGAGCGCGGTCCCGAACGGCCGGACGCCGCCGAACTGGGTGTACTGCTGCTTGTAGTCGCAGATCCGCCGCACCAGGAGCTCGACCGCCATCGGCTCGGAGTACGTGACGTGGTTGACCTGGGCGACCAGGCGGGCGTAGTCGACCAGCACGCGCGCGTCCGCGACGAGTCCCGCGGTCGCGCACGCGATGTTCTCGTCGATCTCGTGGATCTTCTCCAGGCTCGCCGCCTCGGCGAGCTTCGGGTTCGGGATGCGGCGGTCCGCGATCAGCACGACGCCCCCCGCGAAGACGACCCCGGCGGTCGTCGCGCCGCGCCGGACCGCCTCGCGGGCGTACTCGACCTGGAACAGCCGACCGTCGGGCGAGAAGACCGTGATCGCCCGGTCGTAGGCCATCTGGCCCGGTTGCATCTCCATCGGGGGATCCCGAGGCGGGCACCCGGGCGCCCTTTATAACGGACCGGCCCGCAGTAACCGCCTCGTCAGTGGATTACGTCGCGTCGCTGGCGTCCGGGTCCCCGCGGAGCCGCGCGACGACAACGGTAAGTGGCCCGCCCGGACGTACCCCACATGGACCCCGCGGGGCCGACGGACGAGCCGCCCCGCGCCGGGCGGCTCGCGTCCGCGACGTCGGCCTACCTGCGGGCGGCCGCGGAGCAACCGATCGACTGGCATCCGTGGGGCCCCGAGGCGTTCGAGCTCGCCCGGAGCACCCATCGTCCGATCCTGCTCGACATCGGTGCCTCGTGGTGCCACTGGTGCCACGTCATGGACGAGGGAACGTACGCCGACGCCGAGGTCGCCCGCCTCCTGCGCGCGCACTTCGTCGCCGTGAAGGTCGACCGCGACGAGCACCCCGAGGTCGACCGTCGCTACCAGCGCCAGGTCGGCGCGCTCACCGGGGAGGGCGGGTGGCCGCTCACCGGGTTCCTCACCCCCGAAGGGGAGGTCTTCCTCGGAGGGACGTACTTCCCGCCGACGGACGGGCACGGCCGTCCGGGGTTCCGCCGGCTGCTCCAGGAGGTCGCCCGCCTCTGGTCCGACGAGCCCGAACGGATCCGCGAGAGCGCGCAGCAGATCCAGGGGGCGCTCGCGCGGATGCGCGCGCGGCGCGGCCCCGCCGGAACCCCCCTCGCGGAGTTCCTGCTCGCGGTCCGGGGCGAGATCGCGGGCTCCTACGATCCGATCCACGGCGGGTTCGGGATGGCCCCGAAGTTCCCGCACCCGACCGCCGTGTTGTTCCTCCTCTGGGACGAGTACGCGAACGGGACGGCCGCGAGCGGGCAACGGGCGCGCGAGACCCTGCTCCGCATGGGGGACGGAGGCATGTACGACCAGGTCGGCGGCGGGTTCCACCGCTACTCGGTCGACGAGGGCTGGCACATCCCCCACTTCGAGAAGATGGGGGTTGACAACGCCGCGCTCCTGCTCGCGTACGCGGAGGGCGTCCAGCGGTTCGGCGAGCCGCGGCTCCTCGAGGTCGTCCGGGGCACGATCGGATGGGTGCGCGGGACCCTGGAGGACCCGTCGGGCGGCTTCGCCGCCAGCCAGGACGCCGACAACGCACCCGGGGACGACGGCGACTACTTCACCTGGACGCGCGGGGAGATGCGCGCGGTCCTCGACGGGGACGAGCTCAAGCTCGCGACCCGGTGCTTCGGGATCGACACCGACGGGCGCATGCCCCACGACCCCGAACGGAACGTGCTGTTCCGACTCCTTCCGCCCTCGGAGGCCGCCCAAGGCCTCTCGCTCCCCGGGGGGCCGGACGCCGCCCTCGAGCGGGTGATCGGCCGCCTCGCGCGCGCCCGAGCCGCCCGACCGGCCCCGGCCGTCGATCGCGCGCTCTACGCGGACATCAACGGACGGTTCGTCCAGGCCTTCGCTCGGGCCGCGGGGGTCATCGGGGACGCGACCGTCCTGGCCGACGCGCGCGCTGCGGCCGACCGATTCCTCCGGCTCGCGTATCGGCCGGGGGAAGGGGTCGCGCACCGGCTCGGGCCGGACGGACCGAGCGGCTTCGGTCTGCTCGAGGACCAGGTCTCGTTCGCGAGCGGGCTCGTCGAGCTCGCGGGGGCCACGGCCGAGCCCCGGTACGTCACCGCGGCGATCGACCTGCTCGAGACCGTCGACCGAGAGTTCCGCGGGGAGGACGGCCTGCTCCGGGACCTCGCCCCCCGGCTGTACGATGGCCCGTCGGTCCCGGGGATCGCCGAACCGAGCTACCCCCTCGAGGACAGCCCGCACCTGTCGCCGAACTCGGGCGCCGCGCTCGCGGGGTATCGCCTCGCGTCGCTGGTCCACGACGAGCGCTGGCGGACGAAGGCCGACGCGCTCCTCCCGCCGATCGTGGCGCGCATCGGGGGCGCGGGACTGTTCGCCGCCGGGGCCGCCTGGGCCGCGGGACTGTCCCGCACGGAGCCGGCCCACGTCGTCGTCGAGGGGGACGGCGAGGCCGCGGATCGGCTCCTCGCGGCCGCCCGCCGGGCGTGGCATCCCAATGCGTGGATCTTCCACGGCACGCCCCCTCCGCCGTTCTCGCTCCCGAGCGAGCTCGGCGCCGGGTCGGGCGGGACCGAGCCCCGCGCGCTCGTGTGCGTTGGCAACGCCTGTGCGCCGCCGGTCACCGACCCCGGGTCGATCGCGCGGCTGCTCGCGACGTGGGGACGGCCGGCCCCGTAGGGATCGGTCCGAGATCCGTCCCGTCGAGGAGGTACGCGCGGGCCTCTCCGCCGGCCAGGAACCGCGCGACCAGGAACGAGCGCCCCCGGGCGGGCCGCTCGCGGTTGAGCGCCTCGATCCCGGCGAGCGGGTTGAACGGCGGCAGGATCACGACCTCGCGCGCGGCGAGCGGGGCGTGCGACCGGCGGCGGCGCGGGGGCCGCGGCGCGGGCTCGCGTCGGACCCGCACCCAGCACGGCCGCTTCCCGCTCGGGTCCTCGGGGCTCGGGGCGAGGCGGAAGCCGGGATGGAGGTGACCCGCGACGACCGTCGCGCACCGGAGCACGGCGTTCGACGGCCAGCGATGCCCGTGGAAGATCCCCACGCCCCCGAGCACGAGCCCCGTCGGCGGGTGCACCACGACCTCCCGCGGGAGCGCCGGCGCGAGCCCGACGTCGTGGTTGCCGAGGACGACGTCCACGTCGAACCCCTCCTCGAGCAGCCGACCGAAGAAGTCGAACACGACCGGTCGCAGCGCCCGCGGCGTGCCGACGATCGGGTGCTTCACGTCCCCCGCGATCACGAGCCGCTCCGCCCCGGCCGTGCGCAGCACGCGGACGAGCCGCTCGGCGAGCGCCGCGGCGGACGCCTCGGGCGGACCCGCGGGACGATCCGGGACCCCGCCCAGCCCGAGATGCAGGTCGGCGACGAGGACGGTCGCCGGCCGTCCGGGTTCGGAGAGGCGCAGCGCCGGCTCGCCCGGGACGGGCGCGACGACGCCCGGCGCCCCCGATCTCGACCCCCGCCCCCCCGTCACCCCGCCTCCGTTCCTCCTCGAGAGACCGGGCCGGGGTCTTATAGAGGGGGCCGCTAGATGCGGCGAGGAAATCGATGCCCCGCTCCCGGGAACGGTGGATCGACGAGGTCCGCGCGACGCTCGAGCGCGCCGGCTTCTTCGTATCGGACACGCACGGGATCCGCCCGTCGAGCTTCGATCTCGCGGCGCGGCGGGACGCCACGCTCCTGCTGGTCAAGGTCCTGAAGAACATCGACGCGCTCGACGCGGAGGAGGCGAGCCGCCTCCTCGAGCTCGGCCACCTGTTCCCCGCGATCGCGCTCGTCATCGGCCAGGCGTCGGGTGCGGCCGAGCTCGAGGCCGGCGTCGTCTACACCCGCTACGGGGTCCCGATCATCAGCCAGGAGACCCTCCAGGAGTACCTCGACAAGGCGCTCCCGCCGTTCCTCTACGCGAGCCCGGGCGGCACGTTCGCCCGAGTGGACGGGGCCCGGCTGAGAACCCTTCGGGTGCAGCGGGGGCTCTCGCTCGGAGCGCTCGCCGGAATCGCCGGGGTCTCCCGGCGTGCGGTGCAGCTCTACGAGGAGGGCGCGGGCGGCGAGGTCGAGGTGATCGAACGGATCGAGACGTACCTCGGCGAGCCGATCGTGCGGCCGATCGAGCTGTTCGAGCGGCGGACGCGCACCCGCGTCGCGCCCGAGCCGAAGGAGGGCGAGGACCGGAAGGGAAAGGGAGCGCGGAAGCCGGCCCGAACGGGCGATCCGCTGCGGGACGGCATGATCGCCCAGCTCGACGGCATGGGCCTCGAGGTCGTGGTGACGGTGCGGGCTCCGTTCGACGCGCTCGCGCGCACGCCCGAGATCCTGCTCGCCTCGACCGGCAGCCTCCGGGCCGCGCTCCACCGGGCCGAGATCCTGCACAGCCTCGCGCGGGTCGCCGAGGGCCATGCGATGTTCATCGTCCGGGAGGCGGTGCACCGCTCCTCGATCGCGGGCCTCCCGATCCTCTCGGTCGGCGAGCTCAAGCGCCACCGGGACCGCGACGACTTCCTCGACGAGATCGCGGCGCGCGAAGGATCGTGATCGCGGAGCGGCTCCGCGCCCCCGGCGACCTCCTGCTCGTCGGATCCGTCCGCGGGCTCGAGCTCGAGAGCCCGCCGGTCCTGCGTGCCCTCGAGGGCTTCGCGCCCGACGCGGTCGGGGTCGGACTCTCCGAGGAGGAGCTCCGCGGCCTGCGCGAGTACTTCGTCACCTCCGAGGCCGAGCCGGTCGTCCCCCTCACGACCAACGAGTCGGGCGAGGTGCGCGGGCTCGTCCGGTTCGGCGTGGTCCGAGTGCCGAATCCGACGTTCGTCGACCTCCTCGGCTGGGCCGCCGCGCGCGAGCTCCCGGTCGCTCCGCTCGATCCCAGCGAGGACCGCAGCGCGGACCTGTTCGCGGAGCACATCGGCTACGTGGAGCTCGTCCGTCGCACGGTCCGCGAGCGGGCCGTCGGCCGCAACCCCCCGGCCCCATCGTCGGCGGACGAGTTCGCGCTCGCCTGGGATCGCCAGGTCGCGGGCGGACGGGGGTCGCGGGCGTTCGCGCGCTCGCGCGACGACCACCTCGTCCGGGCCGCGCGCGAGCTCGGAGCGGGGCGGACCCGGATCGCGGTGGTCGTCGATCGCGAGCGGTTCCCCTCGGTCCGCGCGCTCCTGCTCGGCGGTCCCGGGGCCGGCTAGTCCGCGTCGTCCTTCGCGAGGACCCGCTCCAGGATCGATCGGGCCCCCCGCTTGAACTCGTCGAGCGTCCCCTCGTTCACGATCATCCCGTCCGCGAGGGCGAAGGCGTTGCCGATCCCCCACTTGAGCTCGCGACGGTCCCGGTCGTAGAAGTCCTGCAGGTCGACGTCGTCGCTGCGTCGGCGCGCGCTCAGCCGGTCGTACCGGGTCTCGGGCGCGGCGAAGATCCCGAGGACGAACAGGTCGCCGAAGTTGTGGCGGAACACCGCGACCTCGCTGTCCGATCGACAGCCGTCGACGAGCATCCGCGTCTCGGTGAGCTTCGGGAGCGCCCGCTGGGCCCAGATGCCCGGCCCGTGCTTGTCGCGCTCCTCCGACGCGATCCGGCCGACGTTGGCGTTCGTGAGCGGGAGTCCCCGGCGCCGGGTCTCATCGCGGACGAGATCGCCCATCTTGAGGGTCGCGAGGCCCATGCCCCGCGCGACCTCGACGAGCTCGTCCTTCCCCGAGCCCGGCATCCCGACCGTGACGATCAGTTTCATGGCGGGCGGGCCCCGTCGCCCGCCGGCGGGGCCGGAGCGGCGCCCTTCAGGTTCTGCGCCACGTCCGACTCGGTGACCATCTGCAGTCGGTCGGCGCGCTGGCGGAACGCCGTCGCCTCCTGCTCCTGGAGCCGCGAGCCCTCGAGGTAGCGGTCGACCTTGACCTTGAGCTCCGCGGTCTTCTGCGTCTTCTGCGCGGCCCTCAGCTCGAGGTTCCGGGCCTTCTGCTGCTTGTCGACGACCTTCTGCTGGAGCTTGCGGACGCGGTAGTGGAGGCTCGTGACGTCGGAGCCGACCGGCGCGCCCCCGGCCCGGTTGGTCCCGGCCTCGATGTCCCGCTCGTGCTGCTTCATCTGCTGCTCGATCTCGGGGATCTCGGCGAGCACGCGCTGGGCCTTCTCCCGGAGCACGGTCGATTGGTGGCGGAGCTTCTCGATCTTCGTGTTGATGCGCGCGGCGCGCTGCTGGAGCCGCACCGAGGCGCGGTCGTGGCGGGCGGCCATCTCTCGCAGCTTCGTGATGTCGGCGTACTGCTGGCCGAGCCAGCGGGACTGGCGGTGCATCAGGGGGGTCGTTGACCCCGAGCCGGGTGGGGTACCCCCGCCGGACGCCATCGAGGTCCGATTACGCGGGCACGGGATATATGCGTTGTCCGGTCGAGGCCCGCGGCGTCACGGGCCCGCGCGGCGGGGTCGCGGCGGCTCGAGGCGGGCCCGAAGGCGCGCGGCGAGCTCGGCGGCCGGGAGCCGCTCCTGCGCCTTCGAGTCGCGGTCCCGCAGCGTGACCGTGCCCTGGTCGGGGCCCGCCTCGAGGGTACGGCCGTCGACCGTCACGCAGAACGGCGTCCCCGCCTCGTCCTGGCGGGCGTAGCGCCGCCCGATCGCGCCCGCGTCGTCGTACCGGTTCCCGACGCCGGCGGCGGCGAGGTCGTCGGAGAGCCGGAGCGCATACGCGGCGTGCTCCTTCTCCATGAGGGGGAAGACCCCGACCGGCACCGGGGCCAGGTAGGGAGGCAGCCGGAAGACCGTGCGCTCTCCGTCCTTCCCGAGGTGGACGTCGGCGAGCGCCCAGACGTTCCGGTCGACGCCGAACGTCAGTTCGAGGACATGCGGGAGGAGCTTGCGGCCGTCCGGCAGCGTCACGGAGAGGTCCTTGCCGGACCCGGCGCTGTGGCGGCTCAGGTCGTAGTCGCCGCGGTAGTGGACCGCGCCGAGCTCCTTGAACCCCCCGAGGCTCTCGAGGGAGACCTCGATGTCGAACTGGATACGGTTGTAGAACGCCCGCTCCGAGTCGGACTTCTCGAGGAGGCGGATCCGCTCGGCCGGGTACCGGAGCACGTCGCGGAAGAACCGGAACGAATGGGCCAGGTGGAAGACGTAGAACTCGGGGAGGCCGCCGGTCGACACCAGGTCGGCGGCCGTGACCCACTCGGGGCTCTCCTCGCCGTGCGCGCGGCGCGGCACCCGGAGGACCGGGAGCGGCTCCTCGCGGACCGAGTCGAACGGGACCGGGAAGTGGGCGGGATCGAAGAAGATCTGGAGCTCGGCCTGCGTGAACGCCCGCATCCGGAACAGGAGCTGGCGCGGGGCGATCTCGTTCCGGTAGGCCTTGCCGACGACCGCGATCCCGAGGGGCAGCGCGCGCCGGCCGACGTCCCACATGCGGGCGAACGCGAGGTAGCTGCTCTGCGCGGTCTCGGGGCGCAGGTACGCGCGCTCCCGGCCGGTCACGCCGAAGTCGAAGCCGAACATCAGGTTGAAGGGCCGCGGCACGCTGAGCGCGACCGAGCCGCAGTTCGGGCACTTCAGGTGGCGCGCGGCGACGATCTCCCCGATCTGGGCCGGCGTCAGTCCGTCGACCCCTTCCGGTCGGACCTTCTCGAGGATCGTCTCGGCTCGGAAGGCGCTGTGGCACTGCTCGCACGTGATCTCGGGGTCGGTGAAGTTCTCGAGGTGCCCCGAGGCGCGCACGACCGCCTCCGGCAGGATCTCGGCCGGGTCGATGACGTGGTAGTCGTGCGAGAGGCCGGCGAACCAGGCGGTCCAGGCCTCCTCGACCCGCCGCTTGAGCGCGCCGCCGAGCGGACCGTAGTCGTAGAGCCCCTGGGCGCCGCCGTAGATCTCCGCCGTCGGCCAGAGGAAGCCGCGCCGGCGCAGGAGGGCGAACAGCTCGTCGATCTTCATCGGTCCCGGCCCGTCGGCCCGACCGGGAGGATAAGATGTTCGGTCGTCCGGGTCACGACCTGGTAGGCCGGGTCGTCCGGCGGGAGCCGCAGCACCAGCGGAGTCCCCGGCATGTCGGGCGCCACGTGCGCGGCCGCGGGCTCGCCGAGCCATCGCCACGGCTCGACCAGCGCGGCCCGGGCGAGGAACGCCGCCGAGGCCGGGCGCTTCTTAAGCCGCGAACCGACGTACGCGAATTCGAGCTCGCGCCAGACGGACGGAGCGTGGAACATCGCGTTGTCCGTACCGAGGAGCACGGAGAGCCCGAGCCGCTCCATCGCGGCGAGGTCCGGCTGCCGTCCGAACAGCGCGTTCGACCGGGGGCACACGGCGACGGTCACGCCGGCGTCGTGGACGGCCGCGAGGTCGTCGTCGGTCGCGTACGTCAGGTGGACGACCAGGTCCGGCCGCGGGCGGAGGAACGAGTCCGGGGCCTCGCGACGCGCCTCGCTCGCGTGGAGGCCGTACTTCTTGCCGGCCCGCCGGCACGCCCGCGCGACGATCTCGCGCGCGGCGGGCCGCTCCTCGAGCGCGCTCGAAAGCCCGATGCCGTCCGCGACCGCGAGGACGCCGGCGAGCTCCCGCGGATCGATCGGCCGGGCGAGCGGGCGGCCGAGGATGACCGTGCGCACCCGTTCGGCGCGCGACGCGGCGCGGAGGAGGCGGACCCCCGCGACCCCCTCCTCCCGGAAGTCGATCGTCGCAGCGACGTGGTCCCGTCGCATGCGGGCGAGCGCTCCGCGAAGGCCCGCGAGCTTGGCGGACTCGGACGCCTCGGCCAGCAGGCGGAACTTGTAGCCGGAGGGGGGCCGCACGAGGCTCGCGATCGGCCCGGGCGGGGGCTCGCGCACCGAGACCGCGTCGCCCAGGTGGGTATGTCCGTTGATCGGGCGCGGCACGACGATCCCGCGCACCTTGCGGTCGCGCCCGCGCGCGGAGTCGGTGCCGGGCGCTCCGACCTCGACGACGCGGCCGGCCCGGAAGCGGACGTAGGCCCGGCGGGGCCCGTCGTCATCCAGGATCGCCCCTTCGACGAGCATGGAGCGCCGGCGGAGGGGCCGGCCCGCATAAGGGCGACCGCCCCCCTCCCGAAGCGCTATGGCGGGGGCGCCCTACCGGCCCCGGTCCCGATGCGCGACGGAGCCCTGGCCGATCGGCCCCGCGACCTCCTGGTCTCGGGCCACGTGAACGTCGACCGGTTCCTGCGGCTGCCTCGATTCCCCGATGCCGACCGGACCGTTCCGGTGCTGGCCGAACGGGTCGAGTTCGGGGGCACCGCCGGCCACCTGGCGGTCGCGGCCGCCCGGTTCGGGATCCGCGCGGGCCTGATCGCACGCGTGGGGGACGGATTCCCGCCCGAGTTCCGCGTTCGGCTCGCGCGCGCGGGAATCGACCTGCGGGGTCTCACGACCCTCCCGCGGGTCCCGACGCCCACCGCATACATTCTCGAGGACGCCCACGGAGGACAGCGGACCCTGCTCCAGCAGGGGGCGATGGCGGACGGCCTCCGCGCGAGTCGCGCGACCCCATCCTGGATCTCCGAGTACTCCTGGGTCCATCTCACGACGGGCCCCCCCGAAATCCAGCTCGCGCTCGAGGCCGCGGCCCGGCGGGCCGGGGTCCCGGTCGCCGTCGACCCGGCCCAGGAAGTGCACTACCGTTGGACCGCGACGCGGCTCCGACGGTTCGTGACCGGGGCCGAGATCCTCTTCGGCAACCGGAGCGAGATCGACCGCGTGGCGGAGCGCCTCGGGGCGGGTCGGAGCGAGGACCTCCTCGAGCATGTCCCGATGGTCGTGAGGACCGAAGGGAAGTCGGGAGCGACCGCCTTCACCCGCGCGGGTACGGTCCACGTGCCCGCACGCCGGCCCCGGCGGATCCGGACGGTCGTGGGGGCCGGCGACCACTTTAGGGCCGGGTTCTACGCCGCCTGGTTCGAGGGGGAACCGCTCCCCGGATGCCTTGAGGCCGGGATCCGGTCCGCGACGCGCGCGCTCGAGGGCGCGGGGTGAGCCGGTCGTCCATGGAGTACCACGCGTTCCGCCATCTCCTCCCGCTCGAGACGGCGCGCCGCCGTCTCCTCGCGGCGACTCGGCCGATCCGACGGACCGAGCTCGTGTCGGTCGAGCTCGCGTTCGACCGCGTGGTCGCCCGGACCTACCGGGCGCCGCGGCCGGTCCCGGAATTCCGCCGCGCGACCTGGGACGGCTACGCGCTTCGGAGCCGCGACACCCAGGCCGCGACTCCGACTCGGCCGGTCGAGCTCACGATCGTCGGGGAGGTGTATGCGGAACAGGCGTTCCGCGGTCGGATCGGACCGGGCGAATGCGTGGCGATCGCGACCGGAGGCGCGCTCCCGCGGACCGCGGACTCGATCGTGATCTTCGAGGAGACGCGGCGCCGGGGCCGGTCGGTCCGCCTCGTGCGACCGATCGGGCCGGGCGAACGATTCTCCCCGCCGGGGCACGACTTCCCGCGCGGGCAGGAACTGGTGCGCGAGGGGTCGCCGCTCGACGCCGTGACCCTGGCCACCCTCGCGGCGTGCGGGATCCCTCGCGTCGAGGTGTACGCGCGACCGGTGGTCGCGATCCTGCCGAACGGGAACGAGCTCCTGCGCCCGGGGGCCAGAGCCCGGGAGGGGCGGATCTACGAGAGCAACAACGCGAGCCTCTCCTCGGTGGTGCTCGCCTCCGGCGGGATCCCGCGGCCGCGCGCCCCGCTGCCGGACGACCCCCGTCGGATCCGGTCCGCGCTCCGCGACGCGCTGCGGGAGGCCGACCTCGTGCTCGCCACCGGTGGGAGCTCGGTCGGGGAACGCGACCACCTCCCGCGCGTGCTGCCCGAGCTCGGGAGGCTCCTCTTCCACGGCGTCGCCGTGCGGGCCGGCAAGCCGACCCTCGCGGCCGTGGCCGGGCCCCGCCTCGTGGTCGGGCTCCCCGGCCATCCGACCTCCTGCCTCGTCGACATGTACTGGCTGGTCCTGCCCGTCCTCCGCAAGCTCGCCCATCGACCCGGCCCCGGCTGGACCGACGGCACCGCCGTCCTCGGCGGCTCCGCGGTCGCCCCGACGCCGGGGCTCGCCACGATCGTGCCGCTCACCTTCCGGGACGGTCGGGCGTACTCGACGTACCGCGGCTCGTCCGCGATCACGAGCCTCGCGGGGGCGACGGCCTACGCCATCCTCCCGCCGGGGCGCCGCTCCGTGGCGGCCGGAACGCGACTCCCGGTCCACTTCCTCGACCCGCCACTCGGTCCCGGGGGAGTGTAGTATCCCGGAATTACTTGCTCTCAGAAGATGTGACACCCGGAGTGAGGAAGCTCTCTCGGGCGGAAGTGCGCACGATCCTCCGCGAGCTGGATCGTCGCCGCTTCTCCGTCTACCACATCGCGCGGGTCCACGAAGTCTCTCCCCAGTGGATCCGAGCGATCCGTCGGCGGGCCGCCCTCGGCCTTCCCTTACCCGGGGAACGACCGCTCGGTCGACCCCCGACCCCTCGACCCCCGGACGAGCGCGAGCTCATCCTGGCCGCCGAGCGACACCACCGTCTCCACCCCCTCGCGCTCGAGCGGCTCCTCGAGGAGGAATACGGCGTCCATATCGCCCACAACCGCCTCTGGGCGACGCTCAAGGGAGCCGGGCTGGTGGTCGACTCACCCAAGAAGCAACGACGGCGGAAGTGGGTCCGTTTCGAGCGGCGGCACTCGAACTCCCTCTGGCAGATGGACTACTCGGAGGTCCGCCACGGAGACTACTTGCTCGTGATCCTCGACGACGCCTCGCGCCTGATCGTGGGGTGGGCCCGCACCCCCACCGAGACCGCGGAACTCGCCTGGACCACCTTCGAGACCGCCGGCCGTCACTACGGGTTCCCGAAGCAGATCCTCACCGACCACGGGACCCAGTTCACGAAGGTCCAGTATGGTCAGCTCTCGTTCTTCGATCGGAAGCTGAGGGAGCTCCGGCGGACGAAGGGGATCCGAGTCCAGCACCTCCTAGAACGGATCCAGCACCCACAGACCGCCGGGAAGGTCGAGCGGGTCTTCGGGACCCTCAAGAGCAAGCTACGGGCGAAGTGGCCGGACGGAGAGCCGCTGTTCGAGACGCTCGAAGAGCTGGTGGCGTGGTACAACGAGGACCGACCTCACCTGAGCCTGAACTTCGAGCACGCCGAGACCCCCCTCCACGCCTTCGTGCGGAAGCTGCCCCCCGCCGCTCGGGCCCGACATCTGAACGCGCACCCGGAGGACCAGGTCCC
>DATJRX010000046.1:0-5451 GCA_035504395.1 Thermoplasmata archaeon | reverse complement strand
CGACCACCCTGTTCACCACGCTCTCCGGCTTCCAGACCAACGCGCCGTGGAACGTGTCGTTCGCCGCGCCGAGCATAACCTGGGTCGAGTTCGAGGCGTTCACGCCCAGCGGAGCGAGCGCGGGGGTCGTGATCCTCTCCGCGACCGAGCTGCTGACCACCGGGGTCAGCAGCGCCGGCGCGAGCGCGGTCTCCTCCCTGTCGGCGGCTCAAACGCTGGTGGCCCTCCTCGGGCTCGTGCTGGGGTACGCCCGCTACGGGAAGGACCGGTCCATGCGGACCGTCGAGTCGGTGCTCTGGCGTCCGGTCACGCGGGAAGGGCTCTTCGCGGTGCGGTGGGCCAGCGTGGTGATCCCGCTCGGGGGGGGACTCGCGCTCCTCCTGGGCCTGACGGACCTTTGGATGACCTCGGTCCTCTCGGCGGGGATCCCGCTCGGTGCGCTCCTCGCGCTGTTCGGAGTGCTGCTCGCCGAGGGCATGGCGTTGGCCGGGCTCCTGATGCTCGGCTCGCATCTCCTCCGCTCCCGCGGCGGCGTCATCGGGCTGGGCGTCGGGCTGTTCATCCTATTCGGAGTGTTCTTCACGATCTTCGTCGCGCTCGTAGCCTTCGGCACGGGGGCCGCCGACCCCGCCCAGGTCCTCGTGAACGCCGCCTACTTGAACCCGATGCAGCTCATGGGCCCGGCCACCGCCGTGATCGTTCCCCAGGCGGCGAACAATTCCTCCGGGATGGGACTGGCGGTACCGTTGAACCTCTCCACGACCGTCACGGCCAACGCCGAAGTGGTCGCGGCCGTCGTGTCCGCCTGGTTCGCCGTGCCGACGCTGGTCGCGTTCGTCCTCGCTCGCTACCGGGAGTGAACCGGATCCCCCAACCCGCGGGAGGTGCGTCCCGGACCCGGGGAAGGCGACCGACGCTAGGTCCGGGTCCCGTGCACGCCCGCCGGGGCGAAGGTCGGGATTCGCGCGAGGTGGATCCCCACGACCAGCGCCCAGAGCAGCAGGGGCGCCACGATGAGCCGTTCCATCCCGCCCACCCCGAGCGCGCCCCAGTTCTTCGTGTAGAACAGGACGAACGCGATCAGGCCGACGAGGCCCGAGAACAGGGTGTACGCCCGGTAGCCGTCCCACCGGGTATCGCGGAACATGGCGAACGCGAGCACGATCAGGGCGAGATTGCCGAGGATGAAGGCGATGGCCGCCGAGATCGTGTGCACCGTGAGGTTGACGTCCTCGGGCGACAGGCCGACCCCGATCGCCCCGATCCCGGCGAGGACCAGGAGGGCGAGGCCGAGGGTCCGGGTTCCCCGCGCGGGGAACGCTGTGCGGATGAGGAGCGTCCCGAAGATCAGGAGGAGCCCCATCAGGATGATGCCGACGTTGAACACCTCGTGCCACGGCGAGCAGACGAAGATGTTCGAGTGGTAGACGCCGCAATGAGCGGCCCCGAGGTCGCTGATGTAGTTGTGCAGCAGGCTGTACGAGGAGCCCGTGTAGCCGAGTTGCGTGATGATCATCGCGGCAACGAACACCACGACCCCCACGATCCAGAGGATCGCGCCGTGGCGGACGGACCGGTGCACCAAGGGGCCGTACCGCTCCCGTGTCGCGGCGGGCGCCGCCGCCGCTTCCTCCGACGCCACGCTTCGGTCCTAGTCCTGCCGGGCGTTCCGTTCGTAGGAGGCGTCGCTCGCCTTCTTCAGGCGGGCCCCGTCCCGGTCGCAGACCGGACGGGCGCTGGGTGGCACGTCGATGACGTAGCCACCGCCGCACTTCGGGCACTCATAGTAGGGCATCGCACTCTCCGGCGTTCGCTAGGTTTCGAGCATATAAAGGGGTATGGTCGCACTCGAGGGCGAAGCGCTATCCCCGGAACGGGAAGTGCTCGGGCGTGAGAAGGTCGGAGCCCAACGCCCGGATCCGGTTCCGTGAGAACGACGCTTACCGGGTCGACCGCGAGTGGCTCCGGCTCGAGGGCACGGCCCAGCGGGACCTGTTCCGCGAGATCCGGGCGCGCTTCCTCGCACGCCACCGCGGACGGGGTCGGTGGGCGCTCGATGCCGGCAGTGGTCCCGGCCGGTTCACGATCGACGTCGGGGCCTCGGACGCCCGAAGGGTCGCCGCGGACATCGGCCGGGAAGCGCTGGTCCAGCTCAAGGAGCGGTGGCCCGCCGGTGTGCCGACGCCGGACCGCGTACGGTCCGATCTGGTCGGAGCTCCGTTCGCCGAGGCGGCGTTCGGGACGGTCGTGGCGCTGGGGAATCTGGTCGGGTTCGCGGGTCCCGAGAGCGAGCACCTGATCGAGCGCTTGGTCTCCCTGGTCGGACCGACCGGCACGATCCTCCTCGAGATCGCGCCCGGCCCGGGGGAGCGAAGTCGGTACCTTCGACGTCTGCCCACGGGGGCGGTCGGGCGACTGCTGCGCGCGCCGACGCGGGCGATCCTCCCTCGGGTGACGCGCGAGGGGTTCGATCCGGTGCCCGCCCGCCGTCGCGCGGGCCCCGAGTTCCGCCGGTGGGACCCGGGGACCCTCGCCCACCTTCTGGAGGTCGCGGGATTCGACGTGCGGGAGATACGGGCGGTCGCCCCTACCCTGGGCGCAGATCCCGAACGGATCGAGGCCATCGCGCACGACCCGGTGGGCTGGGCGCATCTTCTCGAGCTGGAGGAGTCCGTGGGCGGGACGCCGGCCCGCTGGCCGAAGGCGGCTGCCGTGCTGCTGGCGGCCGAACGAAGAAGCGAAGGATAATGTAACCCGCCCCACCCATCGAGAGACGGGGACTCCTCGATGGCCAAGGAGAAGGCCCCCGCGGCGGCGACCCGGACGGTCACCGTCCCCGCCCCGGAGGACCTGAAGCACGCTCAGGACGATGCCCTGCTGCAGCTGCGCATCGGCCGCTCCGCCCACCTGTACACCATCGTCGTCTCGGCCGTGCTGGGTCTCGACGGCATCCTCCTGCTCTACTTTCAGCCGAGCGTCGGGTCCTTGCGCCCCGGCGCTTGGGACGGGGCCATCTACGTCCTGCTCCCGGTGCTCGGGGGGGTCGCGCTCGCGGCGACCGGGCTCGCCTCCAAGTGGGAGGAGTACGCCCTCTGGCCCTGGGAAGCGCACTTCGCGACCAGCGTGGGCGCCCTCGCCGCGAACGTGCTCCTCCTGGCCACGGTCGTCCTCCACGTCGCGAACTACGGCGCCTTCGCATCGCTTTCGATCTGGCCCTGGATCTTCCCCGCGGCGCTTGCAGGGATCAGCCTCGCCCTGATCGGGCTCGTCCTGACGTGGACCGGCTGGAGCACCCGCCAGTGGACGAGCGCGATCGCGGCCGTGCTCCCGGTCGCGACCGGGCTGCTGCTCCTGTTTCCGCCCAAGGGCGCGAACTCGACGGACGATCTCCTCGCGATCTCGCTGTTCATCTCCGCGATCTTCTACCAGAGCTCGGGCTCGTTCCTCCACCTGATCTCGTCCGGGACCCGGACCCACGAGCGCGAGCTGATCACGTCGGGCCAGACGAAGATGTTCCATCTCGCGGAGGAGCTCCGCGCGAAGGAAGAGGCCCTCCACTTCCGCGAACAGGCCCTGATCAAGCGCGAGGCGGCCGCGGAGAACGACGAGATGTCGATCCAGCGCCAGAACACCGCGCTCGAAGGGGCCCGCACCCAGCTCGACGAGCTCGAGGAGGACTATCGCAAGCGCTCCGACGCGGTGATGGCGAAGGAGCGGGAGTGGGCCCAGAAGTCGTCGGAGATCGAGAACCGCGAGCGCCAGGTCGAGGACCGGACGAAGGAACTCGACATGAAGGACCAGGAGATCCAGCGCTCCCTCCCCCAGATCTCGACGCGGGAGGCCCGGGTCGTCGAGCGGGAGGGGGAGCTCACCCAGCGCGACGTCGAGCTCACGCAGCGCCAGCAGGAGCTCGACCGGCGGGCCACCGCGGCCTCGGAAAGCGAGGCGCGGCTCGAGGCCCGGCGGAAGGAGCTCGATCAGAAGACGAACGACGTACTGCGGCGCGAGGGCGAGGTCGCGGCCCGGGAAGGCTCGGCGGGCGCACCGGTCGGCGCGGCCGCGGCACCCGCGGCAGCGGACCTGGCCTCCCGCGAGGTCAAGCTTCAGCAGTTCAAGTCCATCCTCGACGAACAGAACCTCGCGCTTGGTCGGCGCGCCCGCGAGAACGCGGACCGTTCGAAGCAGCTCGAGGCCCAGCAGCAGGCTGCCGCGCTGAAGGAGGCCAATCTGGCCACGCGCGAGGCCGCCCTCCGGCAGCGCGAGGCGGCGCTGGCGGACGACGCGAAGGCGGCCGCCGATCGGCGCGCCCAGTACGAGTCCGCCCTGAAGGAGTACGAGGCCCGCTCGGCCGCGATCTCCAAGACCCAGGCCGAGGCGACGCAGCGGGCAGCGGACACAGAGCGGACGCAGAAGGCGCTGGCCGACCGCGAAGCGGGCCTCACCACTCGGGAGTCGCGCGTCGCGGCCGCGCGGTCCGAGGTCGAGGCCCGGGAGGCGCGCCTCAACGAGCGCGAACGCGCGCTCTCGTCGGCCGAGGCCGAGGCGGGGCTTCGCCGCGCCGCTCCGGTCCGGGGGACCGAGGCCGCGTCGCCGGTCCGGTCGAGTACCGCGCCGGCCGGCGGGGTCCGGGACCTGGCGGAGAGCGCCGTCGCCGCCGAGACGCTGCGGCCCAGCGCGGTCCGGCGCTTCTCGGACCGTCTCCCGTCCGGCACGCCCCGGCTCGACGACCTTCTCCTCGGCGGGCTGCCGGCCCACTCCCACACGGTCCTCGTGGGCGATGCGTTCGTCGGGAAGGAGGTCGCGCTCTACGCCTTCCTCGCCGAGGGCTTGAAGCGCGGGGAACCGATCGTGCTCGTCACGGCGGCGCGTCCGCCGGCCGAAGTGACGGAGGGGCTCGGGATCGTGCTGCCGCAGTTCCGGGAGTACGAGCAGAAGGGGCTCGTGACCTGGATCGACGCCTCCGGGCCGTCCGCAGCCGGACGCCCCGACGCGCAGCACCTCGCGACCAAGGGCTCCGACGACCGGGCGGGCATCCTCTCGGCGCTCGTCAAGGCCGCGAAGTCGGCGGGGGGCGACAACGCGCACTCGTTCCGCGCCGGATTCCTCGGCCTCTCGGCGGTCCTCGCCCACGGCGACGAGCGCGCGAGCTTCTCCTTCCTCCAGAACGTCGTGGGGATCCTGAAGCCCCGCAACGCCCTCGCCATGTACGCCCTCGAGTCGGGGGCGCTATCGGACTCGGCGCTCGAGACCCTCCTCAGCCGGATGGACGGAGCGATCCTGTTCAAGCAGGACCGCGACAAGACGTTCCTCTCCGTGAAGGGACTCGGCGAGGTACAGACCCGGGACTGGATCGAGTGTCGGGCCACCCCGCGGGGCCTGATCGTCGGATCGTTCGCGCTCGAGCGCATCCGCTGAACTGGAGCCGACCCACCCGGCTCGGTCGATCCGCGG
>DATJRX010000045.1:0-3776 GCA_035504395.1 Thermoplasmata archaeon | reverse complement strand
CTCTTGCTGGACGACGGCAGTCGGGACGACAGTCCGGCGATCGGCCAAGCGCTGGTCACCGAGGACGCCCGCGCTCGCTGGGCATCGAACGGTCGTAACCTCGGGCTCGCCGCGACCCTGAACCGGGGCTTCTCGCTCGCCCACGGTGCGCTGGTGCTGGTACTTCACCAGGATTGCGCGCTCGACGGTACCGACTGGATCGCGCGTGCCGTAACGCTGCTCCGGGACCCGTCGGTTCTCGTCGTATCGGGCTCAGCTCGGCACGACGTCGCCCGCATGGGCCGTCGCGAGAAGGAGTTCTGGATCGTACGGCAACATGTCGCGACGGCCTCCGAAGCCCGGCGCGGGTCGGTCGACGCGACGCCGCTGTTCTCCGAGAACAAGTGCGACCTGTTCCGTCGGGCCGAGCTGCTCGCGCTGGGAGGGTTTGACGAGCGACTCCGGGAGGGTGGAGAGGATCAGGTGCTGGCGTGGCGTCTTGCGTCGAGCCGGTGGCGGGTCGACTTCCGCTCGGACCTCACGTACACCATCACCCTCGCCCAGGACGAACGGCTGTCACCGCACCTGCGTCGGGAGGCGAGCTACGGTCGCCAGATGCGTCAGATCCTGTCGATCACGCGGGGCGGAGCCGTCCGTCGCTCCCCGGGAGGACGTTCGGATCCTCGCCTGACGAACCGGGTCGCCGCGATCCTATGGATCCTGGTCAGTCTCGGGGGGTTGGTCGCCCTCGCCGTGACTCAAGAACCCTGGTTGTTGGTGTTCGTTCTCGGTCCGCCCGCGGTCCGTTGGGTCCAGCTCGCCGCACGCGCGGGGTCGGTGAAGGCCGAGTACCGGTTGTCGGAGTACGAGGTCGCAGCGACGGCGGGGGTCGGCCTGCTGGCCGATCTCGCGTACGCCTGGGGGACGGTGAGTCCCGCCCCGCGCTCGGCTCGAGCTCCCTCGGAGGCCGCACCGGGCCCCCCGCCCGCCTCGTAGACCGCTGCCCTCGGGCGGTCGGATAACCGCGATCGGTAGTCAGCGTAAGGTTGACAAGGGGGAAGCTCCTCCGACCCCGCATGAAGCATCCTCGCCCGAACCTCAAGGCCCGGGTGGTCGCCAAGGCCGCGGTGTTCCGCAACGACCGCATCCTCCTCCTCCACCGCGCGACGACCGCCTCGGATCCGGGGACCTGGGACCTTCCGGGCGGGCACGTCGAGGAGGGGGAGACCCTGACGCGCGCGGCTCGTCGCGAGATCCGCGAGGAGACCGGCTTGAGCATCCGGCTGGGCAAGATGTACTACGCGGACGTCTTCGGGTCGTTCTCGAAGCGAGGGAAGATCCGGCCGACCGTCGGCGTGTACTTTCACTGTGTGAGCGCGAGCCCGCGGGTCCCGCACCTCGATCCGGCGGAGCACGCCGACTTTGCCTGGGTCGGACTCTCGGATCTCCGGAGTTACCCGACGGTCCCGCATCTTCACCGTGCCGTTCAGGCGGCGTTCGCCACGAAGCAGCTGGTCCGGGCTCAGCGCGGGTCGTCCGAGCGGCCGACTCCCGTCGAGGTTGGGTGGATCGGTCTCCCAGTGCCGACCTAGCGGGGCCCGCTCGGGAACGGTCGGCCGGCGCTACGCCCGTGTCGCGATCGCGGTGATGTTGCAGCCGGACTCTCCGGTCTGCGTCGCGAGGTCCAGGGGGAACGAGAGTCCGTTCACGGCCGCTCCTAGCCTCCCCCGGGTGAGTTGCCCGCCGCGTGGGCCCAGCCGCTGGAACAGCGTTGGAAGGAGCGCGGGGGATGGAATCGTGTCCGTGACCGATTGGGTGAACTCCATCGCGTTCAGCGCCCGACGGAGGCTCGACGGCGTGAAGAAGACCAGATGACGCGGCACGTCCAGGAAGTCGTAGGTCGCCCGATGGAAGAGACGGGACGGGAAGGAATCGAAGTTGGGGACACCGATGACCAACCGGCCACCGGGGCGGAGAATGGAGCGGAAAGACCGGAGCGCTTCGAGCGGATCGTAGAGGTGCTCGAGAACGTGGCTCGCGACGATCAGATCGAAGCTCGCGTTCGCGAACGGAGGCTGCCCGGCTCGGGCTTGGACGAACTGGACCTCGGCTCGAAACGCACTCGAAGGACCCGGCCGTGTGAAGTCGATTCCGTAGACGGACCACCCTCGGTGCGCCATCTGAAGCGCGAGTCCCCCACCTCCGATTCCGACGTCGAGCGCCCGGCGCTCGCCCGTTCGTGGCCCTAGGATAGGCACCCCCAGAGTCGAGCCGACCTGATCGCCCCGGAGGGTTCGAAGAATCTTCAGGAACACTTGGGAGGAACGACTACGGCCCGCGGAGTATCCGGCGTAATCGGGGGGGTAGTAGTCGGCCAGCTCGGCGTCTACGGGTCCGCTGGCAACATAGCCGGTCCCGCATCCAGAGCATCGAACGACCGGAAAGCGGCGCGCGCCAGGCGATCGGGGGTCCACGCAGTCGCAAACCGGGGTTCGTTCGACGGACCCACAGATCGGACAACGTTCCACGCTATGCATGCCCATCGAGAGCTCGTGCGGCATGCGTTGGGGTCGACCGATCCACCGAGCGCGGCATGGATCGATCAGCTTCTCCTGTGCGTGAACTGAAGGGCGCGCAGGTACTGCTCGGGCGATCCCACGGAGAGCCAGCGCGCGGGAGGAGCGAGAACCACCGCGTCGACCCGGCGGCCCCGACGGAGGAGCTCCTCGATACCCCAGGTGAGCTCGAGCTCGGGGGCGCCTCGATGGTCTCGGGCCGCGGATCGAACGGCGTCGAAGATCTCGGGCCGGAAGGCGTAGGCTGCGGTCGCCGCCCATCGCGATCGCGGGCGTTCCGGCTTCTCCTCGATGCCGACGACTCCGAACCGGCGAAAGGAGCGGAATCGGCCCTCCGGGCGCACTTCCACGACGCCGTAGCGCTTCGGGTCACGGACGGGCCGGACGAGCAGCACCGCGTCGAGATCCTCACCGACGAGCAGGTCCCCCATCGCTCGCATCGACTCTCCTCGCTTCCCCTCGGCGATGTAGGCGTCCGAAGCGTGCAGCAGGAAGGGCCGGTCTCCTACGCTGCGCTCGGCTCGCAACACCGCGTCGCCAAACCCCCGGGGGGTCCGCTGAACAGCGTACCTGATCCGGAGTCCACGGAGCCGGCGATAGAACTCCCGGGTCTCGGTCAGACGATCGGGATGTCGACCGATCCGTCGCAGCAGGGTGGTGTCGATGGAGAAGTAGTTCTCGACCGTGGCTCGATCTCTCGGCTGCACGACGAGCGTAAGATCGTCGGCGCCCGCTCCCGTGAGCGTCTCGACCACGAGGTGTGCGACCGGCTTGAGGATCGGTTCCTCGCCCGCGGCGGGCCGGTCGAAAAGGGGGAGGAACTCCTTGCGAAGGCTGCGCGACCACGGGAGCATCCGGGACCCTTCTCCCGCCAGCGTCAGAACGCCCGCAAGGCGGCAGCGCGCCCGCCCTCCTTCTCGGTCCGTCATCGTTCGGATCCCTCCTGTTCCGGCCCGCTACCGCACCGTCGACCCGGTTCGGGGGCTGGATCCGACCGATACGGGCGCGTCGGACCTAGGGCTGACCCGGCCGGGTCGAGCCTCCGACCGACTTGAAGGGGCCTCGGCTCGTACGGCCCAGGTCTGCACCCCGGACCCTTCGAGAGAGAACTCGCTCACGCGACCGCCCGCGGCCTGCACCGCGCGCGCCACCTGGGCGCGCCGCGCGAAATCGCACATGAGAAGGATGAACCCGCCTCCCCCGGCCCCGACCAGCTTTCCT
>DATJRX010000044.1:0-14045 GCA_035504395.1 Thermoplasmata archaeon | reverse complement strand
GCAGAGCGAGGCGGCCCACAAGAAGCATAGCATGGTCTCGCAGCTCCGCAGCCAGGTCGACATCTCGGACGGCGAGCTGCTGCACGTGCCGATCTGGTACTTCCGGCTCGACCGCAAGGGGCAGTCCGTCACGGTCCTCATTGACGGACACGCCGGTCGAGTCATTCGCACAATCTAGTCGCCTACCACTCCCGTACACTTCTTTAAGGTCGAGCCGGACGCTCCGTGTGAGATGCCTTTCGGCCGATGCCCCGGGGCTCTGGTGCTCTCGAGGTTGTCCAGCAAAGCTGCACCCCTTGCGATTGTCGTCGGTCTCCTCGTTGGGCTCTCTACGATCGTCTCTGGTCCGCTCACACACCAATCCCAGTGGAATCCATCTGCCGCCAATCCGCCGGATTCTAGTTCCCTGCCCCGGATCGGCTATGTGCCTCTGCCGAACGCCGAGGGCGCGTTGGCATCACCGACCGTGGCGGTCTCCGCCGGAGACGTAGTCCGGACCGCGTTTTTGAACTATAACCAAGCCACCGTGGGCAACTTCGTGGGCTCGGTGTGGGACTGGGAAGTCGGTCAGGGTGCAGTGGACCCGTCGACTGGGGACGTCTGGATCCCGACAATTCCGGCGGTCGGCTGGGGTGTCGTCTCTCGAGATTATGCACCGACGATCATCTTCAATCCTCAGACCAATTCCTCCCAGCTGGACCTCGGCCTCTCGAACTCTACCGCTATCGCGTTCGATGCGACTGATCAACGAGTCTTCGCGGCCCAGCCAGACAACAACTCCATCGCAGTTCTCAACCTCACCACCGGAGCGTGGTCGGGCGCATCGGTGTCTGTTGGCGACGGACCCGCGGCCATCGCGTTCGACCCGTTGAACGACGAGATTTACGTTGCGAACGCTGGTTCGAACAACATTTCTGTTTTTCATGCGTCGAACGGGAGCGTCGTGGGTCGGGGAATCCCGGTTGGAGCCGACCCGACCGCCCTCGCGCTGGATTTGTCGGACTCACTCCTCTACGTTGCCGACTACGGGAGCTCGAATTTAACGGTGGTCAATACCGCGACAAATTCGCTTCAGTTCTCAGTCCCCCTCCGTTACGGTCCTGTCGCCCTATCATGGGCTGCCGGACCGGATTTGATTGCGGTCGCGATGCCCCAGTCGCCTTACCTTCAGATTCTTAGCGGAGCTACGGGCTTCACCGCCAGCCTGCCCATAGTCGGCGAGGGTGCGGACTCTGTTTCCACAAACGGGACTGGGTCCGAGTTCATTACGGCCAACGACTCGGGAACAAATCTTACACTCGTGAACTCGACCTCACCCACCGGGTCCATCATTTCGAAGTCACTCGAAGCGTGGGTCCAGCCGTCACGTCTCATCGAAGCACCGCCCTACGCAGACATCTTCGTCTGGAGCAATCAGAGCAGACAACTGTCTGAAGTCAATCTGACAGAAAACCGATCTACCGAGGTCTCTCCGACTCTTGGGGATCGGCCGGGGGGAGTGGCATACGATCCCGATTCGAATCAACTGCTAACGATCGACCTCACTACCGACACCGTTTCGTTTCTAAACGCAAGCAGTTTTGTTACGAGCCGCGCGCCCCTCGCCCTGCCAGGGATACCCGACTCGATTGTCGAGGATTCGTCGCTGAGGACGACATTCGTCGGCTTTGTCGGCGGAGTCGAAGAACTACTGCCAGAGACCGGCGCTGTACTCCAGTCCGATGACTCTCTACCGGGAAACAACTCTGATCTTGAGGTCGCGGGCAGCTCGGGAGTTATCTGGGACACGAATTCAATCCTCGGCCTCATCGCGCTGAGGGCGATCACCCTAACGCCACTCGTCTTGACCGGCATCGATGTCGGACCGGCAAGTGCCGATGGTGTTGCCTACGATAATCAGACAAATCGCCTGTTCGCAGTAGATCTTGCTAACTCGTCCATCGCCGTCTTCAACGGAACAACGGGAGGGCTGGAGGCATACTGGCATACTGTGCCTCCTGCCGAGGGCTCTCTCGCGTTTGACCCTGCAGACAACCTCCTGTACGCCGCGAATCAATCTGTGTATGCAATCTCTCCCTCTACTGGATCGATCGTCGCCGGTCCAATCGATATCGGTGACCCTGCGCTTGTCTCGTCAATCTCCTACGATCCGTCGCGGCACTTCCTGTATGTCGCCGATAGCGGGCCGGAGTCGGCCTCTCATGGGAATATCTCCGTAATCGACGGATCCTCCCTGAATGCTAGTCTTGGGTCTGTAACGACTATCGCCGTGGGTCAACTTCCGCTTTGGGCTGAGCCGGTAGCCCTCGGCGGCTCCACCGTCGCTGGCTCCGGAGAGATATGGGTGACAAACGAAATCTCCGGCACCGTAAGCGTCATCGCTAGCGCCCCGGAGGTAACTTACCTCACGGCGAGCCCAGACCCGGTAGACGCGTCATCCACAACGCAGATTTTGCTGGGCTTAGCCGGAGGAGCCGGGCCGTCCACGGTGAGCTATTCCGGTCTACCACCGTCGTGTCCAAGCGCCGACTCTCTTGTCCTGAATTGCCGACCCGGGACGAACGGAACCTACAACATCACGGCAACGATGGTAGACTCTCTTGGATACGTTGCGACGGCATCGGCGGTCCTTTCGGTGAATCCGTCGATCCACCTTCGCCTGCATCTCGCATCCAAAGACTCCAAGCTGGACGTGGGGGAGACGTTCACAGCTAGCGTAACCGCGTCCGGTGGGACGACTCCCTACGAGTTTTCGTGGGCGTTCGGGGATGGTTCGACCGCAGTCGGGTCGTCCGCGTCGCATTCGTACCTCGTTCCGGGCACTTTCATCGTCGCGGTGACCGCGACCGACCAGGGCAACGGCGTCTCGAGTGCCTCAGCAACGGTGGTGGTCGCCCCCCTCCCCACAGTCGAGATCTCGACTCCCTACGGGAACGTTACCGACGTAAATGTTCCTGTGCAATTGTACGGCGTGATAACGGGGGGGACAGGTCCCGGCAACGCGTCATGGAAGCTTGGCGACGGAACGACTCTTTACGGATTGAATGTCAGTCACTCATACGCGAAGGTTGGCGTCTACTTCGCAAACCTGACGTACACCGACGCGACGGGAACCGCGGCCAGCGATTTCGTGACGATCCGGGTGAATCCCGCACTCAAGACGTCGGAGAAAATCGGGTCCGCCAATGCTGCGCTAGCCGTGGGGTCAGCGAACTGGTTCAACGCGAGCATCTCGGGTGGGACCGGACCGTACTCGGCGGAGTGGACCTTCGGCGACGGCTCCTTTGCCAACGGCTCCGACGTTGAGCACTCTTTCGCGAATGCTGGTTCCTATTCTGTGATACTCACGGTCAGAGACTCGGTGGGCGCAGTCAGCGTCGTACGCGCGCAGGTCGTGATCGCCTCGGCAGCTTCGAGCGGGCTCCTTCACGGGGACGCACTCGCGGCTCTGTTCCTGGGGCTAGTTGCCGGACTCGTTCTCGGCGTGATCGTTCTGTTCGTCGCATCGCGACGGACCCGACCAAAACCACCCACCCCGTATACGCCACCTCCGAGCTCCAGCGCAGCGTCCTCCCCGGTTCCGACCTCAGAGGTCTCCGTGACGAGGTCTGAGTGGAAGGAAGACTGACCCTTCACTGGATGCGGCGGCTCTCTGCCCTCGCACTTGAGATCCTGTACCGGGTCGGGATCCGTCGCGTCCGATGGGTCCAGTAGTCGCACCGAGTGCACCGCTGGCCGAGCACGACGAGCTCGCCGCCCAGCGTCTGATTACGGATCGGTCGGAGTGCGGCGCCGCATACCGGACAGGCGGTGAGCGGTGTCGGGTCCTCGTGCTCGGTGTAGTGGACCGAGAGTCGCAGTCCCGGAACACCGATCAGAAGCCGCCGCAGCCGACGGCCGCCTACCACAGCGAGAGGATCCTCGCGTCGAAGGTATTGCGTGAGCGCGTTACGGAACTCGTTCTGCGACCCGAACGTGGCCTTGCTTCCGCGCACCAGACGGCGGGCCGCGCGCACGATCTCTTCGTCCCGCGGATGCCGATAGCGCGGCGCGCTCCGGCCGCTAGCTCGCGGATTGGCCGCGTCGTCCCTGTCGGGCATGTATCTCCTCCTCGTAAAACCGGCGCGAGAACTCGGACGCTACGTCTCGGATCGTCAGGGGACCCGGCGTCGGGTCTGCAAAGTATGTGAGCAGGGTCGCTGCGGCCGCGAGGCGGACCGCGCGGCTCTTCAGGCGGGGGGAGAACTTCGGGAAGCGCGTCGTCTTGAGCGCCTCTTCGGAGACCCCGCGGAGGCTCTCGTAAAGCGACCGCTCGAGCCGGACAGGTCGGGTCCGAAACTTGCCGGCGACGAGCGGATGGCCGGTCTCGATCGCGTACACGAGCGTCAGGTGATCGCGGATCTTGCCGGCGAGGTCGAAGTCGAGGTCACCGAGCTCGAGCCGCTCCGCGCTCGCCTCGACCGCGCGGAACCGCTCCCGGGTCATCGGGTGGAACCGCAGGAGCATCCGGTCCTCAAGGGCGGCGAAGTTCGGGTCCCCGATCGTCGCCCAGTAGTCCTGGGCGCCAGCGGTGCGCACGTTGTAGTTCACGGAGAAGAAGGAGCGGAACGTGTAGGGCCCGACCGTGCCGAAGGTCGTTTCCCACTTCACCTCGCGCTGCTCCATGACGAGCTTGAGCGGCTCGACCATCCCGCGGTACTTGAACCAGTCATTGAACTCGGGCACGATGAAGTTGAACGTGCGACCGGTGTACGAGGCGCCGACCCGCAGGAACTGCGCGGGCGTGATTCCGCCGCAGTAGCGGTTGCGGCCCGGGAGCCCGTGCGGCGGCACACCGGTGCGGGGGTTCCCCCGCACGAGATCGTCGATCGAGAACGTCTTGCCCGTCCCCGGCGGACCGAACAGCGCGAGATGGAACCCCGTCGCACCGGTGACCCGGCCGGTCGGCGCGACCAGCGGTGCGTCCGCGAGCGCGTACTGCTGCAGCAGCGAGATCAGGGAGTCGAAGTAGAGCGCCTCGCCGAACAGGTCGCGGAGGTACTCGGCCAACCGGCGTACGTCGAAGGTCCGGCCGAACTCGATCGTTTCGGCGAGGCGGGAACGCAGGACCTCCCTCAGGTGGTCGAGGAACTCTGAGTCCATCGCCCGGATCTCCGCGGGTTCGTCCGGGACCGGCTGGAGGGCGGACGTGTCGACGAGCTCGGACCGGCCCACCTCGTCGAGCAGCAGCTGGCGGAGCTCGGCCGGATATGGGACCTGGTAGAGCTTGTCGCCGTGTCCTTCGGGGAGCTCCACCAGGAGGCCTCGCCGCTTCAAGCGCGAGATCAGCCGCGACGTGTCCTCGAAGATCCGCTCCCGGAGCAGACGGCCCCGCAATTCCGTCAGCCGGAACCGAGCCGGCTGCGACGCGACCCCGCGCACGGTGCGGCGGCGATCCGCATCCTCCACGATCGAGGCGAGCACCCGGGCGACCGGAAGGTCCGGCACGACCAGCTCGAGCGACCCGGCCGCGGCCACGGAGGGTGCCACCGTTCGACCGCCTTATATAAATGGGCCACCGAGAGTGCTGCGCCGTGGCCGGACGCGCCTCCTCGGCGTACGAGCGGGAGCTCAGGACCCTGCTCGAAGGAGATCTTGTCGCGGTCCGTGCGTACGCGCGGGTGCTGGCGCCCGAGCATCGGACCGCCTTCGAGCGGATCGTCGAGGAACCGTTCCTGGTGATCCGCGGCGCGGGTTCGCTCGGATTCGATCTGGTCGCCCTGCGTCGGGAGATCGCGTTCCCGCTCGAGGTCAAGTCCGCGAGCGGCGACGTGATCCGCTTCACCGACGCGAGCGGCCGGGCCGACCAGCAGCTCGCCGCCCATCGCCGGGCGGTGGGGCGGGTGGGCTTGACCGTCCTCTACGCGTATCGACGCCTCGGCCGGCGTGGCGAGGAGCCGTGGCGGATCTTCCTCGCGAGCGACGTCCCGCCGACCGGCACGCTCCGGTACATCTGCCGGCGCCTCCCGACCGTCAGCACCACCCGCGGGGGCCACGGGATCCTGCGCTGGGAGGAGGGGATGCCGCTCTCGCAGTTCCTCTCCACCGTTCGCAGTCTCACTTCGTCGGAGCCCCGGGTGGCCTCGTGAGCGTGCACGTCGCGTCCGTCGGGATGGGCCGGTACGGGAAGCGGCCCGAGAATCAGATCGACCTCGCGGCCGAAGCGGCGGCCCTCGCGCTCGAGGGGATCGGGCGGAAGCCGATCGACCTGCTCGTGGCGGGCTCGATGATGTCCCACGGACCGCACGGGCCCGAGGCGCTCCTGCCCCGTCTCGCGGGCCGACTCGGGCTCGAGTCGGCGTCGGGCTTCCGCATCGACTCGGCCAGCGGTACCGGGGGGATGGCGTTCCATGCGGCCGTGGTCGCGCTCGAGTCGGGCCGGTTCGAGCGGGCCCTCGTGATCGCGACCGAGAAGATGACGGACCGGAGCACGGCGGCGAACACGCGCGACCTCGCGGCGTCCCTCCATCCGTCCGAAGTGGCCGCCGGCGCGACGATGCCCGGGCTGGCCGCGATCGCGACTCAGCGCTACCTCCAGCGATACAACCTCGACACGGGGGTACTGGATGCCGCGACAGTCCATGCCCGCGCGATGGCGGCCCGGAACCCGGCCGCGCAGTTCCAGAAACCCGTGACCGCGGAGGAGGTCGCCGCGAGCCGGATGGTCGCAGACCCGCTGCGGCTCCTCCATTGCTCGGCCATCTCCGACGGGGCGACCGCCGTGGTGCTCGAGCGCGGCACCGGTCCGGCGACCGTGCTCGGGCTCGGTCAGGGGTTCGACTACCTGCGCCTGATCGACCGCGACGACCTCACCACCTTCTCCGCGACCCGCACCGCAGCGCAGCGCGCCTACGAGAACGCCCACCTCGGGCCGAAGGAGATCGACGTGGTCGAGGTCCACGACGCGTTCTCCCCGTTCCTCTACATCCACGCGGAGGACCTCGGGTTCTTCCCCGCGGGCGGTGGACCCGAGGGGCTCGCTGCCGGCGCGTTCGGCCCGGCGGCGAAGACCCCCGTGAATCCGAGCGGCGGGGTCGTCGGACGCGGACACCCCGTGGCCGCGAGCGGCCTCGCCGAGGTCGCGGAGGTCGCGCTCCAGCTGCGCGGCGAGGCCGGCACGCACGCGATCGCGCGGCCCCCCGCGACGGGCCTCGCGCATGCGATGAGCGGGATCGGCTCCCACAATTTCGTCACGATCCTCGGACGCGAGCGACCATGAGCGAGCCGCCGATCGACCTCAGCCGGTGCGAGACGTGCCGGGCCCAGTTCGTGCCGACCGACGGCGCCTGCCCGCGGTGCGGTTCTCTCGACGTCCATTCCTATCCGTCGAGCGCGCTCGGCACGGTCCTGGCGGCGACCGAGCTCACGAACCCCCCGACCGGATGGACGCCGCCCCACCGCCTCGCGCTCGTCGAGCTCCCCGAGTCGGTGCGGGTGCTCGCGATCGTGGACGGGCCGCTGCCGGCGCCCGGCACCTTGGTGTCGCTCCGCCTCGACGGAGCGGTGTTCCGAGCCGCGTCCGAACCGACGGCCTAGTCGGAGGACGCGGGGAGGGGGATGCTCCGGGCCCCGGGGGATCCCGGTGCCCCTTTGAACCCCCGAGGTGAAATCACCACAGGATTAGCAATCCTGCGCCTTACCAGGCTGGGCTATCCCCGCGCGGCCTTCTCGAGCCCGGACGGCGCCTTAAGGCTTCGCCCGGAACCGGCGCGCTCCCGACCGGCCCGCTCGGTCGGGGCGTAGTTTCTCATAGCCGGACACCGGTCCTCCGATGCATGCAGTCGGGGCCCGGAGGTACGGCGGGGTACCCCGGACCGTACGCAGGGTACGGAGCGCCGATGCGCCGGGGGCGCCCTCAGTTCTGGCGGATCGGTGCGATCGTCATCGCCGCGGTCGCGATCGTGGGCGTCGTCGTCCTGCTCTACCTCAACGGATTCTTCGGGCCGACCCCGTACGGAAGTCGTTCGAACTACCCTCTCTTCGGAGACTTCCTCGTCCTGTTCCTGGTCGTCTGGCTCGGGTTCTTCCTGCTGCGGATCTCGTTCTGGTCGGCACGGGTCCGGGCCCGTCAGGGCGGCTACGGAGGTCCCCGCCGCGGTCCGGATCCCGCGGTCGTGATCGCCCGCCAGCGCTACGCGCGCGGCGAGATCACCCGGGAACAGTTCGACCAGATCATGACGGACCTCGGTCGCCGGGGCCGCGGCCCCGGTGGCCCGCTCTCGGGTGCGTGAACCCGCCACGGCCCGTTAAGTAGCGAGCCGGTGCTGCCCGGCCGGAAGAACCATGCGCGTCGCCAAGGCCGGGGTCGTGGGGGCCGGGACGATGGGGGCCGCGATCGCCGAGGTGCTGGCCTTCAACGGGATCGACGTCGTCCTGAAGGACGTCAACGCCGAGCTGGTCCAGAAGGGTCTCGCGCGCGTCCGGGCCACGGTCGACGAGCTTGTCGCGTTCCACGAGGGCCGGGCGCCGAAGGAGCTCGATCGGATCCAGGAGATCGTCGGGGAGCTATCGGAGGCCCAGCGCGTCCGGCTCGCCGCCAAGCTCGCCCCGAAATTCACCCGGGCCCGGGCCGACGAGGTCGTCGGGCGCGTCCACGGCACCGTCGACCTGGAGCCGTTCCGGGGCGTCGACCTCGCGATCGAGGCGGTCTTCGAGCGACCCGAGGTGAAGCGCCCGGTGCTCGAGGCGCTGGACGGGGTCCTCCCGGACTACGCGGTCCTCGCTTCGAACACCTCGTCCCTCTCGATCACGGCGCTCGCCCGCGGGCTGAAGCACGTCCGCGAGACCCTGGTCGTGCACTTCTTCAACCCGCCATACACCCTGCCGCTGGTCGAGGTGGCAGGCGGGGTCGACACGCGCGAGGACGTGATCTCGGACGTGATCGACTTCCTCCAGGGACTGAAGAACCACCGCTACCCCATGGTCCCGATCCGTGTGAAGGAGTCCCCCGCGTTCGTCGTGAACCGCATCCTCACCCCGGTCCTCAACGAGGCCTGCTTCGCCCTTGAGTCGGGGCTCGCGTCGTCGCGGGACATCGACGCGGCGATGAAGGCCGGGGCCGGCATGCCGATGGGACCGTTCGAGCTCGCGGACCTGGTCGGTCTCGACGTCTCGCTCGAGGTCTCCGAGACGCTCTTCCGGGAGTTCGGGGATCCCAAGTACCGGCCGTCGATCCTGCTCCGCCAGCTCGTCGCCGCGGGCCATCTCGGCCGCAAGACCGGGCGCGGGTTCTACGACTACGCGTCGGGCTGATCGCGCCGCGCGCGCCACCCCTTTAAGGGCGCCGCGCCGTCGTCGGCCGTGTCGTTCCCGTCCGCGGAGTGGGCGAGCGCCGTTCAGAAGGCCCTCAACGAGAACGCGGCCTACGCGGAGGCGGCGAAGGCGTGGGTCGGCGACATCCTCCTGCTCGTCAAGCCCGCCGATCCGGCGGCGCCGGCTCCGGGCGTTCACCTCGACCTCGCGAACGGCACCTGTCGCGCCGCGACGTTCCTTCCCGACGCGCGCTCGTTCGCCGCGGAGTTCGTCTACGAGGGTCCGCCGGAGAGCTGGGACCGGCTCATGCGCCACGAGGTCGATCCCGTGAAGGCGATCCTGGACGGGACGTTCAAGGTGCGCGGGAATCTCGCGAAGCTGATGCGGTTCACGCGGGCCGCGAAGGAGCTCGTCGAGACGGCCTCGAACGTCGTCGCGTAGGGGCTCAGGCCGGCGTCGCCGCCGGAGGCTTCGCCGGGGCCCCCGCCGGCGGGGTCGCCGGGCCCTGGAGGAGAGGCGGAGCGGGCGGCCGCGGGATCGGGGGCTGGAGCTGCTGACGGAAGAACGCCAGGATCCGGCCCCAGGCGGCTTCGGCGAGGCGCAGGTCGTACGCGGGCAGGTCGCGCGCCAGGAACCCGTGGGCGCCGCCGGGGAGGTCGACGAACTCGACCCGGGGACCCTGGGGCCCCGCGACCGCGGCGAGCTGCTGGCGTGCCTTGGCGGCGCCGGGGTCGGCGGTCCCGCCCACGTACAGGATCGGGGCGGTGACGAGCCGCGCGAGGTCCGGCGGGGCGACCGGCTGGGGATACGCGAGCCCGACGGCCGCGAGGCGCGTATCCTGCGCAGCGACCGCGAGCGCAAGGCTGCCCCCGTAGGACGCCCCGAACACCGCGGACTTCGCGGGATCGACCATGTCCCGGTTCCTCAGGAAGTCGAGCGCGTCGACGTACAGGTTCACCAGTCCCAAGACCTTCTTCGAGCGCGACGACACCCCCCCGCGGAAGCGCACCCCCGTCCGAAGGGCCAGGTGGTGGCCCGGGCCGACGCTGGGGGTCTTGCCCGTGTCCGGGACCAGCACCTCGTAGCCGTCCCGGGCGAAGCGGATCGCCGCGTCGAGCAGGGTCGTAGTCAGGCCGTAGACGTCGGGCGTGATCAGCACGACCGGGTGCCGCACGAGCTTGGTCGGGGTCAGGACGATCGCGAGCGCCTTCCCCTCCGGGACCGAAGGGGTGTCGAACCAGATCCGGTCGCTCCGGTAGAGCGGGGCCGGCGCGCCGGGGCTCTTGTCGGTCTTCAGCCAGGTCTTGTTGAGGAAGTCGAGGACGCAGAGCTTGTAGCGCTCCTTCTGGAGCACGATGACCGCCTGGCGCTTTCCACAGATGTCGCAGACGCCGACGATTCCGCTCCCGAACTCGTTCGGGAGGTCCATCATGCGGTCGTCGTCGCGCATTCGATCCCTCGGTGCCGCTGCGGTCCGTTGGAGCCGGGCGCGCTAGTTAAGAGTTCCCGCGGCGCCGACGGACCGGCGGCGTCCGACCGGGCGACGGCCCGCGACCGGCCCGCGGCTCGAGGCGGTGCCGGTCCCGCGGGACGAGGATCGGGATCCCCGCCGCGACGAGCCGGCGCTGCAGCGCCCGGTCGGCCGTGACGACGATCGCCCCCAGGCGGCCCGCGACGTCGAGCACGCCGTCGTCGCCCGGCCGGTCGGTCGGCTCGACGGCGTACCGGGCCGCGATCTCGCGCGCCGCGATCGCGCCCCGGGTGCCGGACGTCGCGAGACGGTCGAGCTCGTCCCGCGCCGAGGACGGGACGATGAGGCGTGCGCCGGGCACGACGCGGTGGATCTCCGCCTCGAGAGGGAACCCGCGTCGGACCGGAAGGAACAGCGCGTTGGTGTCGAGCACCACGCGGGCGGGCCGCGGGGCGCTAGCGCGATCGGACGACGATCCCGAGCTCCTCGCGGTCGTACTGCCGTCCCCCTGTGCGCCCGCGCAGGACGTAGCGCTGGGCCTTCTGGTTCGCGGTCTTCGGGATCTCGTCCAGGAACTCGAGGAAGCGCGGCACCATGAAGAACGGCAGCTCCGCGACGCAGTACTCGAACAGCTCCTTCGGCGTCGCCGCAGCCCCCGGGCGGAGCAGGACGAACGCCTTCACGTCCTCCTCGCCCAACGGCGACGGGACGCCGACGACCACCGACTCGAACACCGCCGGGTGCCGGTTGAGGACGGTCTCCACGTCGTACGGAGCCAGGTTCTCGCCCCGGCGCCGGATCACGTCCTTCTTCCGGTCGACGAAATAGTAGTACCCGTCCGCGTCGCGGGTGACATAGTCGCCGGTGTGGAACCAGAGGTTCCGCCACGCCTCGACCGTCTTCTCGGGCTTCCCGAGGTAACCAAGGAACATCGTGAACGGGGCCCGGGGCCGCACCACGAGCTCGCCCCGGACACCGGGTCCCACCGGTCGATCATCGTCGTCCACGACGTCCGCCTCGACGAACCCGAGGGGAGTGCCGATGGACCCGACCCGGATGGCGTCGGGGGGGTTCATCAGCGTCGTGCAGCCGCACTCGGTCATCCCGTAGAGCTCCACGACCGTCAGGCCGAATCGCCGCTCGAAGTCGGGCCACACCGCCCGGGTGGTCCCCGCCGTCAATGCCGTCCGGACCCGGTGCGTCCGGTCGCTCGCCTTCTCGGGCTGCTTGAACAGGACGTTGATCATCGCGATCAGCAGCGACACGTGCGTCGCGCCGAGCTGGGCCGCGGTGTCCCAGTAGCTCGAGGCGCGGAACCGCTCGTCGAACGCCGCCGTCAGGTCGTTCTCGAGCGCGACCAGGGTCGTCATCTCCTGCGCGTTGCAGTGGAACAGCGGGAGCGCGGTGAACAGCACCGAGTCGGGGGTGAGGCGGCTGCGGGCGGCGATCTCGCGCGCGGTCACCAGCGGCTTCTCGTGCGGGATGATCGCGCCCTTCGGCGGACCGGTCGTCCCGCTCGTGTAGAGGATCGCGACGGGATCGTACGGGCGGGGGGCCGGTACCTCGGGCGCCGGACGATCCGTCGCGAGGTCGGCGAAGCGAGCCGCCCCCGGCGGCAGCGGCTCCGAGGCGCCCGGAGGGTCGACGATCCACTCCCTCGGGATCGCCAACCCCTCCCGGAACGGTCGGTACGGTTCCCACAGCCGCCGGTCGGCGACCAGTGCGGCGGGGGCCGAGTCGGCGAGCTCGTACCGGAGGATCTCGCCCTTGAGGCCCGTGTTCAGGGGTACGAGGACGAGGCCCCGCTTCGCGAGCGCGAACCAGAGCAGCGGGAACTCCGGCGTGTTGTAGAGGAGCGCGGCGACCCGGTCGCCCGCGACCAGTCCCGAGATCGCGAGTCCCCGCGCGATCCGGTCGGTCTCGCGGTCGAGCTCGGCATACGAGAGCGTCCGGCCTTCGAAGCGGAGCGCGGGCCGGTCCCCGTTCTTCGCCGCCTTGCGGCGGACGAGCGTCGCCAGATCGTGGTACTCCTCGCCCGCGTCCAGCATCGCGCCGCCGAGGACCCGGGGCGCATAAGCGTTGGTCGCTCCCGCGCCGGGGAGCCTTCTTACCTCGCGCGAGCTATCGGCCGGCGGTGAGCGCTCTCACCCAGCCGTACCGACCCGACGCACCGATCGTCGCCGAGATCGCCGGCGGGGTGGTGATCCTGGACCCCGCCGACCGCGCCGTCTTCCTGCTGCACCAGACCGACGAGGACCGATGGTGCCTCCCGAAGGGTCACGTCGATCCCGGCGAGTCGCTCGCCGCGGCCGCCCTGCGCGAGGTCCGGGAGGAGACCGGATTCGAGCGCGTGGTCCTGGGGCCCGAGGTGTGCGAGGTGAACTACCGGTTCTACCACCCGCGGAAAGCGCGGAACGTCCACAAGACCGTGGTCTACTTCGTCGGTCGGACGGACGAGAGGAGCCCGCGGCTCGAGTCCCTGTTCGATCGGGGGGAGTGGGTCCCGCCCGAGGACGCGGAGGCGCGCGTCACCTACGAGCTCGACCGCTCGGTGATCCGCGCCGCGCGGGCCCACCTCGCGGGATCCGCTCCGACCCGGTGAGGGGGAAGGGGTTTCCGTCCCGCGACGACGGGAACGACCGAGCCTAGGGCGTCAGATCGGTTACGAACTGCCCCCGGTCGGCGGCTCGGTTCCCGGGGTCGAGGAACTGCCGTCCGCGGCCCCGGTCGGGCCGGTGCTGGAGGTACCGGAACTGGGGGTCGTGGAGCTCGGCCCGCGGCGCCCGCGGCGCGCCAGCGCGACCACGACGCCGATGACGATGAGCGCGATGACGATCCCGATGATCGCCCAGTCCAGGGGCGAGAGCCCGCTGGACGAGGTCGACGTGCTCGTCGACGCGAAGCTCACCGACACGGCCTTGTTCGCTCCCTGGACCGTGACCGAGCCCGTGGACGGCGACGCCGAGTAGCCGGAGACCGCCCCGATCGAGTACGACACCGTCCCGTTCGCGACGCCGGTGAACACGATCGAGCTACCGGCGGCCGCCGTCTTCGTGACCCCGTTGAGCGTCACCGACCACGACGTTCCGCTGGGAAGCCCCGACTCCGTGAACGTCACGGTGTAGGTCGTCACCGGGATCGCCGCGAAGGAGATCGGGGTATCGACGGCCATGCCCATCACGGAGAACGTGCCCGAGGCAGGGGTCGCCACGAAGCCCGTGACGGTCCCGATCGTGTAGGAGTAGCTCCCGTTGGCCAGCGCGAAGACCACGGTCGCGGTCGT
>DATJRX010000043.1:0-52362 GCA_035504395.1 Thermoplasmata archaeon | reverse complement strand
AAGACGGATTCCACCCAGGACTCGGCTCGGGGAGTTCATATCTAAAGCAAGGCACTTGCGTCTGATCTGACACCGCCCGGAGATTCTTAGTCCCCTAAAGGGGGACTAATATCATCGAAGGGTGTTCTTAGGACCATGATGGCTCGTTCGCCGCTCCCGGTCGATCCAAAGGTAGCTGCGCTGCTCGGCAGTACGACCCGGGTTCGGACACTCGCTCCACTGGCGAACGCCTACGGACCAATGACGGCGTACCGGGTCGCGCAGCTCGCCGGTATTCCTAGGACCAAGGTCTACGCGGAGCTTCGACGTCTTCAGGAGGCAGGCGCAGTTGAAGCACGGAGGAGCCGGAGTGGTCGCTCGACCTGGGTACTTCTCGACCGCGATATGGCCCTCTACCTTCGGAAGAAGATCCGGATCGCGTGGTCAGGCGACCTCGCCGCGGCCGCAGCCCGTCGTGCGGGGTGGGAGCGAGACGCGATTGCACGGACCGGGACGTCGTGGTTCGACCCCTCGAAGTACACGCCCGACCCGGTTGTCGCGGCCCGATACGCCCGGGAGATTGAGCGTCCCGAGGGAAAGGGAGAGATCGCAGGGATGACCTTGGGCCGCGTCTCCCGGAAGCGACGCTAGATTCGAGTCTCGAGGGAGGACTTCGTCCGCACAATCGGTTCGGTCCGGTCCGAACCCGAATGGATTCTACACCTCGGTACGTTGCTCGGACGGACCGTAGAAACCGACCCCATCACTACCGGAGGATCCGCAATCTACGTTCATGCGCCTTAGCTGGTACCATCGCTCGGTGGGACGATCTCGTCGACATCCTCGCCGACTTCTGATGGAACGTCGAGTCGGGCTCGCGGGACCGGCAACGACCGACGTTGAGCGCAAGACACATTGCGGCTCGGCGACCCACAATGCTCAGCCGCGAGCCCGGTCGAGCTATCGGCGCGAGGTCGAGACTTCCCTTGCGTGATGCCCCCGACGGCGCTCGACCTCGTCCGAGCCCAGCTCCACGAAGCCGCCGTCGGTCACCGTCGCAACGGCGAAGCCGTCCCCGCTCGCCGAATCCCGACTCATGGCGACGGTCAGCCCGCGAATCACGAGATCGACTCCCTCGGATATTGTCGTCCCGGCCTTCCACGCGTTCTCGAGCACTCCGAGAGCGAACGGGCTTCCGCTGCCGATCGACACGAAGCTCTCCTCCAACATGCCACCGGCGGCCTCGAGCGAGAAGAGACGGGGCCCGGTCGAATCCACCCCGCCCAGGATGAACCAACCGAAGTACGGGTAGAAGCGATTCGCGTTCAGCAAGTTGGAAGTGAAGGTGGTGGCCGCCTCGACGGGCATCGGCCGACCCACTCGAGCCTGGTATAGGGCGGCCTCTGACTGCACGAGGCGAATGATCGCCTGCGCGTCCCCAAGACTTCCGGCGAGAGTCATACCGAGATGGCGATCGATCCGGAAGAGCTTGATTGTCATCTTGTTCGCGATCATGGTGCCCATGGTCGCCCTCCTCTCCGTACCGAGGACAATTCCGTCCCGGCACGCGAGCCCGATCGTGGTCGTGCCCGAGGAGAGTTGACCGTTCCGACCGGAGCCGTGGACCTCTGCGAAGTTGCGATCTCCCATCATCCCCGCCGCCTCGAGCTTGGCGGAACGTCCGACGTATTTGGGCGGGGGTTGGGTTACGGATTTCAGAGGCTCGACGAGTCCGACAGGTAGGGCAAGGCTGCCTCGGTTCCGGGGGGCAACTGCTCGCCTCGAGAATCGGGGGGACGGCCTCCGGCGGGATCGGTCCACCGATCCGCGTCGGAAACCGGCGCGTTCACCTCTTCGGAAGAGGTGTGGGTTCCGGTGGACAGGTCGACCGTCGATGCGCTCCCGAAGGGCGGCGTCGGAACTTCAGGGGCTCTCGTCGGACTCTCGAAATCTCTGCCTTTAATTCTCGGACGGCCGCGGGATCGGCCCGAGCTGCGCGATCTGCGGTAGCGTCGCATGTACGCCGCACGCTCCGCCCGGTGTAGCAGTCGCCACTTGCGCGCGGCCGCCTTTCGCTGATCCGCGTCCTTGTAGGGCATACTGGGGCCTTACCACGTCAGTCTCTGGCATATTTATTGGTGGGATTCGTCACGCATTTTTTCCGGGTCGATCTAGCCGCATTCAAGGCCAGCGTGACATGTGAGACAACCGCGGACCGCAGGACACTGGTCGTCGAGGTTCGACGAGTGGGACCATCGCGCTCGGGTTCCCGCTCGCTTGCTGGTCCGGTGCCGGGTCCGACGAGCGTTTCCCTGCCGCGACTATAACGCGCTAGGCCCCCGGCGTACCGCCGACCTCGGACGAGGCGTTGGGCCCGATCGGCGGGCCCGGCTCACCACTTTCGGAGGGCTTGGGCGATCTGCTTGCGGGCGGCGCGGGTCTGGTGCGGCGGAGCATTCCGCGAGTAGCCGGTGCAACCGCACGCGCGGCAGTGGCCGTCCGCGCCGTGCAGGCGCATCTGGTGTAGGCATCCCGGGGTCTCACATTCGGTGGTCACGAGTCGGTCTCTCCCTCGCTCATTGCTACCTCCGAATGGCAACACGGAAGGCAAAAGGACGCCCCTCGGTCCCGCCGGTCCCCGGTTCGTCGGAAATCGCCCCGAAGTCGTCCTCATCTGCCTCGAAGGGGGGGCTCGAAGCACGGACTCGTGACTATCCTGAGCACGATTTTCCTTACGTGGCTGACGGATGGCTGTAAGGCTCGTTGCACCCTTGGCCTTCATGTCCGTGGGGAACCGACGGGCCGATGTGGGCATCACTCCCGGTAGTGCTTCGGATCCGAAGGGACACAGAGGGCGAGTTCGAACTCGATCAGACTCATCCCGGCCCAGTCTCGAATTCGACCGGTCCGCTCGAAGCCGTGCCGGCGGTAAAATCGGGCCGCCCTGCGCAGCGGCAAGGTCGTTTCGAGGGTGATCCGGCGCGCTCCGTATCGGCGAGATCGATCGATCGCGGCTCGGAGAAGGAGGGTTGCGACACCAGTACCCTGGCGCGCCGCCACCACGGCCATTCCTCTGAGGTGGGCGTGGCGCGTGGAGACATACTGGATCGAGACGGTCCCCACGATGGTCCCGCTGGGATCGGTCGCGACCAGCACTCGCATGGAGCGAAGTCTTCGGCGCGCCAACGGAAGCGTCAGCACCGTCGCCCGGTAGGCCGAAGCGGTGTACTTCGGAGCATAGGGTGCGAATGCCGAGCGGAGGCAGGCGAGCACGCCGGGCAGGTCGGATGCGGTCGCCGCACGAATCCGCACGGCCTTCATGCGTCGGGGAATGGCGTCACCGTCGTGCCGGGACCCCGCGGCGAGACGCCTTAGCAGCGCGGACGCGACCGGTCGCTCGTCCCGGCCCCCGCCGGGGGATCGTCTTCGTCACGACCCAACGATACATGGCGATCTGGCGGTCCTTCGCGAATCCGGCCTTTTCGAACATGCGGAGGGTGCCACTGCAAAGGAAGGACGACGAGGTCCTCCTGTCGCCGTAATCCTCGGGGTATCCCTCGACGGTTCCGCCGCCGAGGGCCTGGATCTCCCGAAGTGCGGCCCGGAGGGCGAAACTGGCGACCCCTTCGCCTCGACGCTCGCGATCGATGAAGAAGCACGTGATCCGCCAGTCGGGCAACGTGCCCAGGTGCTCCTCGTACGCCTTCTTGCTCCGGATGTTCGGGAGTTCCGAGGTGGGCCCGAACTGGCACCATCCGACCGCCGCTTCCCCGTCGAACACGACCGCGGCATGCGCTCGGCCTTCCCGGACTCGGGCCTCTTTCATAGACCGGTACGCCGCCGACCCCCGACGTCCCTCCCCGGGTTCGAGATGAAAGGCGATGCACCAGCACCCCCCGAAGATGCCGCCGTGCTTCTCGACGAGACGGGCGAAAGCCGGCCAGGTTTCCGTAGAGAGTGGCCTAGCGGTCAGCGTCATCGTCGTTTCCCGTGACCCGGTACAGGGAGAGGATGGAAAAGGGCCGCCGGCGGGAGCTGCGACCTTCTCGAGTGGCGACGCTCGTCGCCAAGAAACCCCTAGATTGCCTCCGGGTCGCCCCGGAACCTCGCTCCCAACGAGGATCATCGGACCGGCGGCGCCAGATATCCTTCCAGCTCCCGGAGCAAACGAGCATCGAGTCCCGGCTCGGACCGGCTCGGAGGAATCACGACCCGAAGCGAATCCTCGGCCCGATCCACAAGGTACCATGCCGACCGGAGGAGAGATGACCGGATGCCCCGGATGTGTTCGGCCGGCGCAAGTGATTCGTCGAACAGCGGAGGGAGCGGGCTCCGGCCGCGGCTCGGTGGGGCACCCGGGGGCAGACGGACGATCTCGAGCGTCTCGTGGAGGTCGTTCGACCTCCAGAGCGCACGGACGACGTGAGAGGGGCCATTTCCCGGGCGCGCGACGCTGTCGAGGTGCCAGCCCCGCGCTTCCTTCAGCGCACCACTTCCCCGGCCCCGAGCTGCCTCACCCGGCGACCAGAGCAGCCCTCTTCGCTCGGCGTTCGAGGCGGATCCGGGAATGTCGTGGGAAGCGACGCTCCAGTTCCAGACCGAAAGGGCACGGGAGGCCCTTTCGATCGCATCGGGAGCGTTCAGCGGCGAGACATCCCGAAAGATCTGTTCGGCTCGCCTCGGGCCCAGTCGTCCCGTTCTGACGCGGATCTCCACGTGCGTGGACAGTCGCACCAGAGAGGCGCCTTCGATGCCGTCCCATTCCTGCCCGTGGAAGGCCGAGCCGGACCCGACATCGAGCTCGGTGATCGGTGCGTACGAAGCCCACCGAGCCTCTGTCGTGGTGAAGAGCTTGTTCGGGCCAGAGAACCCTCCGAAGAAGTCCATCGCGTATTGCTTCACGGAGTAGGAGGTCTCCGAGGACCGGTGCGTGGTTCGAACGCTCGGCCAGCGAGACGCCGTTCCCAGTCGGACACTGATCGACTCCGGCGAGCCCGGCGGAACGAACACCGGGAACGGCACCAGTTCCTGGGCCGCCTCTAGGGATTCCACCTCCACGATCCGGCTCTGGGAAGGCACGCGGACACTACCTGCGCCTCGGCTAAGGCGCTCGCCCTTTACAATTCTAACAAAGGCGGGTGGACCTCTCGAGCCGCGCTCCGATCGGGCTCACACGGTTCGAGGACCTGTGCGGGGCAAGGTTCGCGCGTCGGCGGCGCCTCGAACCCGCGTCTCGGGCCCGGACCGCCTCGTCCGGTCGATGGGACCGGCCTAGGTCGCGGTCGCTCACGGTTCGGGACAGGTTCTATCCCTCGCTGCGATGGAGGCACGGACTCTCATGGCCGAAATGAACCGTCTTGCGCGGTGGATGGTCAACGTTCGAACCGAGGGACGCGGCCGACGGGCGCTGGCCCGACTTGGCCGCGAACTACGGATTCCGTCGGCCGCGCGGGTGCTCGAACTCGGCTGCGGCGGCGGCGGACTGCTCGCCCTGATCCGCGAGCGTTTCCAGCCCGCGCGACTGGTCGGAACGGATTTCGACCCCGCCCAGGTCCAGAGCGCGCGAGCCTTCCTGACGATCCGATGGGGCGACGTTCCACCGACGGTGGAGCTCCGCGAGGCCGATGCTCTCCGTCTCCCCTTCCCGGACGCGTCGTTCGACGTCGTGTTCGCGATGATGATGTTGCACCACGTCGAGTCCCGCCCGAATCAGTATGTCCAGCGTCCGAGGGCCCTGCAGGAGGTCCGACGCGTGCTCGTGCCGGGGGGCGCGTTGGTCTACTCCGAGATCTTCCGTCGCCAAGAGATTCGGAGGACCCTCGCGGAACTCGGATTCCACACGGTGTTCCTGCGATCGAGCTGGCGTGCGGATCTATCGATCGTCCGCGCCTCGGCTCCCGGCTGACTCGGACCGACGGGCCAGCGAACCGTTGATCGTCAGGTCGGAGAGCGGTGCCGCTCGGTGAACTGCAGGATCTGGTCCCAAGCGTCCCGACACGCGTCACGGTGGTCGGCGAACGACCGGTCGAAGAAGCTGTGGGGCGCGCCGGCGTACGTGTGCGACTCGACCTCGATCCCATGCTCCCGGACGAGCTTCGTGAAGGTCTCGAACTCCTCCGGGGTCGTTCCCTGGTCCGCGCCGGCCAGGAGCATCAGCAGCGGCGCCTTCATGTGGGGGATCGCCGGGCCGGCGCGATCCATCGGGTGTCCCCCATAGAACCCGATGCACCCGGCGAGCCCGTGCCCTTCTCCGGACTGGCGCCACGAACTCGCCCCGCCGAAACAGAAGCCGACGGTGAAGATGGGAAGATCCGGCTTGTCGGCGTCGGCCCGCAGTCGATGGACGGCGGACCGCACGTCCATCGCGATGCCTTCCGGGGTGGTCTTCTGGATATGGGCTTTCCAGTCGAACGACTCGTCCCGAGGGGCGACGCCCGCGGTACGCCCGAAGTAGTCAATCGCCAGGGCCCGGTACCCCGCTTCGGCGAACCGCACGGCCAGATCCTCATAGTACGGATGCAATCCCCGGACATCCGGTAGGATCACGATGCCGCTGGTGGCGTTCGAGTCCGGGACGGCCGAGTAGGCCCGGAACCGGGTTCCGTCGGTCGCGTGCAGCTCGATCCCCTCGTGAGGTCCGACCGGCCCCGATCGAGGCGGGGCGGGCGCCCTCGACTCATCCGTGTGGCACATGCCCGCTCCACGGCCCGATCCCCTGTAGCGTTGGCGGGCAAGGGACCCGGGCCCCGGGATGCGACTCGATCCTCCCGGACGTCGCCCGGAGTCCTGGAATCCTAGCGGGGGGCGGCCTTCGGAACGATGTTCAGGGCTCGGAGGATCGCCTCGAACCGAGGCTCGTTGCGGATCGGGGCGAAGACCGGTAGGTCCGCCCGGATCCAGAGCCCGCTTCCGCCGCTGCGAAGCTCCTCCTCCAGAACCTCGTACGCCCGCTCCTTGCGCCCCAGTACCAGCAGCAACGCGGCTTCGTAATCCTTCGAAAACTGCGGGCCGAGCTTGCTGCGTTCGAGTTCCTCGAGGATCTGGTGCGCCTCCGAGGTCTCCCCCAGCTGCCCGAGGACGAGAGCGTGTGCGACCCTTGGCATGATGTCGTGCGACGTCCCCGCCGCGGCGAGCTCCCGACGGGCTTCGTCGAGCCGGCCCGTCGCGGCGTAATAGGTGGCGAAGCTCAGGTGCGTCCAATCGGGGTGCGGGTCCGGCGAGAGGAACCGGGCCACCCGCTCCCGGGCGAGGGGCAGGTCGTCCCGCATCAGCGCCGAATCAACGAGGATCCGCGGCGGGATCTGCCAGGTCGGATTGGTGTCCATCGCCGCGTAGAGCTGCTGTTCCTCCTCGTCCCAACGGCCCACGACCCGAAGCAACGTCGCGTAGCTAACGCGGGCGGTGGCGTTGCTCGGATTGAGCTCCAGCGCCCGACGAAACTCGGCCTCGGATCGCGCCCAGTCGTGGTCCTGTTGCATGTACAGGTTCGCCAGGGCCGCGTGCGCCTGAGATAGATCGGCGTCCAGCTGGAGCGCCCGCGAGATGTATTCGCGGGCGCGAGCGAACGCCTCGGCGTGCGGCAGGTAATCTCCGGAGCCTTGTACGTACATGTACCCGAGATGGGCGTAGGCCAGCGCGAACGAGGGATCTCGGCGAATCGCCTCCTCGAGCAGCCGGAGGCTGTCCTGGAACGCGAGCAGGTTGTACTCCTCGCCCTTGACCACCGCCCGGAGATACAGCTCGTAGGCCTGCACGTCCGCCGTCGGCGGGCGGGCGATGAACTCCCGCGCCCCTTCCGAGAGCTCGACGCGGATCGCCTTCGCGGTGCTCTCGGCGACCTCGGTCTGGATCGCGAAGACGTCCGAGAGCTGGCGATCGTAGCTCTCGGCCCAGACGTGCTCCTGGGTCCCGACGTCGATCAGCTGGAGCGTGATCCTGAGTCGGTCGTTCGCTTTCCGCACGCTGCCTTCCAGGACGGAAGTGACGCCGAGCTCGGAGCCGATCTGCGCGACGGATTTCGTCGACGCCTTGTAAGCCGCGACCGAGGTCCGTGCGATCACGCGCAGACCCTGGATCTTTGAGAGGACGGAGATCAGCTCCTCCGTGAGGCCGTCGGCAAAATACTCGTCCTTGGGATCCGGGCTGATGTTGGCGAGCGGCAGGACCGCGAGCCGCGGCACGGCCGAGGTCCGGGGTGGCGCGCCCGCGTCCGCCCACGGCAGGACCACCTGGTAGAGGTCGAGCGGTTCGACGACCCCCTTGAGGGTCGGTGCGCCGCGCGAATCGAGCCGGTAGGGCACCTTGTTCCGCACCTGCTTGAAGACCGACTCGGAGACCCAGACTCCTCCCGGTTCGCAGGCCGTCTGGACCCGCGCCGCCACGTTGACCGCATCGCCGTGGATGTCTCCGCCCTTGCGCTGGACGTCGCCGAGGTGGATGCCGATCCGAATCTGGAAGGGAGGGCGGCCGGACTCCGCGTTGCGCTCGTGGATCCGCCGTTGGAGCGCCACCGCGCACTCGACGGCGTCCAGCGCGCTCGGGAACTCGACGAGCAGACCGTCCCCGGTCGATTTCACGCGGCGCCCGTGGTGACCCGAGAGGAGGGGCCGCGCGATCCTCTCCTGCTCATCGATCAGCGCCAGCGCCGCCCGCTCGTCGTTCTGGGCCAGCCGGGTCGAGTCCACCAGATCGGTGAACATGATGGCAGCAAGGCGTCGGCTTCCGGCCACGGCTCGACATCGAGGAGGGTGGAATAAGCGTTGCAAGCCCACGAGCTCGGCGATCCGCGCCGTTCGGGGTGCGCGCTCGCGCGACGGGAGTCATCGTTCCCCAGCATTGCGTTCGACCCGGGTTCCCGGGGAACGGCGTCGGTGGGCAGCCTAGTTTCCGGGCGCGAGGCGGAAGACGTCGCTGCGGGTCAGCAGTCCCACGAGCCGACCATTTTCGACGACCGGCAACCGGTTGATGCGGAAGAGGAGCATTTCGCGGATCGCCTCCACCGTGGCGACATCGGGGTGCGTCGTCCGCGCGGGCTTGCTCATCGCGTCCGCGACGAGGACCTGGTTCAACGTCGCTGCGCAGCGCGCCAGCAGGTCGGAACGTCGGGCCGCGGACGGCTCGAGGATGAGCTCGAACAGCCCGCCCGGCACGGACAATCCCACTTTCTCGCCGAGCTGTCGAACGATATCCTTCTCGCTCAGGACTCCGACGACCTTGCCCTCGGAGTCGACGACCGGCAACCCCGAGAACTTCTTCTCGATCAGGACCGTCGCCGCGGTACGGAGCGAGTCGTTAGGTCCAATTGTGACCACGTGGGTCGTCATGATGTCGCGGACGAGAGATCCGAAGAGGTCCACGGAGCTCCCCCCTGCCCGGGGACCGAGGGCGAGCCACTCGAGGCCCGGTCGAGATGGGCTCGAGGCGGAGGGGGCGACCGGTGGGGTGATCACGGGGCCTTGCGCTTGGTCGGTCATAGCCATCGAGGGCCATTCGCGGTCGCAGGGGATAAGCCGTTAGTCAATCGCACTCCACGGGCCGCCGGTCGCGATCGGAACCGACGGCCCGGCGCTGTCCGGGCGACGAGGGTTGATTCGACGGTGGAACCCGGACCGCCGCGAGCGGTTCCGTCAGTGGGCCCGTCGTCCTCCGCCTCGTCTCCCGAGAAGGGAAGCGGCATCACGGCACCGTTTCGCGACCTCCTGCAGCGCGCTATAGGGGCAGTTGCACTCCGATCGCCGGAGAGTTCCCATGCTCGCGTTCGCGGACTTCGCGGTGACGGTAAAGGATGCCCAAGCGTCGGCGGATTGGTGGGCGCACAAGCTCGGGTTCGAGTCCCACACGATCGGTCCCCCGGGGGGCCACGCGGTGCTGGTCGCTCCGCCCGGTGAGCGATTCCTACTCCACCTGTGCGAAGGGATAGAACCGCCCGAGCCGGGCAACACGGGCATCGCCTTCATGACCGACGAGATCGAGGCGCAGGTCCGGCGGATGGAGGCGGAGGGGGTCATCTTCATCGAGCCTCTTCGCGTCGAAAACTGGGGCGGCAGCGCGAAGTTCGCCGATCCCGACGGCAATGTCTTCTGGTTGATCGGAGCACCTGCGTCCTTCATTCGCACCGAGCGCTCCCGGACCGCCGGAAGCGCTCGTCCTAGAACGCGCGCGGTGGAATCGCCGCGAAAGAGACCGGCGCGGCGCGCCCGGCCCGGTCGTCGGTAGCCCACTTCCCCGGGCCGGGACCGATGCCCGGCTCGCGCGGATCCGGCGTCCGGCGATGACCAGGGCCCCGACTCGGGCGCGCGACCGGCGCATCCTCAAGTGTCCTCGCCGGATTCGGGCGTCGAGATGTCGGGAAGTCCCGGAGCGCCCCTGCCGGACGGAACGCTTCCCTCTCCGCCCGAACCCGTGCTCGGCGAGATCCCCCGCGCGTTCCAGATGACGCGCGGGTTCGGCCCGGTCCGGATCATCTTCACCGCCTCTAGGATCCTCGTGTACAACGACGGAGATTTCCGTGCGTTCCCCAGCCCCGACCTGTATCGATCCTGGAGGAGCGCGCTGCCGTCGGGGGACAGCTGGCGTATCACCGGTGCCCCGCTCTACCCCTCGCTCACTCCGCCACTCTGGAACGTCGAGAACTCGGGAGTGGTCCGGGTCCAGGTCCGTCAGGCGCGGGGGATCGGCATCGAGAAGGATGATATCGAGATCGGGATCTTTCTGAGGCCGGACCAGGTGGTCAGCGGGCCCGGCGGGTCGTACCCGTTTCGGGTGTCCACGGCCCTGGCTCGGATCGATCTTCGGTTTCGGGCCGTAGGGGACGCCCGCGAATTGTTCGTCTTCTTACAGCACATGCCAATCGGCCCGCGGGTCACGGACCGGTACGCGGTGTCGACCGGCTGGAGCTGGGGCCCTTCCTGACGCGCCCGTTGGATCGATCCGGCCCTCCCTGTTCCGGGTGCGCCCCGACTTCCGACCCGAACGGACACGCTCGGTCAGGCGTGACCTCGCGCCAACCGCGCGGCGCGGCGGGGAGGCCGCAGGTCGACCTACCCGACGCCGTCAGGCGTCGCGGCGGGAGACCTTGAGACGATCCCGGGTCGCTCGCACATTTTCCCGAAAGCTGAACGATCCTTCCCATCGTCGCACCGCGGCCGGTACCGGCGCGCCACGTGGAGATCGCGCGGCCGCGAGGACCCCCGTCAGATAGCTGCGGGTCTCGTCGATCGCTTCGACAGGAGAGACGGGGCCGTGACCGGGCACGATCCGCTCGGGTCGCAGGCGCTCAAGTTCGTCCAGGACCGTGAGCCAGTGCTCGGGGTCCCCCGAGCCCATGCTGGGCTGCAGGCCGACCACGACGAGATCGCCGGCGAACAGGATCTTCTCCGCGGGAAGCAGGAGGATGGCATCTGCGTCGGTATGACCCGCCCCGAACGAACGGAGCTCTGCGCCGCGATCGCCCGGTAGGTCGAGCCTCGACTCGAAGGTCTGGTCCGGCGGGACCGTGCGCAGCGATCCGGCGGCCTCGATCATCACCTTGTTCATCTGGATGAACAGGTCGATGTCGGCGCGGGCGTCCTTCGATCGCAGGGAGCGCCGACGTCGCTCGAGCTCCGCGAGGTCCTGACGCAGTCTCGCCTCGGTCAGCTCCGCGGCCAACGTGTCCTTCTGCTCGAGAAGGATCTCCCGGGTGCGACGCGTGCCCCAGATCGGCACCCGAGGAAACGCGGAGTTCCCGAGGGAGTGATCCAGATGCCAGTGGCTGTCGACCACCATCGTCGGCGGCCGGCCCAGCGTCCGGACCGAAGCCGCCGCGAGATGCGCCGCGGCGCCGGGCGTGAGGCCGGCGTCGAACACCATCGTTCCTTCCCCCAGATCCACGAGCCCGGAGTTGCAGATCCCCGCGCCGGTGGGCTTGGCGATCGCGGCGTGGACCCGGTCCCCGACCGGCTGGAACGTGTAATGCGGGGACTCGGCGGCGTCCAACCGGGGTGGCCTCGCTCGGAAGGGAGCGAGGCGCGGTATATCTGGCCGCCGGTGCCCCAGCGCGCCAGCGTGGACGCGTCTTCCACACGGCCGCTAGATTCATTCTCCGGTCCATCGGCTCACAACCATGGGAGACCCCATGCCCCAGGATCTCGGACCGGGCGCAACCTCCTCGTCGGCCGTCCCCGCGACGCCCGTCCATGCTCCCGTGCATGCGCCGCGGCGCTGGAGGACGGTTCGGCGGCGCGCCGCCCTCGCGGTCAGCGCGGTGATCGCGGCCGAGATCGTGGGGGCGGTCGGTTTCCATACGATCGCGGGGCTGAACTGGGTCAATTCGATCTACTTCGAGAGCATGCTCGCCACGGGCCAGGGTCCGCCCCTGACCCTGGCCAACGACGCCAGCAAGATCTTCGCCTCCGTGATGGCGTTCGTCTCGGTCGGATCGAGCCTGTCGGCGGTGCTGTTCATCCTGGGTCCGATGCTGGGCCGGGCCTGGCGCTTCCTCGTCGAAGACGTAGAGCGGAAGGCACGCGCCTGGGAGGCGGAGGCGGCCACCGAGGTTCAGCGGCTCGAACGGGATCGCCGCTGAGAACCGGACGACCGGCCGGCGAGCGGCGACGGATGGATCCCGGCCCCGGCCCGCACTCCGGCCGGAACGCTCGAGCTCGCCCGTACGTCGAGCGGAGTGTACGCCACGGTGACCGCGAGGTTTTTCCCGTCGACATGCACCGTGCCGAACTGACGGGACGCCGAGTAGCCGGAAAGCTGGGCGACGGCGTACGGCTGGAGCATGCCGTTCGGCTCCCGGAACTCGATCGTGCGGGCCGTACCGGTGATACCGGATCCATCGAGCCGGGCCCACCAATAGGTCCCCGACGGCAGCCCCGTCTCCTTGAACGTCACGTTGTAGGTCGTGACGCGGAAGGTGGGCGAGAGGAGCGTCAGTGAGTCGGAGTCGTAGTCCGAGACGTACACGGTGCCGTCGGCGGGAGCGACCGCGACCGCGGTCGGACCTGTCCCGGTCGAGTATCCGCCGACCCCGGTTGCCGAGGTCGAATTGATCTCGGTGACCAGGTCGCTCGCGAAGCTGACGACATAGACATCGCCGTTCGCGGGATCGTAGGCAGAACCGAACACGCCGGCGCCGGCAGCGACGGACCGGCCAAGCTCCTGACCCTTCGGGCCGAGGATCGTGACGTTGTCCGAGCCGTAATTGCCCACGAAGAGGCGCCCCGTGCCGGGGTCGACCGCGACGGTGTAGACCTCGCTGCCGGTGCTCGAGTTCCGCACGAGCGCGTCCGTCCGCGCGTTGAACACCGAGACGTTGCCCACATCATACTCGCCCACGATCATCGCCGTGCTCTTCGGATCGTACGCGATCGCGCCCGGGGGCGTAGTCAGGTTGACCGAGGTCACGACCTTCCGCGCGGAAGGGTTGAGCACGGTGATGTTCTCGGAGCCGGGATTGGTGACCCAGAGGTCGTGGCTCGCGCCGTCGTACGCGATGCCCCAGGGCTCGACGCCCGCGGGCAGGTACCCGATCACTCGATCCGTCTTCGGGTTCACGATCGAGACGTTGCCGGCGTCATAGTCGTCCACGTACAGGTCGTGCGTGGACGGATCGTACGCGATCCCGTACGGTGTCGTACCGAGCGCCACGTGACCGGTCACGCGGTTCGTGGAGCCGTTCACGACGATGAGCTGGGACGAGAGGAGGTCCGTGACGTAGAGGTCGCCCGTGGCCGGGTCGTAGACGGAATTGTACGGCGACGCACCGAGCAGCGCCGAGGCGACGACCCGGTCGTCGGAGGCGTTGACGACGCTGACGTTGTTCCCGACGTAGTCCGCGACGTAGACGTAGCCGTTCACGGGGTCGTAGGCGAGACCCGAGGGGTTGCGCAGCACCGGGAAGGTCGCGACGGTCGTCCCTTGGGACGTGTTGACGACCGAAACGTTGCCGGTGATGCCGACGAAGATCTCGGTGGTCGTGGGGTCGTAGGCGAGCAGATCGGCGATGTCCGGCAAGGTCACGGTCGCGACGAACTTGCCCTGGGCGGGCGCGAAGACGCTCAGGTCCGCGCCCGACTCGTTCCCCACGTAGAGGTCCCCATCCGAAGGAGCGTAGAGGATCGCCGACGGCTGGAAGGGCACGGAGATGTTCTTCACGACCTTCTGTTTCGCTGCGCTCACGAGCGTGAGGTTGCCGTGGATGCTTACGGTGAGCCCGGTCGCTACGGACGGGATGTAGAAGTCGCCCTTCGCCGGATCGTAGACGATCCCATTGGGACCGGCGGTCGGGAACCGGTCCGCTCCGAACGGGAAGGAGCGATCGACGACCCCGGAGGTCCCGTTAAGCACTACGACGTAGGCCGTCCCCGTCGCGTTGGTCCCCGTGACGAACAGATCTCCGTTGACCGGATCCGGCGCCATCGCGAGGGGCTCGATCCCGATGCCCACGGTTCGCTCGACGAGGTCGGTGGTGGCGTTGACGAGGCTGACCTCATCGTAGGTTTGGAGCCCGAAGAAGACGTCCTGGTCGACCGGATCGTACGCCAGGGTGTTCGGGTACGCCCCGGTCGGGACGGTCGCGACGACCCGATTCGAGGATCCGCTGATCACATCGAGGCAGTCGCCGTAGAAGCTCTCAACGAACACCTCGTTCGTCGACGGGTCGTATGCCTCGAGCGAGGGAAGCTCGCCCGAGGTCGCGACGAAGTTGCCGGGGACCAGCGTCCCGTTCGACAGGACCAGGGTCGACTCGTTGAGTTCGCTCGAGTCGAGGTCCGGGGCCTCACTCGCCGGGATTCTCGGACCGGTTCCCGATCCGAGCCCGCCGAGCGCGGGCGGACCGCCGGGAGCCACACCCTCCGGGAGCACCGCGACGGCGACCCCGGCCATCAAGATCGCGAGTCCGATCGCGCCGAGAGAGATCCACCGTGGCCTACCCTGAGGCAGCATGGTCCTACGTTCCACGGAGTCGACCGCGGTCTCCCGCGGTTGGCCCCGAGCCGGAGTTGGAGGAACTTGGGCCGGGCGCGGAATAAACCTTCGGATGGGCGCCGATGCTACGCCGGTCGAGGTCGGGTACGGGCCGTTTGGGTCGCTCAGCGATCGACTTGGGCCATCGACTCCGGCGGATACCGGGCGCCGGAGGCCGACCCCATGGGGATCGCCTCTTCGATCGCACCGAGGTCCGACGGGGAGAGCGAGATCTCCGTCGCTCGAACGTTCTCCTCGAGGAAGCGGCGTCGCTTGGTGCCCGGGATCGGCACGATGTCGTCCCCCTGAGCGAGCGCCCACGCCAGCGCCAGCTGACCGGCCGTGCAGCCCTTTGCCCGAGCGATCTCGGCCAAGTGGTCGACCTGAGCGAGGTTCTTCTCGAGGTTGCCGGGCTGGAACCGAGGAAGGCCCCGACGGAAGTCGTTCTCCGGCGTGCGGTCGAGCGACCGGACCGTTCCCGTCAGCACACCGCGCCCGAGCGGGCTGAACGGGACGAAGCCGATGCCGAGTTCTCGGCAGACCGGAAGGACGCCGTTCTCGGGGTCTCGGGTCCAGAGGGAGTACTCGCTCTGCACCGCGGTGATCGGGTGCACCGCGTGGGCACGACGGAGCGTCGGCCCACTGACCTCCGATAGGCCGAGATGCCGAACCTTGCCTTCCGATACGAGGCGGGCCATCTCGCCGACGCTCTCCTCGATCGGAACGGTCGGGTCCACTCGGTGCAGATAGTACAGGTCGATGGTGTCGGTGCCCAGCCGTCGGAGGCTCGCCTCGCAGGCGTCGCGGAGGTGCTGCGGGCTGCCGTCGATCCTACGCGGCCCGCCGGGGCCGGGCGGCACGAGGCCCGCCTTGGTGGCGAGCACGATGCGGTCGCGGTACCGTCCGAGAACTCGGCCGACGAGCTCCTCGTTGATGAAGGGGCCGTAGACGTCGGCCGTGTCGAAGAATGTCACCCCGAGTTCGATCGCGCGCTCGAGCGTCGCGGTGGACTCCGCGTCGTCGCGTTCCCCGTACGACATCGACATGCCCATGCAGCCGAGCCCGATCGCCGAGACCGCCGGGCCCCGCGCCCCGAGGCGACGGGTCCGCATGCCGGGCCGAGGTCTCAAAGGTCCTTATCGTCCGCGCGCGAGGGTCGAGCGACTTTTCTAGCTCGCGAGCTCTCCACGGGCATGGCGCGACCGGTCGGCGCCGCGATCCTGACGATCGTGGGCGGCCTCTTCATCCTCCTCGGGGGACTACTGTTCGCGGTCGTCGGCGCGGTCGCGGCGATCCTGGGGCTCGTGAGCGGCATCTTCCTGCTGGGGCTCGTGGTCGGCGTCGCTACGCTGGTCGTCGGGGCGCTGATGCTCGCGCTTCCCGTGGGTCATTCGGTGCTCGGGGCGCTCGCGATCGTCTGCGCCCTGCTCAGCATCCCAGTAGCGCTCGGAGGGTTGCTCTTCGGCTTCCTGTTCACGATCGTCGGAGGGGTCCTCGCGATCCAGTGGAGGCCGGTCCGCGACGCGGTGATCACCGTCGAGGGACGGGTCATCCCGCCCGCGGCTCCGTAACGGGGCTCGAGCGCGTCAGCTCGACGCGACGAGGGCGTGGGTTGCGCGTCGGGTCGGCTCGATCAGGTACAGAACGCCCGCGAGGAACGCGAACAATGCGCCGACGAGCGCGAGGACGCTGCCGCCGAATCCGAGGATGCCCCACCCCACCGCGGCCAGCACGACGAGGATCACGCCCGTAGCGACCGATCGTTCCTTCCAGTCGTGCTCCGCGAGGTGACCGAACAGCAGGACCAGGCCCCCGACCACGAGAAGCAGAACGGCATCCGTCAAGGCTCCGGTGGCGCCGGCGAACCGGCCCAGGAGCGCGTTGCCGATCCCGATCACCGCCGCGACCACGCCACCCAGCGCGATCAGACCGCCGCCCAGCAGGGCGAACAGGTGCCCGATCCCGCGCTCGCTCGTGTCCATGTTGTACCTCCTTCCGGGAGAGCGGCCGTGGGCGAGCGGGGTTCCATCGCCCCCCGGGCCGCTCCGTTCCACGTTCGGGCAACGACGTACATGAAGCCACGTCCCGCGGTGGTCCCGGGGCTCCGGCACCGGCGCGTCGGCGACGGCGAATGTCGACCCGGTCGCGGTGTCCGCGGCGGGCTCGGGTCGACAATCGTTGAGCGACCGGGAGACCGATTTCTCGGCGGAGGGAGCGACATCCGAGATCGGTCGTCCCGGGCTGGACGACAGTTCTTATCGCGGAACTCCGGAAGGGAGGCTCAGCATGGGGAGTCGGGGGAGTTCCTCCCCCGGTTCCTCGGCGCGCCCCCCGGAACGCGACCGATCAAAGAAACGTCGGAGAACACCGTCCTTACCGTGTGAATGCGGTGCTCGGGACATCAGACCGAGGCGTACCCGACCGACCGGCGGATCGACCGGTTCGATCGGTAGTGCGGTCGTTGGCTGTGGCGCGTCAGCGCCGCGCTCGAATCGAACGGGGCGCCGCAGAGGGGGCAACGGCGGATCCGGTCGGGCTCGACCGGGGGGTTCCTCAGCCGAAACTGGCCTGAGGCGCCGGCGGTATCGTACTCCATCTTCCTCACGCTCCGGTCAAGGCGTCCCACGCGCGACGGCGGGTCAATTATCTTTGTCCCACGAGCGTCGTCCGCTCCGGCGATCGCCGAATCGGCCGGGGGCGACCGACCACGATTGTCGACGGCGCGGACCCGGGACCTGTCGAGAGCTCCGTCGGTCCCCCTTCGCTCGCGCCGCGGAGAGATATGCCGGCGTGGGTTGGGTGCGATCGGCGGTCCCATGCCCCGAGGAGCACGCGAGCCGTTGCCGCAACCGCTCTTCGACGAACCGGTGTTCGCCCAAGGTCGACCGACACCGGACCCGACCCGGTTCAAGGTACCCCACCCGTCCGACGTCGCGCTCTACCGCCGGATCCAGGCGTTGCTCTACCAGGACGTGGTCCCGGTGCCGGTGTCCCGTGGATCGCCGGGAGCGGACTATGCGCTCGGCGACGCCCTGGGCCCGCATGGTCCCGAGGTCCTCGAACAGATCCAGGCGAACGGTCGGATCGTTTTCCATTCGGTCGGCGACATCGGCGCCTCGAACCAGGGAAAGTACCCGGGGGAGATCCGAGTGTCGGACCGCCTGACCCAAGACTGCCAGCTCGCGCCGCCCGAGGACCGCCCGGCGTTCCTCTTCCTGCTCGGCGATCTCATCTACGATTTCGGGGAGGCCCGCTACTACTACGACCAGTTCTACGAGCCGTACCGGGACTATCCGGCCCCGATCTTCGCGATCCCGGGCAACCACGACTCGTTCATCGTCCCGGGAACGCCGGCCGACGCGGCGCCCCTCGCGACGTTCCGGCGCAACTTCTGCGCGACCGAGCCGGTGGTGACCCCCGAGGCCGGCTCGCTCCACCGGGCCGCGATGACCCAGCCGGGCGTCTACTTCGCCCTCGAGGCACCGTACGTCCGGATCCTCGGCCTGTTCAGCAACGCCCTCGAGGATCCCGGCGTCATTTCGGGAGAGTCGGGGAAGTGGACGACGATCTCGGATGTGCAGCTCGATTTCCTCACCGCGCAGCTGACCCGGGTCCGCGAGGAGAACTACGCGGGCTGCGTGCTGATCTGCGTCCATCACCCCCCGTTCGCCTACGCCCCGCCGGTGGGCGCGCGGGGAGGAGGCGGTACGCACGCCTCGAGCCCAGAGATGCTCGCCGACATCGACCGCATCTGTGCGGCCCAAGGCGTCTACCCGCATGCGGTCCTCTCGGGCCACGCGCACAACTACCAGCGGTTCACGAGGTCGATCGACTTCCAGGGTCGAGCGATCACGGTGCCGTTCATCGTCTGCGGCGGCGGAGGGCACGACGTCGACCCGTTGGTCCGGGCGCGTTCGGGATCGGCCGGCCGGGAGCCCGACGACGGCGCGGACGTTCGCTATCTCGATCCCGACCCGCAGGTGCCTGCGACGGGGCTCGTGCTGGACCACCACGACGATCGGACGTACGGGTACCTTCGCGTCACCGTGGACCCTCGGTCGGTGGGATTCGCGTTCCACCCGGTGGGCGTCGGTCCCGAGCCGGCCGTACCGATCGACCAGGTCGTCGTGGACCTGGCGTCCCACTCGGTGACGGGGGCACGGCCCGCGACCCGCGGCCGGTCCGCGCAGCGCGGTCGGAGCACGAGGTCCTCGACACGTCCCTCCACGCCGCGCCCGGTGCGGCGCCGTTGACCGGCCGAGGACCGGACCCTAGGCCGGGCGAACCGCGCCCCCGGAGCCGGTGGCCCGGGCGCGAAGGAGCTCGACCGCGCGGAGCATCTCGAGTCCGGTCCGGATCCCGATCGCGCCCTCGGGGAACGACTCGCGCCCGAAGAACGCGCGGACCTCGGCCTCGCGGCCGAGCCCCAGCGGCGGGAGGATCAGGTCGAGCACGTAGGTCATCAGGTACGATCCCTGCGCCCGTCGCTCGAGCTCCCTCAGGTTCGTGGTGAGCCACGTCCAGGTGACCGACCGGCCCTGCGGATTCCGCGACGCTCCAACGAGCAGGGGCACGAACAGGTCGGAGAGCCGAGCGGTCCCAAGCCCCACCGCGAGGAACTCCGACACGTCGGGACCGGTGGGGAGGCCCTCGGCCGCCCAGCAGGCCTGGGCCGAGACCTCGCCCTCGGGGGCGTGGATCAGCTTGCGGATCGCGGCGACCCGTTCGGGCGTCCCGAACCGGGCGGCCGCGAGGACGACGGCGGGCCGCATCGACACGGGAACTTGCCCCACGCGATCCCAGCGCTCCGAGAGCGCGCGGGCGTACTCGTCGTCGTGGATCACCCGGGACCGCGCGACCCACTCGCGCATCGTCCCGTTCGCGTCCGGCTCGCCCGGGGCGGGCTCGTCCCCGAGCCGCTCCGAATGGAAGCGCAGGTACTCCCGGATCTCGGGCCGGAACCCGGGAAGATCGGCGAGAAGGGGTCCCAGGATCTGGACGGTCTGGGTCACTTCCTCGACCGTGACCATGTCCGACGCGGAGCGGGCGGCCCGGAGCACCTCGAGGTAGTCGGCCAGCGAGAAGTCGCCCGACAGCAGGAACGCTCGCGCGTCGTGCAGGTAGCCCCACCGATCCAGCGGGGCCAACCGCGGCAACCGGTCCAGGACGGACCGTCGAAGCTCGGGAGCCGGGAGGATCCGATAGAACCCGGTGCGTCCCGGGTCGATCTCGGCAGTACGGAAGTCGACGCCCGGCAGCCGGAGGCGCGTCGTGTCGAACAGCACCCGCTGCTCGCCGCGCGGCGTGCGGACGCGCAGCGGGATCGGCCAGGGCGGTTCGGTCGCCCCCGCGGGAAGGTAGGTGAATCGACGCTGGGCGAGCTCGAGGTCCGACCCGTCCTGCCGCACGTCGATCACGGGGAAGCCGGCCCGCTCGACCCAGGTCTGCATCACCCGGACCACTCCGTGCCCCGAGCTCTCCTCGAGGGCCCGCCAGAGGTCCGCGCTGCGGGCGTTTCCGAAGCGGTGGCGCGCCAGGTAGGCGGAGAGGCCTTGGCGGAACGGCTCCTCCCCGAGGTACGACTCGATCATCCGGATCAGGCGGCTGCCCTTGAAGTAGGTGATATTGTCCGCGCTCGCCATGATCTCCTTCGCGGCGACCGAGTCCGGCCGGACCGGGTGCGTCGCGATCAGCGAGTCGGACGGATCCCCGCGCGCGGTGAACAGGACGAATTCGCCCCACGCGTCCTGCCGGATCCCGGCGCGCTCCTGGATCCGGCCGGTGATGAACGTCGCGAACGCCTCGTTGAGCGGGAGGTCGTCCCACCCCTCGAGCGTGACCAGGTCCCCGAACCATTGGTGGGCGGTCTCGTGGACGATGGTCTGCTCCGCGAACCGGAGCGACGCGGGCGGGACGGGGCCGTCGATGAGGTAGTGGGACTCGGCCCCCGAGATCGCACCCCAGTTCTCCATGCCGACCCAGAAGTCGGAGAGCGCGACGAAGTGCAGTTTGGGGAGCGGGTACGGGAGGCCGAAGTACTCGGAGAGGGTCCGGAGGGACGCGCGGGCGTCCGCGAGCCCCTTGCGCGATCGCGCGCGAGTGCCAGGGGGACCGGCGAAGATGATCGCCGGCGCTTCGGTGTCGTCGCGCGCCTCCTCGAATGGTCCGACTCCGAGGTAGAGCAGGTAGGTGGCCAACGGCGGGGACCGGTCGAACGTCCAGATCGCGCGCCCCTCGGGTCCGGGCGCGCGGGCGCCCGGCATGTTCGAGATGACCGTGAGATCCGCCCGCACCGCGACCACGAGCCGAAACTCGGCCTTGCGGTCCGGCCGATCGAAGCACGGGAGGAACCGTCGGCACCCCTCGGGCTCCATCTGGGTGCTGAGCGCCTTGCGCTCGCCGAGCCGGGAGACGAAGAGGCCGGTCTGGACTCCCTCGCCCGCCGTCCCGCGGTACCGGATCTCGATCGGGTCCGTGCGCTCGGGATCGATGGCGAGGACGAGCTTCTCGCGGTCCGGCTCGAGGCGGAATACGACGGGGGTGCCCGCCTGGCTCACCGACTCGATGTCGAGCTCGACCGAATCCAGCTCCATCGGCCGACCGGCCGGGGCGCCCGAGATCCGCACCGTCCCGCGGAAGCTCGATGCGTCGTAGTCGATGTCGAGATCGAGGTCGTATCGGAGCACGGAGAAGGAGAAGGAGGTCCGGAAGCGTAACCGTTGCTGCCGGACGCGGCGGCGTCGGTACGCTCGCTTCCGACCGGGCTTGGGTATTTACCGAAGCACCGACTGGGGCGCGTGTGGCGTCGGTCGACGCGGTCGACTTCGCGATCTACCGGTATCTCTCTCCGGACGGGGCGGCCCGCTTCTGGGGATCGCGGCGCGTGTACGACCCCCGGATCGGCGCCCGGGAGATCGCCGCCCGGATCGGCCTCAGCGAGACCGGGGTCCGCGCCCGGCTGAGGTCGCTGCGCGAGCGCGGATACCGTCGCGATTCGGTGGTCTGGCCGAACCCCGGACTGTTCGACGTCTCGCTGCATGTGGCCGAGATCCCCGTGTCCGAGGTGGGGGCGTCGCGCACCCTGCTCCGGGATCTGTCGCTCGCGGACGGGGTCACCTTCGCCCGCGACGTCCTGGACGAGGAGGACCGGAAGCTGCAGGTGTATTTCGTGGGCGAGGGACCGTCGGAGATCCAACGGCGGGCCGCGCTGATCCGTCGGCTCGCCGGGGCCCGAGACGTGCGCGGGCCGCACCCGTACTTCGTCCCGGAGCCGTCCGCTCGGCTCTCGTCGCTGGACTGGAAGATCGTGGCCGGACTTCGGGCCGCGCCCGAGGAGTCGCTGCAGCAGCTCGGCCGACGGCTGGGGCTCAGCCTCAAGACGACCAGTCGCCGGTATCGGGCACTGATCGACTCCCGGGCCGTTTGGTGGAGTCAGGGCCCGACGTCCGAGGAGCTGCCGCTGGCTCTGCTCACGGTCGGCGTGGACGCGGAGGTCGACGCCGAGCAGGTCGCGGTTCGCGTGGCGGAGGAGACCGACGCGTGGATGCCCGTCGCCGCCGACGGACGCGGGATCTCTCCGTCCTCGCGCGCGGTGGATTTCGCAGGGCTGTTGCTGGCGGACTCGCCGGCCGGCGTGGAGTCGATCGGTCAGTCGTTGCTCGATCGGGCCGGGGTGACGACCGTCCGGCGCACGTTCGCCCTGGGGTCGGCGATCTACCCGGGCTGGTTCGACGCCCAGATCGCGCGTCGCCAGCGATGATCCGCGCGGCCCCCGGGGGCGCCCTACTCGGACAGGGCCTTGTTCGTCTCGCTCAGCCGGCGGGCGATCTCCTCGATGATCGTGAACAGGACCTTCGGCTGGGCCGTGGCGAACCCCCGGAACTCCCACCGGGAGAGCACCAGGCACTTCGTCGGCGCGGTCGCGATCACGTCGGCCGACCGGGGCTGGTCGCCGAACAGCGCCATCTCGCCGAAGAACTGACCCGGGCCGAGCGCCGCGAGCCTGCGGTTCTTGCGACGCACCTCGACCTTCCCGTCGAGAACGAGGTAGAATCCGAGGCCCTCCTCGCCCTCCTTGACGACCACCGCGCCTTCCGCGTAGGTCCTCTCCTTCCCATCGCGCGCGAGGCTCCCGAGCTGCCGCTCGGTCAGCGCGGAGAAGATCGGCACCTGTTGCAGCAATCGGACGGTCTCGGGGTCCCCGCGGGCGCGCAGGATCGCCATCGGGGCCCTCTACTCGGTACCCCTAATTAGACCTAATCGGACCGTCCCGGGGCGCTCCGAGACCGGTTCAGGCATGCGGGTGCAGCCGAAGCCGCGCCCACCACCCCCGGGCCCGGGAGTCCGGACGGGTCGCGGTCGAGATTGGTCCGGCGGCCAGCAGCAAGGTCGGTCGGCGATCCTCCGCCTCGATCGGGATCTCCCACAGGGCCCGGTCGTCGCTCGGCGTTCGGAACGCGATCGGCGCCGCCGCCATCAACAGCAAGGACTCCGGCCCCATCCGCTCCATTTTGTTCGCCTCCACCTGCGCCCCGAGGGACATAGACCCGGTGCGCGTCCGACGCACAAAGACCCCGCGCGAGACCCCCCGCGGGAATCCGCCGACCGACCTCGCGGGCGACCGGTTTCCGCGCGCGCGCTGTAGAAATCCGAACTCGGGAGCGGCCAGCGTCGGGACGGGCGCCGGCCGCTCCCCTCTGACTACCGGACCGCCGCCGCCAGCGCTACGACCGGCGTCACGTCGCTCCCATCGGCGTTATTGGTGCAGTACGACTCGGTCGTTCCCGTGCAGCTCGTCGACGACGACGTGCTCGTGCTCGAGTGTCCGAGCGCGCTCAGCACGAAGTAGCCGGCGACCCCGACGACGACGACCGCGCCGATCAGCACCAGCGCGGCGGCTCGCATCCCGAGCCCCTTCGCCCCCGCGCCGCGTTCGTCCTGGACCCTCGCCCCGCCTGTTGACTTCGCCATGGTGGTTCCTTCCTCCTCAGAGGACGAACCATGGAGGCCCGGAAGGGTTCAAGTGGGGTAGAGGTCCGGTCCCCGGAGGGTCAGATATACTCTAGGAGTTCGACGCGGCCGGGCCCTGCCGGACCCCGGAGGGAACGATCCTCCAGCCGGTCACGCCCGCACCGGATATCCACGCCGTAACCGGGCGCCGAAGTTGGACCCCGGGGAGAGCTCGCCCATCCCGGCACTGGAGTCGACCGATCCGCCCGACATGCAACCCCGGCTCCCGAACCCCTGGGGTGGGATCACCCGGCGCGGCGGTGCGTTCGCGCGGGGCGATAGCCCCCCCTGCCGGACGCCTCCCCGCCCCTGCCGGGCGCGTGACTCCACGACGAGCTTCGGGGGGGCAGACCGAAGGAAGTTCCCCGGATCCGCCGAGCCGGTCGCTACCGCCCTCGCTGGACCGGGACCTCGGCCGACTCAACGGAACCTTGGATCCGCCGCTCCGACTGCGCGAGAACCAGCAGCCCCTTCGAGGTGAGCGTGGAGATTCCCGACCGAAGCTCGGCCGGGGGAACTAGCGTCGCTGGTCCGGGAGCACCCGAGTCCGCTCCGGACAGCCCCGCCCGCCTCCCCTCCGACGGGGGTTCGGTCGTAGGAGTCCCTCGGTCGGCGCTATCCGCGGAGAAGCCCCGAGTCCCCGAGAAACTGAAGGATGCGCTCGGTCGACCTCTCCACTGGCTGCGAAGCCGTGTCGATCGTGAGCTCGGGACTCAGCGGTTCCTCGAACGGATCGTCGACCCCAGTCATCTTCATGACGGAGCCTTCCTGAGTCCGACGGTAGATCCCCTTCGGGTCTCGCTGACGGCAGATCTCGAGCGGGCACCGGAGCCAAGCTTCGACGAACCGAGCGCCGACCACGGACCGCGCCGCCTGGCGCGACGTCTCGTACGGGGTGATCATAGCGACGATCACTGCGACCCCGTTCCGCGCGAGCATCCGCGCGACGAAGCTGACCCGGCGCGCGTGCACCTCCCGGTCCTTGCGCGAGAAGCCGAGCTCGGGCGAGAACATCTGGCGCACTTCGTCCCCATCGAGGATCTCGACCTTCCAGCCCATCGAACGGAGACGGGGCGCCAGGGCTTGCGAGATCGTCGTCTTTCCGGACCCGGAGAGCCCCTCGATCCAGACAACGAAGCCCGCCGGACCCGATGTCCCAGAACCGGCCATGCGGGCTCCCGACCCGCGTTGCCGGTCCAAAAGGATTTCCTTGACCCGCGCCGGGCCGGATTCTCAGTACGACCCGTGCACGTGAGATAGGCGAAGTTTGCGCGCACGGGTTCCGAACTCTTCGCCGTCACACGAGGCTAAGAACCACGACCGGTCACCGCCCCCGCATGTTCGGCGACCGCCCCCGTCCGCACGCGACTCCGACGATTCGTGGCCCCCTTCCGCCTGAGCACGTCCGTCGAGGTCCGCCTTGAGCGCGGGCGACGCCGGTACGGCCCCGACCGGGGCGTCGGTGGAGACGGCCCCCGGTCCGACTCCTCCTATCCCGCGCGTGCGGCGGCAGCGAAGCCGGACGGGGATCGTCCTAGTCGTAGTCCTGATCCTGGTCGTCGCGGCGGTCGTGGCCGTGGGCTTCCAGCAGAAGTGGTTCGGCGGCGCCTCGTCGAAGTCCAAGTCCGCGTGCACGACCGGTCTGACGATATCGGGGAACGGTGCCCAGATCGTGAATCCGCTCCTGAGCGTGTGGACCGCCGACTACGCGTCCGCCTACGGCAACCAGGTGAACTACGTCGACGGAGGCTCGGGTACGGGTCTCACGGACTTCTCCGAGAACCCACCCCTCATCGATTTCGCCGTGACCGACAACCCGCTGTCAGCGGCCCAACGGGCGGCAATGCCGTCGCAGCCGCTGACGCTGCCCTTCATCGGCGGGGCGATCACGGTCATCTACAACCTGCCCGACGTCGCGGGCCATCTGAATCTCACCGGCGCGATCCTTGCCGAGATCTACAACGGCAATATCACGACGTGGAACGACCCCGCGATCGTGGCGGTCAACGCCGGCGTCGCGCTACCGGACCAGACGATCATCACCGTCCATCGGGTCGATTCCGCGGGAACCTCGTACGTGTTCACGGACCTCCTCTCGCAGGACTCGCCGTACTGGGCGAAGGCCGTCGGCAAGGGACTGCTCCCCGCGTGGCCCAAGGCGCCGGAGCAGCAAGGGGTCAAGGGGAACGCGCTCGTGCTGAGCACGGTCGGGTCGACGCCCTACTCGATCGGGTACTCCGACCTGACCGACACGCTGACCTACACCGCGTCGTCCCTGCAGTATGCCGCCGTCGAGAACCCGGCGGGCCGCTTCGTCGCACCGACGCTCGGGGACACGTTGAGCGCGATCAACGATAAGATCGCGAGCACGGAGGCGGCCGGGGGTCTGCCGAGCTCGACCGCGAGCTGGTTCAACGTTTCGATGGTCAACGCGAACGGCACCGGCGACTACCCGCTGGCCACGTTCATCTATCTGTATGTTTACCAGGTGGCCGACAAGGGCTTCGAGCCGTCGCTGGCGAAGACCCAGGTGCTCGTGCAGTGGGTCGACTACATGCTCAGCCCGGCCGCCCAGTCCCTCGCGAACGCGACGGCCCCGACCGAACTGTACTACGTGGCCGTCCCTTCAGCGATCGTCGCGATCGATCAAGCCGGGCTGCAGACGATGACCTTCAACGGAGCGGCCGTCCCCGCGTGCCAGTAGCGGGGAGAGGTCGTCGCCCGGACCCGGGCGGAGGGGACGCGCCATACGACCGACCGCGAGCGTCGATGGGCGCTCCTTCGGGGTCTCGGTCGAGCGTTCCACGGGCTGACCGCCGCGGTCACGGTCGGCTTCTCCCTGCTGGTCCTGGGGATCGTCGTTCTGCTCGTCACCGGGAGCAGTGAGTCGCTTCACGACTTCGGCTGGGGTTACCTCACGGGATCGACCTGGGACCCGATCCACGGGATCTACGGCGCGGCCCCCGCGATCGTCGGTACTCTCTTGACGAGCGCCTTGGCGCTGCTCATCGCGGTCCCGATCGCCATCGGGGTGGCGGTCTTCGTGGCGGAGCTGGCCCCGATCGCGATCCGTCGTTCGCTCGCGTACGCGCTCGACCTCTCGGCCGCGGTGCCTTCCGTCGTCTACGGGTTCTGGGCGGTCATCGTGCTCGTCCCCCTCATGCGCACATCGATCGAGCCCACTCTCGCGTCCTGGACCGACGGGGCGTTCCCGTTCTCGTCGCGGGCCAGCGGCTCCGACGTTCTGACGGCCACGATCGTGCTCGCCATCATGATCCTCCCGACGATCGCCGCGCTCTCCCGGGAGGCGCTGCTCGCGGTCCCGCGCGTCCACCGGGAGTCGGCCCTCAGCCTCGGAGCCACCCGGTGGGAGTCGACGCGACTCGGGGTGCTGCGCTCGGCCCGCGGCGGAATCGTCGCCGGTACGATCCTCGGGTTGGGCCGGGCCCTCGGCGAGACGATCGCCGTCACGATGGTCATCGGCAATGTCTTCCAGATCCCGACCTCGCTCTTCTCACAGGGGGCCACTCTCGCGAGCTGGCTCGTCGACGTGTTCCCGGACTCTCAGCCTGGCCTCGACCGCAGCGCGTCGCTCGAGCTCGCCCTGATCCTGCTGGCGATCACACTCGCGATCAATGTCGTCGCTCGGTGGGCGATCCGCCGTGCCTTCGCGCGAAGGGCCGCGGATGGGGAGGAGCCGACGGAGGCATCGTCACGCCCCGGCTGGTGGAGTCGACGTCCCCGCACACTCACGATCCCCGCCGCGCCGCTCTCGGTGGTGCCGCCGGAGTGGCATGCCGCGGCGTCGGCGCGGGCCGCGGCGGTCCGGCGTCGCCGGAGGATCCTCGAGGGGGGGGTCCTCGCGATGACCGTTCTGGCGCTCGTCCTCGCCCTCGCCCCGTTCGCCTCGGTGATCTTGACCGCCGCCGAACGCGGGGGCGGCCTCGTGGTCCGGCCCTCGTTCTACACGTCGCTCCCGCCGGTCGGATGCAATCCCCATCCGGGTCTGGTCTGCCCGATCGGCGGGATCGGGCCGGAGATCCAGGGCACGCTCATCATGCTCGGGCTCGGGGCGCTCGTCGCGCTGCCCGCCGGTATGCTCATCGGGATCTACCTGGCCGAGTATGGGCGAAACCGCTTCGCCCGGGCCGTCAGCCTCCTGGCGGAGGTGATGACCGGAGTGCCGACGCTCATCATCGGGGTGTTCGTTTTCACGCTCTTCCTCTACGTGGACCACGATGCCGCCCTGAGCGCGCTCGCGGGAGGGGTGGCGCTCGGAGTGCTGATGCTGCCGATCGCGACCCGGGCGACGGAGGAGGCGCTGCGGACGGTCCCCGCCAGCGTCCGCGAATCCGCGCTCGCCCTCGGGTTCGCGCGCCACCGGGTCACCCTGCGGGTCGTCCTACGGTCGTCGCGCGGCGTCCTGGTCACGGGGCTCCTGCTGGCCCTCTCCCGGGCCGCCGGCGACACCGCGACCCTCTTGCTTACGGCAGGCGGGAGCAGTTTTTGGTTCTCCAACCTGAACTCGGAGACCGCGTCCATGACCCCGTTCATCTTCGATAACTTCGGTTCGAACTATCAGAACCTCCAGGCGGCCGCGTGGGGGGCCGCGCTCGTGCTGCTCGGCCTCATGCTGGCCATCGGACTGGCCGCTCGCATCGCCGTGGGCGCCCCGGTCGGGGAGGCGGAGGGAGGATGAGCGCGCCGCCCTCGAAGATGCAGGCGATCGGGCTCAACGCGTGGTACGGCCGGCGGCAGGCGCTGTACGACATTACCCTCGATCTGCCGGACCGGCAGGTCACCGCGATCGTCGGCCCTTCTGGGTGTGGAAAGTCGACGTTCCTCCGATGCCTGAACCGCCTCCACGAGGAAATCCCTCGGGCGCGGACCACCGGCCAGATCCTCCTCGACGGAGAGGACCTGACTCGCCAGGACCCGATCTCGGTCCGCTTTCGCGTCGGCATGGTGTTCCAGAAGCCGACCCCGTTCCCGCACACCTCGATCTACGACAACGTGGCGGCGGGACTTCGGCTGATGGGAGTGCGCGGGCGCGACGCGCTCGACGAGGGCGTCGTGCGGGCCCTTCAGCTCGCGGGGTTGTGGGAAGAGGTCGAGAGCAAGGTCGACGCGCCGGGGGACGGCCTCTCGGGCGGTCAGCAGCAGCGACTGTGCATCGCGCGGGCCCTCGCGGTCCAGCCCGAGGTGCTCCTGATGGACGAGCCGTGCTCGGCGCTCGACCCCATCGCGACGCATCGGATCGAGACCCTCATCGACTCGCTCCGGGGCCGGCTCACGATCGTGATCGTCACGCACAACCTGTTCCAGGCCCACCGGGTCTCCGACACGACCGCGTTCTTCTACCTCGGCAAGCTCGTCGAAGTGGACGCAACCGAGAAGATGTTCACGAAGCCGCGGGAGAAACTGACCGAAAACTTCGTCACGGGACGGTTCGGCTGAGCGGGTCCTCACAGCAACGACGGCCGAAGAGCCTCGATCGGTGCGGGGAACTTTCCTTGGGTCCCGGCCGGCCCGAACGGCGATCGAGGTCGGCCGGACCGACGAGATGCTCGACGGGCGTTCTCCCGCGATCGCCGATCCGGCGCGGCGACGCCCGCCGGCCCAGCGGGCACTCGTCCCGAGTTAGGCCGCCGACCTCGCGCGACCCTTTCGGACGAACCTTCCGAAGGTCCCGAAGCGCCCCGAGGCCCTCGAGGAGACTTTCCTCGTCTGCCGGTGGGTTGGTGGACGGGTCCGCCGGCTCTCTTTTCGGCGGGGGACCTGGCGGCGGGTCGAGAACTGGTTCGACATGTTTCGCGCGTCCTGAACCCCCCCGCTCGCCGACCCGCCACGGGATCTCGAGCGGAAGCTACCCCGGCGCCGTCCCAGCGGACCGGCGAGATCGGGCGGATCGGCGCCGGCGTAAGGGGTTGGAGCGACGGCGGTTCCCATGATTCGACACCTTAATCCCCCCGGGCCCGGGGATGTCGAGCGATCTGTGACGGCCTCTCCGCTCGTCCGCGCGACCGCGCGTCCTCGGCCGTTCTCGGAACAGGTCACCGATGCGTCGCACCGATATCTGCTCCCGGTCGTGGGCGGCGCAGCCGCCGCCCTCGGGTCCCTCGCGCTGCTCGGCCGAGGCGTCGAGATCGGACCGTACGTCCCGCTCGCCCTCGTCGGGTTGGGGGCCGCGACCGTCGGTTCGTCGTTGGTGTACCAACACTGGAGAGCCGCTCATCGCCCGCGAGCCGTCCCTCCCCCGACCGACCTCCGGGGGCCGCCGGACCCGTTTCCGAGCCCCTACCCGAACCGGGTTACGTTCCTGAGCGTCGCCGTGCCCGAGCCCCGCCCCGTACCGCACAGCGGGATCGGCCGCGCCGCCACCTCGGCCGGAGATCGGATCTGGAGCCAGTGGGAGAACGATCCTTCCGGAGGGCTCGGCGCGACGCTCGCCGGGCCCGTCGCGGAATCCGCCTTCGTCCCGACGCGCGGCGTGGCGGCGGGACCGTTCGGAGACCGCGACGCCGATCTCGTGCGGAGCCCGACGCCGACGGTCGAACCGGGCTGGCCCTTCGCGCCCCATGGGACCCCGATCGAATCGTCCGTGATGGCGGCCGCCATCGGCCGTCGTACCCCCGAGGGCCGATCCCGTACGGGGGCCTTCCGACGCCCCCCCTACTCGGAGGCCGAGCTGGATGCGCTGTTCCCGCCGGAGCGCCCGGCCGCCGAATCCCCGGCCAACTTCCCTCTTGCTTCGGGAGAGATCTCCCCGATGCCCTCGCCTCGGCCGGCCCTCATGGTCGAACCGGAGGCGGTGGGAACTTGGGCCGGTCCGTCCCGCGATTCGGCAGCCCCGTCCGCCCCCATGATCGCGGCCATCGCGATCGTCCCGACCGATACCCCCCGTTCCGAGCCGAGCGGGCGATTCCGCATTCTGCCGAGCCTTCTCTCCCTCCGGGATCCGCTCTACGTCGAGACCATCCACCCGATCCCACCGCACCTCCGGACGCCCGCCCGCGGCCGCGGTGCGCTCGTCGGGGCGCCCGCCTCCTCCCCGCGGGCGCGGGCGACGCCGGCGCGGACGGAGTGCGTCGGCTGCCTCCGATCCCTGAGCGGCTTCCGAGGGTGGGTGCTCTGCCCGGGCTGCCACCGGGCGCTGTGCCGCCGGTGCCTCGGTGCCTCGTTCCTGGCGAGCTCGGAGGGGTTCTGCTCCCGGTGCCGTCCGTGGCACGGGCCGCCCGTCAACTGACCGCGGCGCGATTACTAATCCCGGACCGGCTTCGGTCGGGCCGGTAGGACCATGACGACCGTCGCGGAGTCGCTGGTGAACTCGCTCGTCCGGGCCGGTGCGTCCCGAGTCTACGGAGTCGTCGGGGACTCGCTCAACAGCGTGGTCGACGCCGTGCGCCGAACGCCGGGGATCGAATGGGTCTCGGTGCGGCACGAGGAGGTCGCCGCGTACGCCGCGGGCGCGGAAGCGCAGGTGACCGGACGGATCGCCGTCTGCGCCGGCAGCTGCGGTCCGGGGAACCTCCACCTGATCAACGGGCTGTTCGACAGCCATCGCAGCTACGCCCCCGTGATCGCGATCGCCGCACAGATCCCCTCGGCCGAGCTCGGCACTTCGTACTTCCAGGAGACGCATCCCGAGCGGCTCTTCCGCGAGTGCAGCCACTACTGCGAGCTGGTCGCGAATCCGGAGCAGATCGCCCGCGTGGTTCCCGCCGCGATCGAGACCTCGCTGACCCGGCGCGGGGTGTCGGTCATCGTCCTGCCGGGGGACGTGGCCACCCAGACCGCGCCGGGAGCCTCCTTCGCCGTCACCCCGCCGTCCGCACCTCCACAACTGAGCCCGCCGGCGCGCGACCTGGAAGCGCTGGCCCAACTGCTCAACGGCGCGCGTCGGGTGACCCTCTTCTGCGGCGCCGGGTGCGCCGACGCACGGGCGGAGGTCCTCACCCTCGCGGATCGGCTGGGAGCCCCCATCGTGCACACGATGCGGGGAAAGCAGTTCGTGCAGAGCGAGAACCCGTTCGACGTCGGGATGACCGGGCTGCTCGGTCTGGCCCCGGGATATCGGGCGATGCACCGGTGCGACCTCCTGCTGCTGCTCGGCGCGGACTTCCCGTACGACTCCTTCTATCCCCGGGGGGTCACGATCGCTCAGGTCGACGTCCGGGGCGAACACCTGGGCCGGCGCACGCCGATCTCGCTCGGGGTGGTCGGGGACGTCCGCACGACCCTCACCGCGCTCCTGCCGCACCTCGAGCGGAAGGCCGACCGCGCCCACCTCGAGCGGGCCCGCGGAGAGTTCGACGCCGTCCAGCGCGAACTGACCGATCGGGCGCACGCGCTCGACATCCCCGGAGCGATCCACCCGCAGGTCGTGGCCGCGACCGTGAGTCGGCTCGCCGCCCCGAACACGCTGTTCACCGTCGACACGGGCATGACGACCGTCTGGGCCGCGCGCTACCTCGCGATGCCCCCGGGCCGCGGGCTCATCGGCTCGTTCAACCACGGATCGATGGCGAACGCGCTCCCGCAGGCGATCGGCGCGCAGGCCGCGGACCGGTCACGCCCGGTGGTCTCCCTGTCGGGCGACGGGGGCCTGGGGATGCTCCTCGGAGATCTCCTGACGCTGGTCGAGCACGACCTGCCGGTGAAGGTCGTGGTCTTCAACAACAGCGCGTTGGGGATGGTGAAGCTCGAGATGCAGGTCGCCGGACTCCCCGACCACGGCACCGACTTCAAGCCGGTTCATTTCGCGAACATCGCCGCCGCGATGGGCATCCCGTCCGTTCGGGTGGAGAAGGCGGAGCACCTCGAGGCGGCCCTCGCGCCGATGCTCGGCCGGTCCGGTCCGGCGTTGATCGACGTCGTGACCACCCCCTACGAGCTCGCCGTCCCGCCCGACGCCTCGATCCGTGAGGGGTGGGGCATGGGGCTGTTCGCGCTCCGCGAAGTGATGCTGGGTCACTCCCACGAGCTCCTGGAAGAGCTCCGAACGAACCTGTGAGCCGTCGCCGGATGCCCCCGCCCGAGCGACGGCGTCGGCCGGGGCCGGCGCGTTCCGCTGGAGCGGCGGACCCCCGGGCCGCCTAGGCGGCGGGAGGGGGGGCGATGGAGTCGATGCGGATCCCGCGGCGCTTCACGTGGTGGCAGCTGCCGATCTCCGAGAGCGCCCACTCGCGTGCGGCCGCGTCGGTGGCGGCCTCGCATTCCTTCTGGAACGGCTGCCAGTAGTTCCGGCGGGCGTAGAACGAACCGCGGACCACCCACGTCGACACCGTGCCGCCTCGCGTCGCCTTCATCGGGCCCCCCTCTTAACCTTAGCCGGCGGGACGCCCGGCGAGCTCGGCGACGAGATGCTCGCCGGTGCGATGGGCCCACGCGAGGATCGACAGCATCGGGTTCGCTCCGGGGGCGCTCGGCAGGAGGCTGCCGTCCGCGATCCAGAGCCCCTCGATGCCGTGCACGCGACCGGACGGCAGGGCCGCCGAGCGTCGAGGATCCCGCCCCGCGCGGGCGGACCCCATCGCGTGGGCGGAGAACAGGGCGATCGAGTGCTCTCGGATCCCCGCCGAGCCGACGCCCGCGACGAAGCGATCGAGATCGTTCGCACCGAGCGGCCGATCCTCGCCGCCGACCTCGACGGCGGGCGTGTGGAGCGACAGGAGCCGGGTCGCTCCCGCGGCCACCATGATCCGGGCCGTTTCCTCCAGGCCCCGCACGAGATGCGCCCGGTCGGCGGGCCGGAGCCGGTAGTCGACCACGGGGCGGCCGTCCTCGTCCGGACGGACCCGGCCCTCGCCCGTGTCCCGGACCAGGACGATCGGCGTGGCGACGTGCTCGAGGCGTCGGAGGAGGCGGAGAAAGTCGGCGGAGCTGCTCCACGGGACCGCGAGCGCGGAAAGTCCCGGGTGCGCAGGCGAGGACTCGATCCAAGGACCGTGGGCGCCGGGCTCCGCCGTTTGGAACTTCCGGACCGCGACCGTTTGGGGCGGTCCTTCCCACGTCCGGATCGCCGTGGGGAATTCGGCGGCCAGCGCGGTCGTGGGATCCAGACGGAGCCCGATCCCGACGCCCTCGTGGCGGACGCCCGAGCTCCAGAGCAGCGGCGGCGTCTGCAACGCGCCGGCCGCGACCACCACCGTCGGAGCCCGAACGTTCACCGCCACGGATCGGCCGGGGCCCTGGCATCGAGCCCGGACTCCCCGTGCGCGACCGCCCTCGATCTCGATCAGCTCGGCACGCGTCTGGGCATAGAGCCGCGCGCCGTGCGCGAATGCCGAGGCGAGGTAGGTCGGAACCGTAGAACGGCGAGCCCCGTAGGTGCAACCGAACCCGCAGAATCCGCAGCGGCCATCGCAGCCCACCGCATTCCGCTCGAGGATCTCCCAATCGTCGGGCGCTCGGTAGCCGAGCGCCACGCTGCCCCGACGGAGCACCTCGTTGGGCGGGAAGACCGCGCTCTCGGCCGTCGAGACCGAGAGCCGCTCGCGCACCGCCGCGAGCGCGGCGTCGAACGTCGCGTCGTTCGGGCCCCCGACGCCGGCCGCGGCGGCCCACTCCGCTCGGGCCTCGGGACGGGGAGCCAGGCAGGTCATCCAGTTGATCGAGGTTCCGCCCCCGGCGCCCGCCCCCGCAAGCAAGGCGATCGCGGTGTCGCGGGTCGAGAGGAGACCCCGGCCGACGTAGAAGCGATCGAAGCCTTCCCGTTCGGTCGAAGGGTATTCGGGGGCCGGAACATACTCCCCCGCTTCCAGGATCACCACCCGGTAGCCGGCGGCGCTCAGGGCGTCCGCGACGACGCTTCCCCCGGCGCCGCTGCCGATGACGCACACGTCGGCGGAGACCTCCTGGGCGGACTCGGGGCGCAGGACGTTCGGAGGAACGACATCGGTCCCGAGGCCGGCGATCCGGTCCCGGGGAGCGTAGCGGATCTCGGGCCACAGGGGGTTCGTTTCGCCGGCCGCCGAGGAAAAGTAGGACCAGGCGACCAGCCGTTTGGCGGCCTGGAACCCGCGGCGCTTGAGCGCGAGGCGGCTGCGGGCCATGCCGCGAAGGTACTCCTCCCGGCCGGCCCGATCGCGGGACGTGAACCGCTGAAGGCTCCCGCCGAGGAGGAGGTTCAGAAGCGGGCTCTCGATCGCGCCGAGCAACCGCCCGAAGTCCGCGCGCTGCGCGCGGGGGAGCGACGCGACGAGCTCGGCGACGTCCCGGTCGACCCCCCGCGCGCTCGCCGAAGGGAAGCCGGGGCCCGCGGGCCCGGCCGGCGTGCCGGCCACGAGCGTGTCCGCGAGCGCGGTCAGCGCGGGGGGAACCGGTTCGGGCACGTCGGCCGTAGCGCGGCCCGCCTATTTCGACCCTTCATCCGGGACCGCTGGCCGACGATGCGCGTCGTAGCGCGCTCGCTCGGCGAGCCAGGCGGACTGACGGCGGCGCAGCGCGACCTCCGCGGGACCGTCGAGGACGATGCGGGGGACACGAGCCTCGGCCCGATCGGGTGCTTCCGCGGGTTCCGAGCTCGACGGGGCCGGCGCGTCGAGCCCCGGGACCGCCGGTTCCTCGCGGGACGTGGGCGGCTCGCCCGGCCCGTCGAGAGAGCGCTGGGTCACTCGGTGAGCGCCACCGCGTTCTTCCATCGATCGCTGACCTCTTCGTCGGTGAACCCGACCGTCGGGGAGAACAGCACCCGCTCGCCCCACGCTGACCGGGCCTCGGGATACTCGTCGACGCCGATCGGGAGGACGACCCCCTCCGCGTGCAGCTCCTCCGACATCCTCCCGAGCGCCCGCGCCCACTCGGGTGGGTCCGCGGGCGCCGCGGAAATGCGAACCGACGGATCGAACCGCCCTAGGACATCGCGCGCCAGCGCCTCGGCCGCCGGGAGGACGATCAGGCCCACGCGGCATCCCCGTTTCATCATGAGGTAGGCGCCGAGCGCCCCCCGAGGCCCGTCGACGAGGGCGACCAACCGGCCGGCGACGCCGAGGGGAAGTCCTCCCGGCCCGGCGACGCGATCGAACGAGAGGTAGGTCCGGGGACCGCGCACTTCGACGAACAACTCCACGTCCGGATGCTCGAGGTCGACCTTTAGCCCCCGGTCCCCGAACCGCTCGAGGACCGCGCCGCCGAGGTCGCCCGCGAGCTGCTGGCTCGTGAACGGGTGCGCCCCTCCGGTCCGACGCGCGCGGACCGCGAAGGAGGCGCCCGGCGTGAGGCGCGCGTCGGCGAGCTCCACCAGCCGGGCCGCGATGACCGCCGCGTCGCTCGGGACCTCGTGCACGAGGCTCACGGACGTGATCCCGAAGACGCGGCGAAGGACGCGGATCGCGGCCGGGCCGTCGTCCACGTCGACGTAGAGGTGCCCGTGGTCCGCCCGCAGCCGACCCGTGAGCCCGGCGCGCACGAACTGGTCGAGGATGTTCCGGCGCAGCATCCCCTCGAACTCCCGCCGCACCGGCGCGGACTTGAGGGCGAGCTCACCGTAGCGAACGAGGATCTGCGCCGGCATCGGGAACCGTTAAGACGAGACCGCCGCTAAAGCGCTTCGCGGACTCCGATGGCGGCCAACGACCCGCGCGGTGCCGCTCCCGGCGCGACCGACCCGATCGCCCCGTTCTTCGATGCCTTCGCGAGCGCCCTCGCGACCGCCGTGGCCGCGGCCGGCGGCTCGATGCCGCCGGACCTCCTGCGGAGCTTCATCGACGACCAGGGGGGACCGGAAGGCGATTTCGCGTTCCCGGTTCATCGGATCGCGGCGCAGGTGAAGCGCAAGCCCGACGAGCTGGCGGCCGCGCTCGCGGCCTCGATCGGCCCGATCGCGGGGCTGGCGCGGGTCTCGGCCAAGGGCGCGTACGTGAACGCGGCGGCGGACCCGGTCGCGCTGACGCACGCGACTCTGGCGCTCGCCCTCGGTCGGGGCGCTCGCTACGGGCACGGCGAGCCTGCCGGGGACCCTGCGTGCATCGAGCACACGAGCGCCAACCCTACCGGCCCGTTCCACGTCGGGCGGGTCCGGAACGCGGTCATCGGCGACACCCTGGCGCGCATCGTGCGGGCCACCGGGATCCCGCTCACGACGCAGTACTACGTCGACGACATGGGCCGGCAGGCCGCGCTCATCACGTGGATCTGGACGAAGCCCCCCTCGGAGTGGCCGCCCCCGGTCCACGACGCGGTCGACGGGAAGTCGGTCCCCGGCGAGAAGCGCGACGCGTACCGCGGGCGAGCCTACCCCCCGGCGAGCGCGTACCTGAAGGAACACCCCGAGGCGCAGGCCGAGGTGGCGGAGCTGGTGAAGGCGCTCGAGAGCGGCGCGCCCCCACCGCAGCATCGGGTCCTGGCGCAGGAGATCCTCGACGGCATGCTCGCGTCCCTCACGCGACTCGGCATCGCGTTCGACGAGTTCGTGTGGGAGTCGGACCTCCTCCGCGACGGATCGGTCGAGCGCGTCCTCGAGCGGCTACGGCGCGCGCCGCACGCGGTCCGCGAGGAGAACGGGGCCTGGGCGATCGACGTGGCCGGATACGGTCTCCCCAAGGAGTCGTCGCGCGTGATCTTCCAGCGGGGGAACGGGACGAGCCTGTACGTGACGCGGGACGTGGCGTACCACCTCGCGAAGTTCGCGCGGTTCGCCTCGGTCGTCGATGTCCTCGGGCAGGACCATCAGTTGCACGCCCGGACCTTGGACGCGCTCCTCGCCGAGATCGGGGAGACCCGGCGCCCGACCTACCTCATCTACCAGGACATCACGGTCCCCGAGGGCGGACGAATGTCGACGCGGGCCGGCTCGGCGGTCTGGCTGGACGCCCTGCTCGACGAGGCCGTGGAGCGGGCGAGGGCCGAGGTCGTGAAGCGCCGGGAGGACCTCGCGGACGCCGAGATCGACCGGATCGCCGAGGCGGTCGGCACGGGCTCGGTGCGCTACCTGATCGTCCGGGTCGCGGCCGAGAAACCCGTCGTGTTCCGTTGGGAAGATGCGCTCTCGTTCGAGGGTCGGAGCGGCCCGTTCGTCCAGTACTCGTACGCCCGGGCCTCGAGCGTCCTGCGGAAGTCCGGGACCCCGTCCGGACCGTTCCCGTTCGAGGCCGAGCGGCTGACCGACCCGGAGGAAGCGGCCCTCATCCGCGTGCTAGCCCGCTTCCCCCGGTCCGTGCTCCACGCGGCCCGGACCCGGCACGCGCACGTCGTGGCGGGGTACGTGCACGAGCTCGCGGACCAGTTCAATCGGTTCTACCACGCGGTACCGGTCCTGCAGAGCGGCGCGGAGCGCGCGAGCCGGCTCGCCCTGGTCGCGGCGGTGCGCCAGACCCTCGGCAACGGGCTCGACCTGATCGGGGTCCCCCGCCTCGAGACGATGTAGGGCCGCCCGACGGAAGGCTCAAGTACGCCGGAGCGCGGTCCGCCCGACCGCACCGCGGAGGTCGGGGATGTCGATCCGGCAAGATTTCGTGACCTTCATCAATCAGGGCAATCTCGTTCAGCTCGCGATCGCCTTTGTGATCGGCGCCGCCTTCGCCGCGCTGATGACCGCGCTCGTCGCGGACATCTTCACGCCGCTGATCGGGATCTTCCTGCACGTGAACTTCTCGGCCTGGACCTACACCGTCAACGGCAGCACGTTCATGCAGGGCGCCTTCCTCAACGAGCTGATCTCGTTCGTCGTGATCGCCCTCGTGATCTTCTTCGTCATCGCGCTCCCGTACCAGCGGTACCAGGCGAAGAAGAAGGCGCAGCTGGCCGCGACGACCCGCGCCTGCCCCGAATGCCTCTCCCAGATCCCGCTGGCCGCGACGCGCTGTGCCTTCTGCACGTCGACCGTGACGCCCGTGCCGCCGACGCCGCCGGCCGCGGCGAAGCCGGCCTAGGTCGACCGGGCGATGAGCGGGTCGACGACCCCGGCCCCCCGGAACCCCCGCGCTCGCAGGCGGCACGAGTCGCACGTGCCGCACGGACGCGCGCCGCCACGGTAGCAGCTCCAGGTGAGCCCCCACGGTACGCCGAGGCGTTCGCCCCGGCGCACGATCTCCGTCTTCGAATCCCGGAGCAGCGGCGCCCGGATCCGGAGGCGAACGCGCCCCTCGGTACCGGCCCGGGTGCCCAGACGGGCCGTGCGCTCGAACGCGCGGAGGAACGCCGGCCGGCAGTCCGGATATCCGGAGTAGTCGATCGCGTTCGCGCCGATGTAGATCCGGTCCGCCCGTCGGCTCTCCGCGTATCCGAGGGCCAGGGCCAGGAGCACGGTGTTCCGGGCCGGCACGTACGTGCTCGGGATCCGCCCCGGGCGCGGCCCGCTCGCGGGGATCTCGCGCCGGCGATCGGTCAGGGCCGACCGGACAAGATGCGCCAGCGGGACGGAGACCACGGTGTGCTCGCGGACCCGAAAATGCCGCGCGAGCGCGCGGGCCGATCGGATCTCGCGCGCGTGCCGCTGGCCGTACACCACGGTCAGCGCGGCGACGCGCGCGTGCGCCCGACGCGCGATCGCGAGACAGGTCGCCGAGTCCATGCCTCCCGACAGGAGGACGACCGCGCCATGGGACCGTTCGCTCACAGGGCGACCCCGGCGGCGAGGAGCAGCGCCGCCGCCACCCCGACCGCAGCGGCCATGCCCAGGAAGTTGGTCGAGCCCTTCGTGAGGTAACCCCGGTTCTCGAGGGTTTCACCGAGGACCGAGTCGACCTGGCAGCCGAGGAATCCCGCGGCCGTGACGACCCCGACGAACAGGACGGCCCCCGGCACCGGCGCGGCGAACGCCGCGAACAGGCCGAGTCCGACGAGCCCGGTGGTGAGGGCCCCGATGAGCGCCCAGGCCTCCCCGGTCCCCGAGATCCCCCCGTTCGTGCCCGGCGGCACCGGTCGGAACGTGAGGATGCTGCGGGCCGCCCCGGCGAGGACCCCGATCTCGCTCGCGAACGTGTCCGCGGCACCGAAGGCGAGCGCGCTCGCGTAGAGGACGGCGAGCGCCGGTCCGGGAAGCATCGGCGACCCCCACCCGCCGGCGAGCGCGAGGCCCGTCGGGATCAGGATATGCGCGACGACGTTCGACACCCCGCGCTCGCCGGCGGACCCCTCCTGGAGGTTCGCCCTGCGCTTGCGCTCGAAGCGGAAGCGCGTCGCGAGCACGGACGCGACGACGAACAGGATCATCAGCGCGAGGTACGGGAACCCGGCGAAGACGACGATGACAATGCCAAACGCCGCGGCCACCGTGCCGGCCACCGGGGTCAGCGCCCGGGCGCCCACCGCGCCCAGCGCGAGTCCCACGGTGACCACGGCGCCGGTGATCGCCGGCCAGAAACCGAGCACCAAGAGTCGTCCCCGACGCGAGCGGGAAGGGGGCTTAACGCCTCCGGCGGGCCGTCGCGTCTCAGCCGCGGCTCAGGATGCGCAGGACCGCGTTCTCGAAGGTCCCGGCGACAAGGTCCGGCGCGACCCCGCGCTCGGCCATCTCCGCGGCGGTCGCCGCCTCCCGGCCGGGCCGGGGAACGAGGGCCGTGAGCAGGCCGATCCGGCGCCCGGCCTCGATGTCCAGGCCCCGGTCGCCGACGATCGCACTCGACCCGAGGTCGATCCCGAGGTCGTCCCGTGCCCGCTCGAAGAGCAGGGTCCCCGGCTTGCGGCAGGCGCACCCGCGGTCGGGCGCGTGGGGACAGTAGTAGAACGCGTCGATCCTCGCGCGATGTGGACGAAGACGCTCGTTCAGGCGCGCGTGGATGCGATCCACGTCCTCCGCCGAGTAGAGCCCGCGTTCCACGCCCGACTGGTTGGTCACGCAGACCGTGAGGAACCCGTGATCATGGGCCAGGGACAGCGCGTCCCCAACCCCGCGGAACAGCTCGAGCCGGTCCGCGTCCCGGAGGTAGTGAAGGTCTGGGTTGAGCGTTCCGTCCCGATCGACGAAGAGCGCCCGCCGACTCCCCGAACGAACGTGGGCCGCGCCCATGGAACCCCCCGTCCCGGGGGACGGCGCGGAGCGATAAGGGTTCGCGCCGTCCGTCGAGGACGAACGGCCCATACACCGACGACCCCGCCGCCTTCGTGGGAATCGACCGCGCGTTCGATCGGGCCCTCCGCGGCTGGAGGACCGGTTCGGAACGATGCTCCCTACTGTTCTCCGGGGGGGTCGACTCCTCGCTCCTCGCGTGGGAGCTGCGTGCGGCCGCCGGGCTGGACCTCGTGACCGTGGGTCTCCCGGGGGCCCCGGACCTCGCCTCCGCCCGGGAGAGTGCGCAGGCGATGGGCCTCCGGACCCGGCTCGAGGAACTGACCGGCGGCGAGGTCGAGGCGGCCCGCTCTCGCTGGGCGCCGCTGCTCCTCGGACTCCCGCGCGCGAGAGCGAGCGCGATCCTCACTCTCGGGATCGCCCTCGCCCGCGCTCCGGCGGGAACGGTGCTGTGCGGCCAGGGGGCGGACGAGCTGTTCCTGGGCTACGCCCACTTCGAAGGGCTCGACGCGATCCAGGCCGGGGCCCGCAGCGACGCCGACCTCACGACGCTGCGCACGGTCGACCAACCGATCGTCGACCGGATCGGGCAGGACCTCGGTCGCCGGATCGCCGTGCCGTACCTCGACGAGGGGTTCGTGTCTGCCGCCCTCGCGCTCCCGATCGAGCTGCGGCTCCCTCGGCCGACCCGCAAGGCGTTCTTCCGGCGGTGGGCCGTCCATCGGGGCCTCCCGCCCGGAGTCGCCGGGCGCCCGAAGCGCGCGGCCCAGTTCGGCACGCGGGTCGATCGGCTCATGCCCCGGTCCGAGGACCGATCCGCTCGGTGATGTCCGGGGCCGGGCGCGCGCCCGCGCGGGCTATATATCCGGTTCCGGGTCCCCCGCCGTGACGGACGATTCCGGCTCACTGTTCTGTCCGCTCGAGTTCCGGTACGGACGACCGGTCACCCGAACGATCTTCTCGCGGGAGGCGCGACTGGCGCGCACGCTCCGCGTCGAAGCCGCCCTGGCCCGGGCGGAGGCGGACCTGGGCCTCGTCCCCGCCGAGGCCGCGGCCGCGATCGACCGGGCGGCGACGCTCGAGCACGTGTCGGTCGCCCGCGTGGACGAGCTGGAGCGCTCGCTGCGCCACGACGTAATGGCGATGACCCGAGCGCTCGCGGAGGCCAGTGGCGACGCGGGCCGGTGGGTGCACTTTGGCGCGACGAGCGCCGACATCACCGAGACCGCGCTCGCGCTGGAGCTCAAGGAGTGTATGGCGATCCTCCGGGAGGACCTCACGCGACTGGCCCGCACCCTGGCCGGACTGGCCCGTCGCTACCGCGCGACGCCCGAGATCGGACGAACCCACGGTCAGCACGGCATCCCGATCAGCTTCGGCCACAAGATGGCGGTCGCAGCGGCCGAGTTCGCGCGGCACCGCCGCCGGCTCGACGAGCTCGCGCCCCGTGTGGCGGTCGGCAAGATGGCGGGCGCGATGGGCACGGGCGCGGGCTTCGGCGCGCACGCCGCCGCGGTGGAGTCGGGCGTCATGACACGACTCGGCATCGCCGCCGATGAGGCGCCGACCCAGCTCGTCGGCCGCGATCGGATCGCGGAGCTCACGAACTGGCTCGCGCTCGTGGCCGCCTCGGCGGAACGCGTCTCGACCGAAGTGCGGAACCTCCAGCGGACGGAGATCGCGGAAGCGGCCGAGCCGTTCGACGAGGGCCAGCAGGTCGGCAGCTCGACCATGGCCCAAAAGCGGAACCCGATCGTCTCCGAGAACGTGACGAGCCTAGCGCGCCTGGTGCGCGCGTTCGCCCTCCCGCCGCTCGAGAACATGGTCCAGTGGCACGAGCGCGACCTCGCGAACTCCGCGAACGAGCGGATCGTGCTCCCGCACGCGATCGTGCTCGAGGACGATCTGCTCGTCAAGCTCGCCGAGATCTTCGAAGGCCTGCGCGTGGACACCGCTCGGATGGCGCAGACGGTCGAGGACTCGACGACGACGATGACCGAGAGCCTGATGCTCGCGCTCACCACGAAGGGGCTCGCGCGCGCCGACGCCCACGAGATCCTACGGCGGTTGACGCGCGATCCTGGACGCGGTCCGCCGCTTGCGGCCCGCGCCAAAGCGGACGGGGCGGTCACGGCGCTCCTCTCGGCCGCAGAGATCGACGGACTCGTGGATCCCGCGAGCTACGTCCGCGCGGCGGCGGAGAAGACGGATCGGGTCCTGGCGTCCCTGGACCGTGACCTGACCGGATGAGCACGGACGAACCCGCCTGGACGGCGACGCTGGTCGTGCGCCCGGCGTCGGCCGAACATGCGGAGGCGCTGGAACGGGCGCTGCGACCGGAGGCCGCGCGGGAGGTTCCCCGAGCCCGAGCGGAGCTCGATCGTCCCGACCCGGGCACGGTCCGGCTCCGGGTCGAGGCTCGGGACACGGGGGCGATGCGGGCGGCGCTCAACACGTATCTCGGATGGATCCACCTCGCGTTCGCGACCCGGGCGGCCGTTGACCGCGGCGGCCCGGAGCCGGCGACGCCCGATTGAGAACGGCCGCCGCTGCCTCGTTCCTCCCGCGGTCGAGGAGCCCCGGCGATCGCCGAGAAACCGGCCGGCCGCCGGGCCCCCGGAGCTCGATCCGCGCCCTCGGAATCGGGGTGTCCCAGCGGAGTCGCATAACTCGATTCTCGCCGGCCGAAGCGCGATCGGGTTTGGGTCCGGTGGCCGCTCTCACCGGCCTCGGGTCCTGGGACGGGCTTGACCCTCGGCTCCGCCCGACGCGACCCCTTCGACTCGAACTGCGCCGTGAGTTCCAGGGGTCGCTGGGGCGCGGCGTCAGACCGAGCACGCTTCCGCGATCGCCGACGGCGTAGGTGGGCGGGGTTGGTGGCGGCCGCGCGCGCTGTCGGCGAAGCGCTTATCTTCGGGGGACCGTGAGCGGGCCGTGGCCCTTCCCGCAAAGCTCCAGAACGACCTGAAGCAGTTCCAGCGGCTCCAGCAGGAGCTGGGGAACGCGCAGCAACAGCGCCTCCAGATGGATCTCAAGCTGCGGGAGGTCACGCACACGCTCGAGGAGCTGAAACCGCTTCCCGACGACGCGGTGATCTACCGTCCCGTCGGCGGCCTTCTCGTTCGCGCGAAGAGCAAGAAGGAGGTCGAGGACCTCCTCACCGAAGAGAAGGAGACGCTCGGTATACGGGTGAAGGCGCTCGAGCGGCAGGAAGGGCACCTGCGCGAACGGTACACCACGATGCAGCAGGAGCTCACCCAGGCGCTCCAGGCAGCCGGTGTGAATCCTTCCGGTCCGGCCGAAGAGTAGCGGTCCTCAGGACCGCCGTCGGACCAGACGGTCCGCGATCTCGCGGACCAGCGGCTTCGCGGTCGCCCGGATCGATCGGCTTCGGTCGAGGCGCGCGAGCGCTCGGCGGGTGAGCGCCGCGATCCGCTCTTCCGAGTACGCGAGGCTTCCCGTGGCTCGAATCACCTCCCGCGCCCGGTCGAGGTCCTCCGGGGTCGCGTTCGCGTTGCCGAGCACGCGCATCAGTCGGGATCGATCGGCCTCCTCGGCGTGGGCCCAGGCCCTTACCACGAGCAACGTCCGCTTTCCCTCCGGGAGGTCGTTCGGGCTCTTGCCCGATTCGTCGGCGTCGAATCCCGCACCCAGGACGTCGTCGCGGAGCTGGAAGGCGACCCCGAGATCGAGGCCGATCGACTCAAGGTCGTCGAGCAGCGCGGGGCGCGCGCCGCCGAGCAGCGCCCCGATCTTGAGGGGTGAGGCCACGGTATAGACCGCCGACTTGAGGCGATGAACGTAGAGCACGTCCGCTTCGGTCACCGCGCCCGGCTCGAGCGTCCCGTTGCGGATGTCCAACAGCTGCCCGTACGCGGTCAGCCGGGTCATCCGGACGTACTGGGCGAGCGCCCGCAGCCGGGCCGCGGCGGGCGCCGGAGCCGAGAGCAGCGCTTCGACCGTGAACGGCTCCTCGAGGTCGCCCGCCGTGATCCCGATCCCGACCCCATAGTCCTCGCTGGACCCGAGGAGCCGCTCCTGTCGGTGCGCCGAGGCGAGCGCACGGTGGACCGAGGGCCCGCCACGCCGCTCCTCTGCGTGGTCGATGATGTCGTCGTGGATCAGCATCCAGCTCTGGAAGTGCTCGAGGGCGGCGGCCGCGCCGACCGCGGGCTTGGGGTCGCGTCCGGTGGCGAGATGGTAGCCGGCGAGGACGAGGGTTGCGCGAAAGCGCTTGCCGCCCCGGAGCGTGAACTCCTCGTTCACGTCGAGATACGGTCGAACGGTCGCGGGCGCGCGGCGCCGCTCACGGACGTACGACCGGCGCAGGGCCGATTCGAGGGCGGGCAGGTACCGCGATAGGTCGGCCAGCTGCACGTCGGCTGCGCGTGGACTCCCACGTATTTAATGAACCCTGCCGTGACGCCGGCGATGGCGTCGCCGACGTTCGTACAGCTCGCGAACGGCCTCGTCGAGGCGATGGGCCAGCGCCTCGACGCCGCGAAGACGATCCCCGAAGGGCTCGTCCTCAGGACCGGCGACGGATTCCTCTACGCCTTCCTCGAGGACCCGGATCGGATCTCGCTCGAAGCGATCCGCCGGATCGCCGGCGAACCGTCCGCCGAGCCCCTCCGGCTCGTGGTCCTGACGCCGGGCCGGCTTCCCTTGGCGCTGACCGCGGAAGTGCTCCAGCGCTCGGGGACCCTCATCGAGGGCGCCCGGTTCTCGGAACTGGCGCGCCAGCTCGGGCTCGAGACGTACCTCGGCGAGGAGCCCCGCCCGCCGGCGGAGCCGAGGGCCCGCCTCCTTCCGAGCGCCCAGCAGCTCGACGCCGTGATGGGCCGGGCGCGCACGTGGCTCGACTGGGGGGTCCCGGCGCTCGCGCTGCGATTCTACCGACAGGCGCTCGACATGAAGGACGGATTCGGCCCGGCGAAGATCGGCGTCGCGCGGTCCCTCCTCGGACTCGGGCTCGTCGACGACGCCGACCGGACGTTCCAGGAGATTCTCGCCGAGCATCCGGACGAGCTCGACGCGCGGCTCGGCCGGGCGGCCGTCCTCGGCGCGCGCGCCCGACCGCACGAGGAGATCGCCATCTACCGTACCCTCCTCGGAGAGGACGAGGCCCGGGTCGAGGTGCGGGCGCACCTCATCGCGGCGCTCGTTGACCTCGGCGACTGGCCGGCCGCGCGCGTCGAGATCGAGGCGATGCTCCAGAACAGCCCCGAGGACCCGCAGATCCGGTTCCTGCATGCCGTCGCGCTCGAACGCGCCGGCGAATCGGCGGCGGCGGGGCGGGAACGGTCCGAGGCCCGGTCGCTGGGGTTGACGCTCGAACGGGAGACGGCCCTGTGTCAGCACCTCGGATTGCCGCCGCCGGCTCCCCCCGCCGGCACGGAGGGAGCGGTGCGTCGACCTCCGCCCGCGAGGGCGCGGAGCCCGGCCCCCACGCGCGCTCGCCCGTCGCCACGGCCGAGCCGGGCGGGACCGCCGGCACGCGCCCGGCGCCGGTCGGACATCCGGGCCAAGACTCGGGGCGCCGGGCGCCGCGGCGCGAACCGCAAACGTAAGTAGGTTCGCCCCGGCTAGGCAACGACCCTCGGGAGTCCGATGCGCGTCGTCTCCGTACTGCCGAGCGCGACCGAGATCGTGTGCGCCCTCGGGCACGAGTCGGAACTGGTCGGCCGGAGCGCGGAGTGCGACTACCCGGCCTCCGTGCGGCGCCTCCCGGTCGTGATGCGGCCCAAGACGTTCGACGCGGACCGGCCCTCGGCCGAGATCGACCGGCGAGTCCAGGATGTCCGAGACCGCCATGAGAGCTTGTACGAGCTGGACGTCGATTTGCTGCGGCGGCTCGAGCCCGACCTTATCCTGACGCAGGACCTGTGCGGGGTCTGCTCGGTGACCGACGCGGAGGTCGCCGCCGCCTGCGCGCGCGCGGACGTCGCGCCGCGCATCGTCTCGCTAACCCCACGCTCGCTCGGCCAAGTATGGGAGTCCGTTTTCGCCGTAGGCTCGGCGTTGGACGACGGACCGGCCGGGCGTCAGCTGGCCGCGCGCCTGCGGGAACGGACGCGGGCCGGGCCCCGGCCGAGTTCGCCGGCGCGCGTGGCGGTAGTGGAGTGGCTGGATCCGCCGATCCTCGCGGGGCTCTGGGCGGCGGAGATGGTCCGGGCCTCCGGCGCGCAGAGCCTCGGCCCCGCCCGGGGCCGGCCGGGGGATCGAACGGACTGGGCGTCGATCGGCGCATCCGCGCCGGATCTGATCGTGCTCAGCCCCTGCAGCTTCTCGGTCGATCGCACCCGGCGTGAGCTCGCAGCGGAGTCCCTCCGCGCGGCAATCTCGGAGCTCCGGCCCCCGCGCGGGATCTACCTCGCGGACGAGGCGTACTTCTCGCGACCCGGCCCGCGGCTCGCCGACGGCGTCGACCTGCTCCGGCACCTCCTCGGGGGCACGGAGTGGACCCCGCCGATGCCGTATGCTCCGCTCGCCGCGGGCCCGTCGGAGGTGCCAGCGTGAACTATCCTCCGGGTTCGAGCTCCTACAGTTACACGTGGGCCCCGGCCCGACCTGCGACCGCGCGCGTGCGCACGTCACCGCGGGAACTGCTGGAGATCGGCGTCGCGTTCCTCGTGCTCACCTTCGACTTCGTGCTGATCCTCTGGGTAGGCGGCCTGTTCACCGGATTCGGACTCGGGGTCCTCGGATCGGTGCCGCTGGCGGTCGTGCTCGCCGCGGCCGGGATCTCGTTCACGGCGTTCGTCTGCCACGAGATGGCGCACAAGATCTCGGCGCAGCGGCGCGGGTACTGGGCGGAGTTCCGCTGGTCGCCCATCGGTCTCGTCTTCTCGGTGTTCACGGCCTACCTCGGGTTCCTCTTCGCGGCCCCCGGGGCGACCGTCGTCGGGGGCATGGGCGACGTCCGGGAGTGGGGGCGGACCAGTTTCGCGGGGCCGGCGTCGAACATGGGCTTCGCGGTGATCTTCTACGTGGGCGCGCTCGGGCTCTGGTTCGCCGGCAGCCCCTACTGGTTCTGGCTCGTCCTGGTGGCGTACTTCAACGCGTTCTTCGCCGCCTTCAACCTCGTCCCGGTCGGACCCCTCGACGGCGCGAAGGTCCTGCGATGGGACACCGCGGTCTGGGCCGTCGGCTTCGCCGTCGCGGCGGTCCTGGCGGCCATCTGCTGGATCTCGATCTACATCCGGGGCACGCCGGTGCTCTAGGGGAAGACCGGTGAGCCGACCGAGGGTCCTCGAGCTCGGACAGGGCCGGCAGCTGCTCGATCTCGACTTCCGCGACACGGAGGGGTTGGTCGCGGCGTACCTCCTCCCGGAGGAGGACGGATGGTCGCTGATCGAGACCGGCCCGTCGACGTGCCGCGCGCCGTTGTTGGCCGGGATCGGTCGGGCGGGCGTCGCGCGCGAGGACATTCGCCACGTTCTCGTCACGCACATCCACCTCGATCACGCCGGCGGGATCGGGGCCCTGGCCGACGACCTGCCCCGGGCGACCTTCTACGCCCACGAACTGGGCGTCCCGCACCTCCTGGATCCCTCACGCCTCATCGCGAGCGCGCGTCGGGCCTGGGGCGCGGCCGCGGATCCCTTGTGGGGTCCGATCCTCCCGGTGGCCGCGCCCCGGCTGGTCGCGCTGAAGGGAGGCGAGAGCTTTCCGCTGCGCGGCGGAACGCTCTCGGTGATCGCGACGCCGGGCCACGCGCGCCACCATCTCTCGTTCTTCGACTCGGCGATCCGCGGTGTCTTCACCGGGGACGGCGCCGGGGTCCGCCTCGAACGGAGCTCCCGGGTCCGTCCGGCCGTGCCGCCGCCGGATCTCGACCTCGACCAGTTGTTCTCGAGCGTGGAGGCGATGCGTCGGCTCGATCCCGCGCAGGTGCTCTACAGCCACTTCGGGCCGAGCCCCGACGGGGCGGCCGATCTGGCCCGATACCGGTCGGTCGTGGAGGACTGGCGCGACGTCGCCTTGGCCGCGGCCCGGGAGCGCGCGGACGTCGGCTTCATCGCGGAACGGCTTCGGGCCCACGACCTCGGGCGCGCTCCGACCGGACCGGCGGGATCGGCGACGCCGGAGGACCGGTCGCTCATGGTGTCCGGCTACGAGCTCGCCGCCGGCGGATTCTTGAGGTACTTCGAGACCCGCGGGATCCTCGGCGGGAGTTGAGCCCACGCCGAGCCGTCCCGCCGGGCGCCACCGGGCGGCGATCACCCTGTTGGTCGCCCGTTCGGTCTACGCGTTCAACTGGTACAACGTCGGCGCGGTCCTCCCCTTGATCGGCACGAGCCTCGGGATCGGCACGGCGCGGCTCGGGATCGTGCTCGGCGCGTTCCTGGTCGGTGCCGGGGTCTTTCAGCTGCCGGCAGGGATCGCGGCCCTCCGGTGGGGGAACCGCCGGGTCTGCCTCGTTGCGCTCGCGGTGATGGGCGCGTTCGCACTCGCGTCCGCGTTCTCCCCGAACTGGATGGTGCTCGCGGGGCTGAGGTTCGGCGCGGGGGCTGGCGCTGCGTTCTTCTTCGCCCCGGCGCTCGGGCTGGTGGCCTCGTACTACCCCGCCGGAGCGCGAGGCCCGGTGATCGGTCTCTACAACGCCGGCTTCGCGGCGGGCGCGGGCATTGGGGTGATCGCGGGGGCGTTCGTGGGGGCGGCGTTCGGTTGGCCGTGGGCCCTGGCGGTGGGCGGCGCCGGCCTCCTGGTCGCGGCTGCCGGGGCCGCGGCGTTCCTGCCCGCGGTTCCGCCGCCGAGTCCGGCGCCGTCGACGCGCGCGGCCCTGCGGCTCGCGTGGCCCGCCCTGCGATCCCGGGCGCTGTGGGCCCTCGGACTCGGGCTCACGGGCGCCTGGGCCGCGAGCTACATCCTCGCCCAGTACACGGTCGAATACGCCTCGGTCGCCCATCCCGCCTGGAGTCTCCCGCTCGCCGCGACCCTGCCCACGTTGTTCGTCTTGGTCGAGATCCCGGGCGCCCCGGTCGGCGGCTGGCTGGGAGAACGCGTCCGCTCGCGGGTCGGATTCCTCGCCATCGTGAGCTTCGCGAGCGCGGCCGTGATCTTCCTCGTGCCCTTCCTCGACTTCCCCGGCCTGGTCGCGGTGTTCACGGTGTTCGGGGTCGGTTCGTCCGTGGCGTTCGCCGTGCTCTACCTCCTCCCGTCGTACCTGCCGGGCATGGCGCCCGAATCGCTCTCGTTCGCGCTCGCGCTGATCAATGGGATCCAGATCCTCCTCGGCAGCGGGCTCGCGATCGGCTTCGGGTTCGTCGCCGAGGCCTTCGGTTACACGGCCGCGTGGTACTATGCCGGCGCGCTCGCAGTGGCGACGCTCGCGGTGCTCGTGGTGCTCCGGCCGACCGACTTCATCGGCGAAGGGCGGGCCGCCGCCGGGGCGAGTCGACCAGAGTGACCAGATTCGTCGGCCGACCTTTGAGGGGGTAGCCGGCGGTCAGGACGATCGGGCCCTCGCCGGGGAACTGCTCCCCGTCCAGCAGCGCCCCGACCTGGCCACGAAGCTCGATCAGGTTCCGGTGCACCGGGACGTCGCGGGTCACGACCCCACGGATGAGGGCGAGCCGGCGGCGGGTGACGGCATCGTGCGAAAGCGCGACGATCGGGACCGTCGGCCGGAGCGCGGCGACCGTGCGCGCGGTCCGGCCGGAGTGCGTCGGGGTCGCGAGGGCCCGGGCCCTCACCCCCTCGGCGAGGGTGACGGCGGCCAGCGCCACCGCTCGGTCGTCCCCGCGACCCGGGACCGCGACCTCGAGCCGGTCGCGGACCGGCCGGGGGTCGTAGGTCGGCTCGGTCGCTTCCGCGATGCGCGCGAGCCAGCGGACCGCCTCGATCGGATACTCCCCGACGGCGCTCTCCTCGCTGAGCATCACCGCGTCGGCCCCATCGAGGACCGCGTTCGCCACGTCCGTCGCCTCCGCTCGGGTGGGGCGCGGGGAAGAGACCATGCTGAGCAGCATCTGCGTCGCGACGATCACGAACTTGCCGGCCGCGTTCGCGCTGCGGACGAGCCGCTTCTGCTCGAGCGCGAGCCGCTCGAGCGGGACCTCGATGCCGAGGTCCCCGCGCGCGACCATGATCCCGTCGGCGACCTCGAGGATCCCGTCGATCTCCGCGAGGGCCTCCGCCCGCTCGATCTTCGCGATGAGCCCGACCGCGCGACCCCCCCGGCGGCCGTCGAGCCATCGGCGGGCGACCTCGAGATCGGTCGCGGTCCGCACGAAGGAGAGCGCGAGAAAGTCGATCCCTCCCTCGAGCCCCAAGGCCGCATCCCGACGGTCCTTGGGCCCGAACACCTGGACCCGCAATCGCGCGCGGGGCAGGTAGATGCCGGCGTGGCTCGAGACGGTCCCGCCGGCCTCCACCCGCGTGTCGATGGCCTCTCGGCCGACGCGCACGACGCGGAGCTGAACGATCCCGTCGCCGAGGAGCACGGGGTCGCCGGCTCGTGCGGCCCGCGCGAAAGACGGGAGCTCGACGCCGACCCTCCGAGCGTCCCCGGGGAGGGCGCTACGATCCAGCCGCCAGCGTTGGCCCTCGCTCAACTGGACGCTCGGAGTGGTCAACATCCCGATCCGCAGCTTCGGACCCTGCACGTCGCCGACGACCGCCACGTCCCGGTGCTCGGCCCGGGCGGCGGCGTGGAGGTGTGCCAGGGTCGCGCGGTGGTCCGCGTCGGAACCGTGCGAGAAGTTGAGCCGGAACGCGTCGGCCCCGGCCCGGAGCAGCTCTCGGAGCCGGGCCGGCTCGTCCGTGGCGGGGCCCACGGTGGCGAGGATCTTCGTCCGGCGCATCGGCGCGCGAGCCGTCGCCCGCTCTTAGCCTCGGGGGCGTCTCCGAGGTTCACTCTTTAGTAGCCAGCGTCCGGTGTCTGCCGCAGCCCCGTGGTGTAGCGGCCAAGCATGCTGGCCTTTGGAGCCGGCGACAGCGGTTCGAATCCGCTCGGGGCTACCGCGCTCCTCGGCCGGCGCCTTCACCGGTGGGGGGTGACCCCGGCGTCGGCCAGGGCTGCCGGAAATCCCTGGCGGACCGTGGAGAACGTCGGCTGGAAGCCAAGTCGCTCCTTCGCCCGCCGGTTGCGAGCTCGGCGCGAACTCGCGAACGTCTCGGCGTTCACTCGACCCGCGGACAGGGACGCGAGCCAAAACGGGACCTTCCGACGAACGGGGGGGCGGCCCAGGCTCTCCGCGAGGATCCCTTGCCAGGCGATCTGGGTCATCGGCTCGTCGTCGATGATCAAGAAATCCTCCCCCCGAGGGGCCACCTCGACCGCGGCGCGGATGGCTTCGCCGACGTCCCGGGAACTCACCAGCGATGTGTAATTTTCACCGGCGCCGACCAGCACCCCGCGGCCGCGCTGGATCCGGAGCGCAAACTCGGGAAACCACCCGCTGGGCCCGTAGATGAGCCCCATTCGGAGCATCACGAGCGGGAGTCCCCACTCTCGCCTCGCTTCC
>DATJRX010000042.1:0-68393 GCA_035504395.1 Thermoplasmata archaeon | reverse complement strand
CCCGACGCCCAGGTTCAGGAACGTCCCCGGCCGGACCTCGAGGTACCGTGCGAAGTCCTCGGCCCCCATGATCGGGTCGGCCAGCTCCAGGACCCGGTCGCGGCCGTGCTCGATCTCGAGCGCCCGGGCGATCGTGCGGGTCGGCTCCGTGGGGTTCACCAGCGCGGGATATCCTCGGCGGTACTCGATCCGCACTCGGGCGCCGAGCCCCGAGGCGATTGCTCGCGCGCGTCGCTTCAGCGCGGACTCCATCAGATCGCGCGTGGCCGGGCGGAACGTCCGGACCGTGCCCTCGAGTACGACCTCGCGCGGGAGGATGTTGTGTCGGGTCCCACCGTGGATCGATCCGACGCTCACGACCACGGGGTCCACCGGATTGCGGACCCGGCTCACGAGGGTCTGCAGGCCGGTGACGATCTCGCTCGCCACCACGATGGCGTCCGGGCCGAGGTGGGGCAGCGCCGCGTGGCCGCCGTGACCCTGCACCGTGATCCGGAAATAATCGGCGGCCGCCATCGACGGGCCCACGCGCCAGCCGACGGTGCCCAGCGGGAGCTCGGGCTGGACGTGCTGGCCGATGACGTAGTCGACGTGAGGCGTTTCGAGACCGCCGAGCCGGATCAGCGGCGCCGCGCCGCCTTCCTCCCCATCCTCCTCGGCCGGCTGGAACAGGAGCCGGACGGGACCCGTCGGAGTCCGATCGCGGCGGGCGAGGAGCGCCGCGGCCCCCAGGACGCACGCCATGTGGACGTCGTGGCCGCAGGCGTGCATGCGACCGGGGTGCCGGGAGGCGAACGGAAGACCCGTCGCCTCGGTCACGGGGAGCCCGTCCATGTCCGCGCGCAGGGCGACGACAGGTCCGTTGGTGTCCTCGGCGAAGGTTCCGAGGACCGCGGTCGATCCGTCGAAGGTGCGGTGGGAGATGCCGAGCTCGCCCAGGGCGGCCACGATCATCTCCTGCGTCCGGCGCTCGTGGAACGAGAGCTCGGGCTCCTGGTGCAGCGCGGTCCTCCACGCTCGCATCGCGGGTAGGAGCCGTCGGGCCGACGATGTCCACGCCTCGCCGAGCCGGGCCACGAACCGCGGTCAGCCGCCGCGCCCTATATGGAGAGGACGGACCCCTCGCCTCCCCACCGCGGTCGGACGCGGGCCGATCCGAAGCATCTCGAGGACCTTCCGGGAGGGTTCGAAGGACCGGACCTCGTCCACCGGGTCCGCCCGGGGTCTCGGAATCCGGAACCGGTTGAACCAGATCGGTCGGATGCCGGCCGTCCGCGCCCCGTCGACATCGCTGCTCCAGGAGTCGCCGATCATCACCGCCTCGCCGGCCGCCGCTCCGGTTCGCCGGAGGGCGGCCGCGTAGATCCGGGGGTCGGGCTTCGCGGCCCCGATCTCCTCGGAGGTCACGAGCACGTCGACGAGCGAGCGGATCCCGAGGAAGGAGAGCTTCTCGGTCTGCTCGGCGACCGTGTTGTTCGTCACGACGCCGATCCGACTCACCCGATGGAGCGCGCGCACGAGCCCGATCGCACCCGGCACTGGCCGGCGGAGCCGCTGATAGTGGGCGCGGTAGGCGCGCGAGAGCGCCTCGGCCTCGCCCGGTCCGACCGGGCGTCCCGCCTGGGCGGCGATCGCCCGGAATCGATCCCGTCGCGCGTCGTCGCTCGTCCGCCGGCCGAGCATCACCGGGACGTGGGTGGTCGCGAGCAGGCTCCCGTAGGTCCTTAGCTGCTCGTCGAGCGCGACGCGCCGCAGGAACGCCCGCTCGCGGCGCAACGCCACCAGCGCCGCCCGGCACGTGAGCGTGTGGTCGAAGATCGTGTCGTCCATGTCGAACAGCACGGCCCGGGGCCACGCGGTCGCGCCCGACTCCCTCGATCGTCCGGCGGGCGGCATCCGACCCGCACGAGGCGACGCGGCCCCTTATCGACCGACGGTCGGCGAGCGGGGTAAGACTGATGGGCGCCGCGAGGCGTGGGCCCTCGGGGACCCGGATGCCCGGTCGGTCGAACGCGCGGGCCGACCCGGCGTTCCTCGATCGGCTTCGGTCGCTCGCGCGCGCCGCCGCCATCGCCGGGGGACGGCGCGCCCTCGAAGGGTTCGGCGGCCGGATCGGCTCGGAGACCAAGCCCGACGGTTCGCCGGTGACCTCCTACGACCGAGCCTCGGAGTCGGAGATCCGGCGGGTGATACGGCGGGAATTCCCGCGACACGCCATCTTGGGGGAAGAGGGCGGCGAGACCGGGACCGACCGGCGGGTCCGCTGGATCGTGGACCCGATCGACGGGACGAAGTCGTTCGTGCACGGGGTCCCGCTGTTCTCGGTCCTCGTGGGCGTCGAGGTCGATCGCCGCCCGGCGGTCGGCGTGATCCACCTGCCGGCCCTCGGCGAGACGGTCGATGCGGCCGTGGGCCGGGGGTGCCGGTGGAACGGGCGACCGGCCCGCGTCTCGGCGGTCGACGACCTCGCGGACGCGACCCTGCTCACCACCTCCGTGCGCGCGCTCGAGAACCGGGGGCTCGAGTTCCGCCGCCTCTGGCGCGCGACGCGGACGCAGCGCGGCTGGAGCGACGGCTACGGCTTCGCGCTGGTCGCCACCGGGCGGGCCGACGTGATGATCGACACGGGCCTCGCGGTCTGGGACGCCGCCCCGCTGCTGCCGATCCTGGCGGAGGCCGGTGGACGGTTCACCGACTGGAACGGCCGCGCGACGATCCGGGGCGGGGACGGGATCGGGTCGAACGGCCGCCTGCACGACCAGGTCCTCGCGCTCCTCCGCTGATTCCCCAGGACCGCGCGCCCCCATTCCCTCGAGGACGGGGCTACAAGTCTTTTTATACGAGTAATGGCTCACTGATAACGAATTCCGGGCCAACTCCCGCCGCCCGGCGGGCCGAGGTCCGGGGAGCACGCAACATGGCAAAGATCATCGGAATCGACCTAGGAACCAGCAACTCGGCCGCCGCCGTCCTCGAGGCGGGGCGACCCGTCATCATCCCGAGCGCCGAGGGAACGACCGCGGAAGGCGGGAAGGCGTTCCCCTCGTACGTGGCGTTCACCAAGGACGGCCAGCTCATCGTCGGGGAGCCGGCGCGGCGCCAGGCGATCTCGAACCCCGAGGGCACCGTCTACGCGTTCAAGCGGAAGATGGGGACCGACCAGAAGTACCGCATCTTCGGCAAGGAGTACACGCCGCAGCAGCTGAGCGGCTTCCTGCTCCAGAAGATCAAGCGCGACGCCGAGTCGTTCCTCGGCGAGAAGATCGACAAGGCGGTCATCACCGTGCCCGCCTACTTCAACGACAACCAGCGCCAGGCGACGAAGGACGCCGGCGCGATCGCCGGCCTCGACGTCGTGCGCATCATCAACGAGCCGACCGCCGCGTCGCTCGCCTACGGGCTCGACAAGGCCGGGAAGAACCAGAAGATCCTCGTGTTCGACCTCGGCGGCGGGACGCTCGACGTCACGATCATGGAGTTCGGCGACGGCGTCTTCGAGGTGATCTCGACGAGCGGCGACACGCAGCTCGGCGGCACCGACATGGACAACGCGATCGTCGAGTGGGTCGCGTCCGAGTTCCAGAAGGAGTCCGGCGTCGACATCCGCAAGGACAAGATGGCGGCCCAGCGCGTCCGCGACGCCGCCGAGAAGGCGAAGATCGAGCTGTCGTCCACGCTCGAGACGCAGATCAACCTCCCGTTCCTGACCGCGACCCACGAGGGACCGAAGCACCTCGCCCTGACCCTCTCGCGGGCCAAGCTCGAGGAGCTCGTCCGGCCCACGGTCGACCGGTGCCGCGCCCCGGTCGAGCAGGCGATCCGGGACGCGAAGCTGAAGAAGGAGGACATCAACCGCATCGTGCTGGTCGGCGGGCCCACGCGGATGCCGATCGTCCAGAAGGTGCTCGAGTCGACGGTCGGTCGGCCGATCGAGCGGGGGGTCGACCCGATGGAGTGCGTGGCGATGGGCGCCGCCATCCAGGGCGGCGTGCTCGCCGGCGAGGTCAAGGACGTCCTCCTGCTCGACGTGACGCCGCTGTCGCTCGGGGTCGAGACGATGGGCGGGGTGTTCACGAAGCTCATCGAACGCAACACGACGATCCCGACCCGCAAGAGCGAGAAGTTCACGACCGCGGCGGACAACCAGTCGACCGTCGAGATCAAGGTCTTCCAGGGCGAGCGCCCGATGGCGGCCGACAACGTTCCGCTGGGGAGCTTCCTCCTGACCGGCATCCCGCCGGCGCCCCGCGGCGTGCCCCAGATCGAGGTGAGCTTCGACATCGACGCGAACGGGATCCTGAACGTCTCGGCGAAGGACCTCGCGTCCGGTCGCAAGCAGGGGATCACGATCACCGCGTCCAACAAGCTGTCGAAGGACGAGGTCCAGAAGATGGTGAACCAGGCCCAGCAGTTCGCCGACCAGGACCGACAGCGGGCGGAGCTGGTCACGGCGAAGAACCAGGCCGAGACGCTCGCCTACGAGGCGGAGCGCCTGCTCGCGGACCAGAAGGAGAAGCTCTCGACCGAGGAGGCCGACGGCATCCGCGAGAAGGTCACGGCCCTCCGCGCGACGCTCGAACAGAAGGACGTGAGCCTCTCGGACGTCCACGCGCGGACCGAGGAGCTCACCCGGGCCCTCCACAGCGTGGCCCAGAAGCTCTACCAGAGCGGCTCGCCCCCGCCGGGGGCGTCGGAACCTCCGACCGCCCCGACGGACGAGCCGGCCTCGGACGCGGCCGCGGGCTCCGGCCCGGTCGACGCCGACTTCAAGGTCGTCGACGACGGGAACCCGAAGACCGGGACGTGATCCCCCGCCGCCCGCGGGCGGGTCAGTGCCCCGCGATCGGCCGGGGCCAGACCCGGCCCTTGGCGGGGCCGACGTACTCGACGTCCGGGCGGATCAGGCGGTTGTCGCTCGCCTGCTCGAGCGCGTGGGCCGTCCAGCCGGCGGTCCGGGCGACCGCGAACGTCGGCGTGAACAGCTCGCGCGGGAGCCCGACCGCCTCGAGCACGACCGCGCTGTAGTACTCGACGTTCGTGTAGAGACGCGCGCCGGGCTTCGCCCGCCGGAGCGCGTCGAGGGCCGCGCGCTCGACCTCCTCCGCCAGCTTCAGCCGATGGGGCTCCGCGACCTCGCGCGCGATGCGGTGCAGGACGACCGCGCGGGGGTCCTCGGTCTTGTACGCCCGGTGGCCGAAGCCGTACAGTACCTCCTTGCGCGCGAGCCGGTCGGCGACCCAGCCGGCGGCGCGGTCGGGCGAGCCGATCGCATCGAGCATGTCGGAGACCCGGCTCGGGGCGCCGCCGTGCACCGGACCCTTCAGGGCCGCGAGGGCCGCGGTCGCGGCGCTCGCGAGGTCGGACTGCGTGGAGATCACGACCCGGAGGGCGAACGTCGAGGCGTTCATCCCATGGTCGGCGAGGAGGTCGAGGTAGCCCTCGAGCGCGGCCACCTTGCGACGGTCCGGGAGCTCCCCGAACATCATCCAGAGGTAGTTGGCCGCGTGGCCGAGGTCGGCGCGCGGCGGGATCGGAGCCGCGCCCCGGGCGTGGCGGACGTAGCGCGCGAGCAGCGTCGGGGTCCGCGCGATGAGGCCGAACCCCTCCTCCCGCGTGGGCGGATAGCCGAAGCTTCCGTCGCCGAGCGCGGAGAGGATCGTGCGCAGCGCCTCGAGCGGCGGGAGCCCGGTGGGCAGCGCGTCGACCACGCGCTCGACCGGCGCCGGCGCGTCGCGCCGGGCCGCGAGCTCCCGGCCCACTTCGCGCGAGGGGTCCGCGGACGGCGGCTCGCCGTAGAGGAGGAGGTGGACGACCGACTCGTACGGGAGGCCGGGGACGAGCTCGCGGACGTCGAACCCCCGGTAGACCAGGTCCCCCGTCTCTCCTCCGACCCAGGAGATCGAGGACCGCCCGACGACGATGTCGTCGAGGCCCTTCGAGAAGCGGGCCGCCTCCGGCATTCGGCGACCGACCCGGTCGGGTCGGATAGCTTCGCGCCCCGCCCGACCCGAAAGGCTAAGACCCGTGGTCCGTGGTTCGCGCGATGGCCGACGCGCCGACGCACCTTCTCGAACGGGTCCTGGGACAGCGGGTGATGCTGGTCCTCAAGGACTCGCGGAGGCTCTCGGGGAAGCTGCTCGCCCTGGACGAGCACATGAACCTGGTCCTCGACGACACCGAGGAGACGACCGCCGAGGTGACCCGACGGATCGGTCGCGTGCTCCTCCGCGGCTCGAACGTCGTGACGCTCCATGCCCCGCAGGGAACCCCCTCGAAAGGCGGCTGAGCGACGCTCCGGCCCGCCCGGGCGCTCGAAGGGCGAGCGCCCCCGCACGCGGGGGGACGCCCTCGCGGTGCTCAAGGTTCTCGCGCTCGCGGGAGCCGACCACACGCCGTCGGTCATGACCTCGCGCGCCCTCGGGGATCGCATCGGCGTGAGCCAGCAGGCGGCCGACCGCTACCTGGTCGCGCTCGAGGGGGCCGGTGCGATCACGCGGTCGCTCGCCCAGCGCCGCCAGCGCCTCACGGTGACCCCCGCCGGGATGGCGACCCTCCGCGGCGAGTACCAGGCGTACCGCCGCATCTTCGAGGGCCCCGGCCGCCTCTCGTTCTCCGGGACGGTCGTCTCCGGGCTCGGGGAGGGCCGCTACTACCTGAGCCAGCCCGGCTATGTCGTCCAGTTCACGGAGCGGCTCGGCTATTCGCCGTACCCCGGCACGCTCAACGTCCGCGTCGGGGCCGAGGCGCGCCGCAAGGTCGACCTCGTCGGGGGATGGACCGGGCTCCGGATCGACGGGTTCGAGGCGAGCGGCCGGACGTTCGGCGGCGCGTCCTGCTTTCCGGCCCGGATGAACGGTCACCCCTGCCACCTCATCCATCCCGATCGCACGCACTACCAGGACGTCGTCGAGTTCATCGCCGCGGAGCGGCTGCGCGACGTGCTCTCCCTGCACGACGACGACCCGGTCTCCATCGAGCTCGAGGAGCCGTGACCGGAGGCTCGCTCGCCCGCGCGGTCGCGCACGACCGGCGGCCGGATCCCGCGAGCGGGACCTCCGCCCGTCGCTACGTGAACCAGTGGGTGGAGCGCGAGGCGATCGGGCCGGAGCGCGTCGACGCGTTCGTCCTGATCCTGAAAACGCGGGGCTGCTACTGGGCCGACCAGAAGGGCTGCTCGATGTGCGGCTACGCCAAGGACACGCTCGGGCGCTCGGCGACGCCCGAGGAGCTCCGCGAGCAGACGGACCGGGCGCTCGCCCGGTACCGGGGCGAGCCGTACGTGAAGGTCTACACCTCGGGTAGCTTCCTCGACGACCGGGAGGTCGACCCCGAGAGCCGCCAACGGTTCGTCGCCGCGTTCTCGGGCCGCGCGCGCCGTCTCCTGTTCGAGACGCTCCCCGAGTTCGCGACCGAGGCCGCGCTCGCCCCGCTCCGGTCGGCGTTCGCGGGGGAGCTCGAGGTCGCGCTCGGGCTCGAGACGACCGACCCGACCGTCCTCGCCCGGTACGTCCACAAGAACGCGCCCCCGAGCGCCTACCTCGCGGCCGGCGACCGCGTCCGCGCGCTCGGTCTCCGCGCGAAGGCCTACCTGTTGCTGAAGCCGCCGTACCTCACGGAACAGGAGTCGATCGACGACGTGGTGCGCTCCGTGGCGGCGGCGTCCGCCCACTTCGATGCGCTCTCGATCAACCCGGTGCACATCCAGAACGGTACCGTGGTGGAGTGGCTCTACCATCGGGGCCGCTACCGGCCGCCCTGGCTGTGGAGCGTCGTCGAGTCGCTGCGCGCGGGCGCGGCGGTCCGCGATGCCGCCCGGCTCGTCTCGTTCCCGACGGCCGGCGGCAAGCCCCGCGGACCGCACAACTGTGGCCGGTGCGATGCGCGCGTGCTCGGCGCGATCGAGGAGGCGTCCCTCGCCCAGGAGTTCGGCCCGCTCGCGGAGCTCTCGTGCGACTGCCGCGCCGAGTGGACGCAGCGGCGCGCCCTCGAGCCCCTGGGGGTCGAGGCGTGACCGACCTTCGACCGCGGCTCCCGGCCCACGCCGAGCCGACGATCCACCAGTTCCTGCGCGCCCACGCCCACTTCGACGGCGCGCAGGGCGTGGTGGTCGGTCTCTCGGGCGGGATCGACAGCGCCCTCACCGCCCGTCTCGCCCGCGACGCGCTCGGACCGGACCACGTGCTCGGCGTGCTCCTGCCGGACGCGCGATTCCCCGCCGACCTCGCGCGGGAGACCGAGGCGTACGCGCGCAGCCTCGGCATCGCCAGCCGGACGGTGCCGATCGCGGCCGCCGAGTCGGCGGTCCGATCCCTGGTCCCGGAGGTGACGGAACGAGTGACCCTCGGGAACATCGCGCCCCGCGTGCGCATGACCGCGCTCTACGCGATCGCGCGGGAGTCCCGGCGCCTGGTCGCGGGCACGGGGAACAAGTCGGAGCTCCTCCTCGGGTACTTCACCAAGTACGGCGACGGCGGGGTTGACCTCCTTCCGATCGGCGACCTCTACAAGACCGAGGTCCGCGCGCTGGCCGAGCGGCTCGGCCTCCCCGAGGCGATCCGTGCCCGGCCGCCGAGCGCCGGGCTCTGGGAAGGCCAGACCGACGAGGCGGAGCTCGGGCTGCCGTACTCCGAGATCGACCAGATCCTCCACGGCCTCGAGCAGCTGAGGACCGAGGAGGAGATCGCCGAGATCACCGGCTTTCCGATCGAGCGCGTCCACGGCGTGGCGCACCGGGTCGAGTCGACCCGCCACAAGCGGCGCCCTCCCCCGGTCGCGAAGATCGGCTTCCGTACGGTCGGGATCGACTGGCGGGAGTGACCTCCCGCGGTCGTTCCCGGCCGCCCGCGCAACCTTATCCGTGAGCGGGCCTCGCTGACCTCCGTTCCGAATTCTGCCATGGACCGAGCGACCTACCAGCGCCTGTACGACAGCCTCGCGACGTACGAGGACGTCCACCGCATCGCGCACCACGAGCACTTCGACGAGGACCTCCTATTCGTCATCCACACCCACCGCGTCACGCGCGACGCGACCCGGCGCTTCTACCGCGTGAAGCACGAGATCCCGAACCTCGTGAAGCAGTGGCGTCGGGGTCGTCCGATGATCGAGATCGCGCGCGAGCTTCGGTTCCCGCCGGTCCTCCTCGGCCAGCAGATGCTCGGCGAGCTCGGGATCCCGCGCAAGAAGGTCTGGGGCACGTTCCTCCACCCCGAGACCGCCCCCGACGCGCGGATCCGCAAGGAGGTCGACGACCTGCTCGCCGCCGACATGATCTACTCGCCGCGCGGCATGGAGCTCCAGCGGGAGCGCGGCCGACGCGGCGAGGAGCGTCTCCAGCGCTGGCTGGAGAAGCACGGGATCGGGTACCGCACCGAGAAGGACCTGCGCGGCAAGTTCGCGAAGACCCCGGACGCCCTCCTCGACGAGCCGATCATCTTCTACGGGCAGAAGCTCACCTGGATCGAGTCGAAGGCGAACTTCGGCGACGACGTCGAGCTCCGCAAGAACCTTCGGCGCCAGCTCGCGCCGTACACGGAGCTGTTCGGCGAGGGCGCCGTCGTCTACTGGTACGGCTACGTCGACGGGGCCGAGTCCCCGAACGGGATCCTGCTGTGGGACGGCGACACCTTCGAGTCGATCACGCCGATCGTGCCGCCTCGGAGCGAGCCAGCGCACGCTGCGCACCACTCGCGAGGTCACGCTCCACGACCGTCCCCGGAGCCGACTCCCGTAGACCCAGGATCAGCGCCCGCCGGGCCCTCCGCCGCGCCGCCTCCTTGAGCTGGCGGGACATCGACCTCCCGAGGAGGTCGCAGTCGGCGCTCAGGCCGGCGACGCGCAGCTCCTGGACGAGCTGGATCGCGTCGGCCATCTGGGCGCGGTCCACGACCACGACGTAGGTGTCGAGCGGCGGCTCGCCGTCGGGCCACCGGCCCGCCCGCTTGAGGAGCACCTCGAGCATCTGGTCGCCGATCGCGAGACCCGCCGCGGGCGTCGGCGGGCCCTCGAACAGCTCGATCAGGTGGTCGTAGCGGCCGCCGCCGAAGATCGACCGGCCCGCGTCCGTGCGCGCGTACGCCTCGAAAACGGTGGACGTGTAGTAGGCGAGCCCCCGGACGACCGTCATGTCGAAGACGATCCGGTCGCCGAGCCCCGCGCGCACGAGGAGGCGGAAGAGCGATCGCATCCGCTCGACGCCCTCCTGGGCGCGCGCGTCAAGACCCCGCGCCACCAGCGCGTCGAGGTAGGCGTCGAGCTCGGGCGGGGCGACGCCGTTCGGGGCCTTCGCGAAGACGTCGAGCAGCTCGGCGGCCGCCGGCGCCGCGACGCCGGCCTGAGCGAGCTCGGCCGTGAACTCGGTGGGGGAGATCTTCCGGTACTGGTCGACGGCCCGGAAGAACGGCGCGGGCCGATCCGCGCCGAACAGGCGCCCGAGCCCCTCCGAGATCGCGCGGTCGTTGATCCGGAACGCGTAGAGGTCGCGCGCCCCGACGTCGTCGAGCACGAGGGCGGCGGTCGCCAGGAGGTCGACCTCCGCCTCGACGCCCGGCACACCGAGGATGTCGAGGTTGAACTGCGTGAACTCCCGGGTCCGGCCGGTCTGGGGCTCCTCGTAGCGCCAGGTCTTCGAGATCGTGAACCACTTGACGGGCATCGGCTCCGACTTCGCCCGCTCCACGAAGACCCGGGCCAGCGACGGGGTCGTCTCGGGCACGAGCGCGACGGGCCGGTCCCCCTTGTCGTGGAACATCCACGCCTGGGCGGCGATCCCCTCCCCGCTCTTGGTCTGGTAGAGCTCGAACAGCTCCACGCACGGCACCTCGAGCTCCTGGTAGCCGCCCCGGCGGGCCGCCGAGCGCATCCGACGACGGATCTCCGAGCGCGCGCCGCCGTCGGGCGGGGGGTAGTCACGGAACCCGCGGAGCACGCCGGCCGGCATGGCCGCGCGAGACGGGTCTCCGTTCTTGGGCTTTGTGGCGGGGGTCACGCCGAGGGCGTCGTCCGGATCTCGGCGGCGGAGGCGGGCCCGGTCGGGCCCTCCACGGTCGTCGGCGCCGTCCGCTCCACGGTCGAGCGGAGGCGTCGGTAGGCCAGGATCGTGCCGGCGAAGTTGCGGCCGCGCAGCTCGGTCGACAGTCCGCGCAGCTCGGCGAGCGCCGGCTCGATGTCGAGGCCCGCCGCCCGCTCCTCCGTCATCCGGTCCCTCAGTCGTTTCAGGTCGGCGATGAGCCGAGGCTCGAGCAGGCTCCAGAGCGCCATCGCGGAGCGGGCGCACATCTGCTCCGCGGCCGCGCGGCGGCCCGCGGCGAACAGCTTCCGGCCCTCCTCGAGCGGTCCGATCGCCGGGGTCGGGTCGCCGCCGAGCTCGCGGATCGTCTCGGCGAGCAGGTCGCCCTCGGCGATCAGGATCTGGCCGACCTGCCACTGCTCCTCGATCCGGACGAGCACCTCCCGCACGTGCGCGAGGCGGCGCTGGGCGCCGCTCAGGTCGCCGGCGCCGATCGCGCGACGGACGGCGGTGAGCTCGACGTCCGCGCTCGCGGTCGAGAGGAGGTTCGCGAGCTCGTTCCGCCGCGCGAGGCATGCTTCGTACTCCTCCGCGATCGTGCTCGAGAGGTGGACGAACATCTCCCGCTGCAGCACCTCGAGAGAGTCGATGTCGTCGACCAGCGCGGCCGACTGGGACCGCTGGGAGAAGTCGGTGAAGTCGAGGCCGAGCCGACGCCCGATCTCAAAGTACTCCGTGATGCGGCGCTTCAGCTCCCGGGGCACCTCGTTCTCGGGGGGCGCCTCGGGGAGCTCGGAGAGCGGCGCGACCTCGACCGGCGGACGCGCTGGGGGAGGCCGGACCGGAGGCGCGGCGGGGACCGGAGGCTCCCGGGGGGCGAGGCGGGGACCGGGGACCCCGCGCCCCGGCCGGGCCGGGGCCGGGCCGTCGACGGTCGCGAGGAGCTCGCCGATCGTCTTGAGATAGGTCGGATCGGAATCCGCCGCCTCCCGGGCCGCCTCGCGGACCGACCCGAAGAGGCTCACCGCGAGATGGCACTGAGGGCACGCGTCGTGGTCGCCGACCTCGGCGCCGCAGACGGGACAGGAGACCATCGCCTTCAGCCCGGGCCGCGGAGGGCGCCCGACCGACGCGCGGCCGTCGGAGCGCGGGACGGGCTCCCTGCGCCGGGACCCGTATATACACCGGGACAGGGGCTCAAAAGCTCTCGGTCCGCCCGAGCGGTCACGGCTCGGGCCCGCGCGGCGCGAGGTGCCGACGGGCCGAGGGCGTCGGGTGGTAGACGCCCGGGCCGAACGGGATCGGGTCCGACCGCGGCCGTCCCGCCTCGGGGGGCCAGCGGCGGCGGCACGTCGCGCAGCGGTATCCGCGCAGGTGCCCGAGCGACCGGGTCGCCTTCCGGCAGGACGGGCAGCGGGGGCCGCGGATCGGTCCCCGCCCGGGAGCGAGGCGCACGATCTCGAGCCCCTCGAGCCGGACCACCCGGTCCGGCCCGCAGCTCCCCCAGACGCGAACCCGGTCCGAGGGGCGCAGGGTCCGGGCGACCCGGGGCAGCGTCTTGGTCGGCTCGAAGGCGACGCATCGGAGCGCCCGCCCGTCTTGGTCCTCGATGGAGAACGCGACATGGCCTCCGCCCATCTCGAGGGGCGGCTCGCCCACCCATCCGGCCCACCGCCCCGAGCCGAGCGCAGGCCGGTCGTCGAGCGGTCGCGCCACCAAGTGGTCCCCCGTTCCCTGGTTGGTCCGGAACAGCACCCATCGGTCGACCGGTTCCGATCGGACCTCGCGGCGCGCCCGGAGCGCGGGCGTCGCGGCGGTCGCCCGGAGCCCGTAGAGGATCGGGCAGGGGGTGTGGGGCGCGACCAGGAGGCGGCGGGTGCGCGGATCGTCGCAGAGGAAGAGCGCCGGATGGGCCCGCGCCGCGCGCCGCACGCTCTCGCGGTCGACCTCCCGGGGTCGACCCCAGCGGTCGGGTGCCCGGTACGAGATGAGCTCCCAGGTGGGCCGCCGCTCGGGCCACGCGACCGCGGCGGTCGCCCCCACAAGCCCCCGGTCGCTCCCGTGGGTGCGAATCTCGGCCCGGCGTCGCTCGAGCTCGGCCCGGACCCTCGCGACGGGGACCACCGATCGTACGGCGTCCCAGTAGAGCCACGATGGGACCGGGGCGGGGAGCGCGACGAGCGCGGGATCGGTCCCGGGCGCGTCGGTCCGCGCGGAGCGCAGGACGACCTCCCATGCTCGCTCGACCCAGGCGTCCGCCGCCGACCGCGGCAGGGGCCGGGCGGATCGGTACGACCACAGGGGTCGGCCCTCGGCCTCTCCGATCCGGCGTCGGGGCCCCCGACCGCGGCCGAACCGGGCCGCCAGGGCCGCGTTGCCCCGGGTCTTCCAGGGGATGTTGGGGTTGAGGCGGACCAGCCGCGGCTCGCCGATCAGATCGACCCCCTCCCCCCGGGCCTCGGCCAGGAGCTCGCTCAGGACCCAGGTCGTGCAGCCGCCGGCCGGGCTGTCGGTGTCGTCGATCCCGATCCAGATGGCCGATGCCCCCGGAGGCGGGAAGCGGGCCGGGAAGATGAGGAGCGCCGGTCTACGCGACGCTGCCGACTAGCTTCTGGTACGAGGCGAGGTTCGACGCGAGGGAGATGTCCGAGCGAGCGGGACCGACGGCCGTGCCCAGGAGCTTCGCCTCGAGGCCCGCCGCGGCGACCTCCTTGGGCCGATGCATGATCCCGATCGGGATCTTGCCCTGGTTCACCGTGTCGAGGTACAGGCGGAACATCGCCTGCCGGTCGGTCGGGTCGTAGCCCGGCAGCTTCGAGAGGTCGAGCACCTTCTCGCGCCAGAGCTTGTACGTGTCGTTGTACGTGACGCACGGCGAGAGGTCCTCGACGAACGCGAAGCCCCGGTGCTCGTGGTTGAACTTGATCGCCTCCTCGAGCACCGCGGTCATCGTCTTCGGGTCGCCCGAGAACGTCCGCGCGATGAAGTTGGGGGCCGGGATCGAGAGCGCGCTCAGGATCGCGTCGAACGGCTGCTCGATGTTCCCCTCGAACCCGATCTGGCTCGTCGGCGACGGCTGACCCTTCGTGAGACCGTAGGTCTCGTTGTTCATCACGAGGTAGAGGATCGAGGCGTTCTTCTTGAACGCGTGCATGAAGTGCCCCATGCCGATCGCGTAGCCGTCCCCGTCGCCACCGGCCGCGACCACGGTCAGATGCGGGTTCGCGAGCTTCACGCCGACCGCCTGCGCCAGCAGGCGCCCGTGGAGCGCATGGATCCCGTTGACCTCGAGGAAGTTGTGGATCGACCCGGAGCACCCGATCCCTCCGACGAGCACCAGGTCGTGCGGGGGGATCTTCAGGTCCGCCGCGGCCCGCTTGACCGAGGCGAGGAGGCCGAAGTCGCCGCACCCGGGGCACCAGATCGGAGGCACCGGCTTCGCGGACGTCACCATCTACGTCGCCCCCTGGATCTCGCCGAGGATCTGCGGCGTGCGGAACGAGAGCCCGTCGTACTTCAGGATCGAGCGCAGCTTCGCGTGGTGCCACGGAAGGTGCTCGCGGATCAGCCGCGCGAACTGGCCGGTGTAGTTGTGCTCGACGACGTAGGCGACGTCCACGTCCTTCAGGAACGGATCGAGCTCCGCCACCGGCACCGGGTAGAGGGTGCGCGCCTGGAAGTAGCGGGTCGGGACGCCGCGCGTGGCGAGGATCGCCTGGGATTCGCGGATCGGACCCGAGGTCGAGCCGTACCCGATCAGGCCGATCCGCGCCTTCGGGTCCCCGAACAGCCGCGCGGGCGGCAGGTCCGGCACCGCGCGGACCATCTTCTCCATCCGTTTCTTCATCATGCGGACGCGGTTCGCCACGTTCACGGAGACGTGGCCCCACTCGTCGTGCTCGTTGCCGGTGATCTCCGCCCACAGCCCGGGCGTTCCCGGTGGGGCGTACGGGCTCACCCCGTCGTCGGTGAATCGGTAGGCCTTGTACTCCGTGAGCTGCGCGGCGTCCTCCGCCGTGATCCGCGGCCCGCGCTCCACCTGCACGCTCCCGACATCGAAGCGGGGGCTGGTCGCGGTGTTCTGGCAGAGCGCCTGGTCGAGCAGCAGGATCACCGGGACCCGCCACCGGTCCGCGAGGTTGAGCGCGTCCACGGTCATGCCGAAGCAGTCCTCGGGCGTCGCCGGCGCGAGGACGAACCTCGGATACTCGCCGTGGCCCAGGTTCACGAGGTGCGAGAGGTCCGACTGCTCGTGCCGCGTCGGCTGTCCCGTGCTCGGCCCGACCCGCTGGCAGTCGGCGACGACGATCGGGATCTCGGCCGTGCCGGCGTGGCCGATCCCCTCCGTCATCAACGAGAGGCCCGGTCCGCTGGTCGAGGTCATCACGCGGGCGCCCGTGTACGAGGCGCCGATGATCATGTTCACGGCCGCGAGCTCGTCCTCGGCCTGGCGCACGACGCCCCCGTAGGCCGGCAGGTACCGCTGGAGGTACTCCATGATCTCGGTGGCCGGGGTGATCGGGTAGCCCGCGAAGAACCGGCCCCCGCCGACCACGAACCCGAGCGCGACCGCCTGGTTCCCGGTGGTGAGGATCAGGTCGTGCGCGTCGCCGTCGAGCACCGAGTAGCGGTTCGCGACGCCCGTCGCCTCGAGCGCGGCCTTGCGCCCGATCTCGAGCGCCTTCAGGTTCTTGTCGAGCGCCTCGGGGCTCCGGCGCTTGAACCGGTCCTCGATGACCGCCCGGGTCTTCGCAAGATCGAAGCCGAGGAGCACCGAGAGCGCGCCGTAGGCGGCGGTGTTCTTGAAGATCGGTTGCCCGAGCGGCCCCCCCACGAGGGTCGCGAACGGGAATCCGGCCGAGTTCGGGAGGTCGGTGTGGAAGCCGGTGGAGTCGTAGAGGACGAAGCCGTGGGGCGCGAGCTCGGCCTTCCCCATCTCGATCGCCTCGTTGTCGAAGGCGACCAGGACGTCGACCTGGGGTTTGACCGCCGAGATCGGGTCGCGAGAGGCCCGGACCGACGCGTCCGCGTGGCCGCCTCGGATCCGGGACAGCACGTTGCGGGACGTGTACACGTACAGGCCGCACTTGCGGAAGTAGCGGCCGAGGAGGTCCGAGACGGTGAGCGTCCCGTCGCCGCCCTGCCCTCCGATCATCACGCTCAGGTCACCGAGCTCGAGGGGGCGTGGGGCCTCGACCGGTCCGGTTTCTCCGGAGATGGGCGTCGTGCGTTCCGCCGGGGTGGTCATGCTGCTACCGTCGCTGGCCGAAGGCCGTTCGTACCTCGTTCGAGGACGGGTGCGTATTTACCCCCTTTGACGGGGGCAAGCGCCCTCGGGGGACGGCGCCGCCGCGGCGCGACCGGACGGCACGACAGCCGGGGCCCCGAGCGTACCCGCGCCCGCCGGCGAAGAGCGCCCGCGCACGCCGGGCCCCGCGCTAGGCTTAATGGCCCTGCGCGAGTAGAACCGACGATGGAGTCGTCTCGCCTGGTCGAGAACTACCACACGGAGACGGCCGCCGAGCGTCGGATCCCCGAGTCGCTCGTTCTCTGGGACGAGACGCTGCGCGACGGCGAGCAGACGCCGGGGGTCCACTTCACGCCCGAGGAGAAGCTGAGGATCGCGACGCTGCTCGGCGAGATCGGGGTCCCGCTCGTGAACGCGGGGATCCCGGTGGTCTCGGACGAGGAGGACCGTGCGGTGCGGCTCCTCGCGAGCTCGGGCCTCAAGTGCCAGATCCTCGCGGCCGCGCGGACCGTGCCGCGGGACGTCCAGGCGGTGATCGACAGCGGCGCGACGCACATCGCGATCTTCGTCGCAGCGAGCCAGGTGCACCTCCGCTACAAGCTCAAGATGACGCAGGAGGAGGTCCACCGGGTCTCGGTCGCGACCGTGCGCCAGGCCAAGGAGGCGGGTCTCCACGTCGCGTTCGTCACCGAGGACACCGTGCGCGCTCCGTTGGATTTCGTCGAGCGGCTCTACCGCGACGTGCAGGACGCGGGCGCCGACCGGCTCGTGGTCGCCGACACGGTCGGGATCATGACGCCCCTGACCTTCCGCTGGTACCTCACCGAGTTCCAGCGGCGCGTCCATCCGAAGGACCTGTCCGTCCACTGCCACAACGACTTCGGGCTCGCCACCGCGAACACGATCACGGCGATCGAGTGCGGCGCGCGCTCCCCCCACGTCTGCGTCAACGGCCTCGGGGAACGCGCCGGCAACGCTGCGCTCGAGGAGGTCGCCGTGATCCTCGAGTCGCTCTACGGCGTGCGCACCGGCCTTCGGACCGAGCGGCTCGTCGAGCTGTCCCGGCTCGTTGAGGAGCTCTCGGGCATCCCGGTCGCCGCCAACAAGGCCCTGGTCGGGTACAACGCCTTCTCCCACGAGGCCGGCATCCACACGCACGGGATCCTCGCGAACACCCTCACGTACGAGCCCCTCCAGCCCGAGGTCGTCGGCGCCCGCCGCCAGATGATCCTCGGGAAGCACACGGGGAAGGCCGCCCTCGTGGAGAAGTTGAAGGAGCGCGGCCTGACGGCGAACGACCCGCTCCTCCTCGAGCTGCTCCGGCGGATCAAGGCGGAGACGGAGACCCGTTCGAAGGAGGACCTCCTCCGGTTCCTCCACGAGTACCGCCGCCTGTTCGAGCGCCCGGGCCTCTCCGATGCCGACTTCTGGGCGATGGTGGATGCGGTCGGCATCACCGCGGTGAGCGCATGAGCGCGTCGAGCGGCCACGGGATGACTCTCGCCGAGAAGGTCCTGGCGCGCGCCTCGGGGTCCGAGCGCGTGGTGCCAGGACAGATCGTCGACGGCAACGTCGATCTCGCGATGATGCACGAGCAGGGCGCCCAGACGGTCGCCCCGTTCCACCAGATGGGGGCCGAGCGCGTCTGGGACCCGGACCGGGTCGTGATCGCGATCGACCACTGGGTCCCGGCCCCCACCGAAGGGGCCGCCGTGCTCCACCGGATCCTGAGGAAGTTCGCGGCGGAGACCCACCTCCCGCACTTCTACGACGTCGGGAACCACGGCATCTGCCACCAGATCCTCGCGGAGAACGGATGGGTCGTGCCCGGCGACCTCGCCGTCGGCACCGACTCCCACACGAACACCCTCGGCGCGATGGGGGCCGTCGCCGCGGGGATCGGTCCGACGGAGATGGCGGCCGTGCTCGCGCTGGGCCGTCTCTGGCTCAAGGTGCCCTCCACGGTTCGGGTCCGGGTGCGCGGCCACTTCGACAAGGGCGTCACCGCGAAGGACCTGGTCCTCCGGGTCCTGGGCGAGATCCGCACGACCGGGGCCACGTACAAGTCGGTCGAGTTCACCGGCCCGACGATCGAGGCGCTCTCGATGCCCGAGCGACTCACGATCTGCAACATGACGACGGAGATGGGGGCCAAGTGCGGCATGGTCGCCCCCGACTCGAAGACGTACGAGTACCTCGCGACCACCGCGAAGCACGCGATGCATCCCATGTGGGCCGACGCGGACGCGCGGTACGACCGGGAGGTGGAGATCGACGTCGACGGGATGCCGCCGATGGTCGCCTGCCCCTACTCGCCCGACAACGTCCGCCCGCTGCCCGAGGTCGCCCGCGAGCACGTGAAGGTCGACCAGGTGTTCCTCGGGTCGTGCACGAACGCCCGCATCGAGGACCTCCGGGAGGGCGCGGCGCTGATGAAGGGGCACAAGGTCGCGCCCGGCGTGCGGTTCATCGTGTCGCCGGCCTCGACCCGCATCTACGAGCAGTGCCTCAAGGAAGGGATCATCGAGACGTTCACCGAAGCGGGCGCGGTCTTCACCAACTCGAGCTGCTCCGCGTGCTTCGGCGGGAACATGGGGCTCCTCGCGCCCGAGGAGGCCTGCGCGTCGTCGTCGAACCGCAACTTCCCCGGACGGATGGGGGCCAAGCAGGCCCGGATCTATCTCATGTCCCCCGCGGCGACGGTCGCGGCGGCCATCACCGGTGAGGTCACCGACCACCGCCCGATGCTCTGAGGCCGATCGATGCAGGACGTGATCGAGGGACGGGTGTGGACGCTCGGGGCCGACGTCGACACGGACGGGATCATCTCCGGGAAGTACCTCACGGTGATCGATCCCGAGGAGCTCAAGAAGCACGTGTTCGAGATCGCGCTCCCCGAGTTCGCGGCGGGGGCCCGCCCCGGCGACATCCTCGTGGCCGGCGAGAACTTCGGATGCGGCTCGAGCCGCGAGCACGCCCCCGCAGCCATGCGCGCGATCGGCGTGGGCGCGGTGGTCGCCGACTCGTTCGCGCGGATCTTCTTCCGCAACGCGATCAACCTGGGGCTCCCGGTGATCGAGGTCCCCGGCGTGCGCGCGATCTTCGAGAAGGGCGACACGGCCCGGATCGAGATGGGGCAGGGCCGGGTCACGAACGTCCGGACCGGGGCCTCCGTCGCGTTCCCCCCCTTGCCGCCCCACCTGCTCCGCATCCTCGAGGCCGGCGGGCTCGTCGAGCACGTCCGCCGCGAGCTGGCGGCCCGCACCCCCTCCGCGGGGGCGCCGGCATGAAGGACGCGGGCTACGAGATCGCCGTGTTCGCGGGGGACGGCACCGGGCCCGAGGTGATCCGGGAGGGCCTCAAGGTCCTCGCGGCGCTCGCCGAGGGCGGACCCGCGCCGTGGCACTGGACCGAGCATGCGGGGGGCGGACAGTACTACCTCAAGACCGGTCGCGAGTGGGAGCCCGAAGGCGCGGCGGCCGCGCAGTCCGCCGACGCGATCCTCCTCGGAGCCGTCGGCTGGCCGGGCGCGATGCTCCCGAACGGCGACATCGCCGGCCGGGCCCTCGTCCTCGGCCTGCGCGAGTCGCTCGACCTGTTCGCCAACGTCCGACCGTGCCGCCTCTACCCCGGGGTCCAGCATCGGATCAGCGGCGACTACCGCCAGGTGTGGTCGCCCGACCGCGTCGACATGGTGATCGTCCGGGAGAACACCGAGGACCTCTACACGCCCGCCCGCGGGCGGCTAAGGCGGGCCGGCGAGACCGAGGTCGCGATCGACACGCGGGTGGTCACGAAGAAGGGGTCGGAGCGGGTCATCCGCTTCGCGTTCGAGCTCGCGCGGGCCCGGGCCCGGGGCGCGCCCGCCGACGGGGCCCGCCGCGTCACCTGCGTCGACAAGTCGAACGTGCTCGAGGGGTGCCGCTTCTTCCGCGAGACCTTCGACCGGATCGGCACGGCCGAGTATCCTGAGATCCCGCGCGACTACGCATACGTCGACGCGTTCACGCAGTGGCTGATCCGCAACCCCGAGCAGTACAACGTCGTGGTCGCGACGAATATGATGGGGGACATCATCACGGACCTCGCCGCGGTGCTCCAGGGGGGGATGGGGTTCGCCTCCGGCGGGAACATCGGACAGGATCACGCGATGTTCGAGCCGGTCCACGGAAGCGCGCCGAAGTACGCCGGCAAGGACCAGGTGAACCCGTTCGCGACGTTCTTCGCCCTCGAGCAGATGCTCCGCTGGCTCGGGGACCGGAACGCCGACGCCCGCCTCCGCCGCCAGGCCGACCGGCTCGAGCGCGCGATCGCCTCGACGCTCCAGAGCGGAGCGGCCCGGACCTACGATCAGGGGGGTACCGTCTCCACCCGGACCGCGGGGGATCGGGTGGCGGACGCGGTGCGCCGGGAGGCGGCATGATCGCCCGCGAGGTCGCGCTCGTGGGCGGGGCGACCACCGCCTTCGGGGTCCGGCCGGCCACGTGGGCCGAGCTCGCCCAGGAGGTCGGCGCGGCACTCTTCCGCGCGGTCCCGAACCTGCGCACCGAGGACGTCGACTCGCTGTTCGTCGGGGCCGCCGAGCCCGAGCGGTTCGCGTTCCAGTCGCACGTGGCGCCGTTCGCCGCCGAGCAGATGGGCCTGCGTCCGCATCGGATCGTCCAGCGGACCGAGCTCGCCTGCGCCTCCGGTCAGTCCGCGATCCGATCCGCGTACGCCGCCATCGCGGCGGGGCTCTCCGACGTGGCGGTGGCGGTCGGCGTGGAGAAGATGAACCTCCCCTCGATGGCCGAGGCGAACACCTCGATGGTGTGCGTGATGGACCGGGCGTGGGACGGGCCGGGCGGTGCGACCGCCCCGCCGTTCTTCGCGATGGTCGCGCAGCGCCACATGCTCGAGCACGGCACCACGGACGATCAGCTCGCGGCGGTCTCCGAGAAGAACCATCGGTTCGCGAACTCGAACCCGAACGCCCAGTTCTACGCGAAGACGTTCCCTCGGGCCAAGCTCAAGGGCCTACCCCTGGTCGCGCCGCCGCTGCGGCTCGGCGACTGCTCGTCGATGACCGACGGAGCGGCCGCGGTCGTGCTGGTCGCCGCCGACCGCGCCCGGCAGTACACCGACGCTCCGGTGTGGGTCCGCGGGACCGGGCAGTACTCGGACTTCCACAATCTGGCGCATGCGGGCTCGCTGAGCGAGTGGCCCGGACTGACCCTCGCGGCGCGGGAGGCGTTCCGGAGCGCGGGGATCGGCCCGAAGGACCTCGACTTCGCGGAGATCCACGACTGCTTCTCGATCTCCGAGATCGTGGAGTACGAGGCGTTCGGCTTCTGCGGCCCCGGCGAGGGCGGCGCGTTCGTCGAGGACGGCCGCTCGGACCTCGGGGGCGACGTCGTCGTCAACCCGCGGGGCGGGCTGCTCGGATGCGGTCACCCGCTGGGGGCGACCGGGATCGCCCAGGCGGTCGAGGTGTTCGACCAGTGTGCGCGCCGCGTCCCGCCCGCGCGGCAGGTCCCCGACCCGGAGTGGGCCCTGGTCCACAACCTCTCGGGGAGCGCGAACGTCCACTCGGTGATGATCTACCAGGGAGGCGGACCGGCGTGAGCGTCGCCGCGAAGCCTCGCCGGGGCCCCGGACCCGACGTGCCGACCGCCGCGGCCCCGCTCGAGAAACCGGCGGACGAGCATCCCCGGGAGAAGCGGCCGTTCCTGCTCGATTTCTTCCCGCTCGAGAGCGCGAACGAGACCCGGCTCTCCCGCTTCTTCGACCGGCTGCGCGAGGGGCGCCTCTCGACGACCCGATGTCGGCGGGACGGCGACCTCCAGTGGCCGCCGCGCGTCGCGTGCCCGCGCTGCCACGCGGAGGACCTCGAGTGGATCGACCTTCCCGAGCACGGCCGGATCTACGCGTTCAGCGCGGTGCTCGGCGCGGCGCCGCTCGGGATGGAGGGCGACGTGCCGTACGCGGTCGGGCTGGTCGACCTGGACGGGGCCCCGCTGCGACTGTTCGGCCGGATCGACGGGAAGCCGTGGAGCGAGCTCGCGATCGGGGCGCGCGTCGCGGTCGAGCCGTACGACGTCGGCGACGGGCGCGTCTTCTACCGGTTCCGCGCGCTCGACTGACGTCCGGGCGGCCGCGCGCGGCGCGCCGCTCTGACGGCGACCGGCGGTCGCCGGGAGCATCCTATTTATAGCCCGCCCATTCTCGCGCGCCGCCGGCCGGGGGAGCGTCGCGGCGGATGGAAGGGTCGCAATACGGGTGGTGGCGCCGTCACGGCTGGACGGTCGCGATCCTTCTGGGGGCCATCGGCATCGCGTTCGCGATCCGGACCATCTGGACCTACCCCATCATCCAGCAGTTCGGGCCGCTCTACACCTACGCCGGCGGCTCGGACTCGTACTACCACTCGCGCGTCACGACGTTCATCATCACGAACCACGCGAACCTCGTGTTCGACCCGATGATCCACTTCCCGGTGGGCGGCTACAACCCCCGCGAGCCGCTGTTCGACTGGATGAACGCGATCCTCGGCCTGGTCTTCGCTCCGTTCTTCGGCGGGAACGCGGTCGTCGCCGGCGCCTGGTTCCTCGACCTTCAGGGACCGCTGTGGGCCGCGCTCGAGATCATCCCGGTGTACCTGATCGGCCGGGAGATCAGCTCGAAGCGGATGGGCCTGATCGCCGCGATCATCTTTCCGTTCCTGAGCGCGAACATCGATTCGTCGATCTTCGGCTACGCGAACTATCTCTCGTTCTACACCTTCATCATCCTCGTCACGATCTACGCCTACATCCGGACCGTCAAGGCGGTCGGGTCCCGCCGCTGGATCGCCAACTATCGGGACCCGAAGCAGTACCTGCCCGGGCTGCGCGCGTTCTTGCGGACCGAGCGGACCGCGGTGAAGTGGGCGGTGTTCACCGGGGTCTCGATGGGGGCGCTCGCGCTCGCGTGGCAGGGGTACACCTACGCGATCGTCGTGATCGGGCTCACGCTCGTGATCGCGATGATCATCGAGCGGCTGCGGCGGATCGACTCGTTCGGCCTCTACGTGACGACCGCGATCGTCGGGCTCGTCGGCTTCCCGATGGCGGTTCCCTACTACCTCGTGCAGCACCAGTTCTCGGCCTGGTTCGACCTTCCGCTCCTCTTGTTCTTCGGGACGCTCGCGCTCATGCTCCCGTTCCTTTTGATGCGGGACATCCCGTGGGTCTTCTCGATCCCGACGCTCGTCGGGCTCGTGCTCGTCGCCGCGCTCTTCCTGTTCTTCATCGAGCCGCGCTACTTCACGAGCATCGTCACGGGCCAGGGGTACTTCGTCAAGAACCTCATCTACTCGACCGTCGCCGAGGCCCAGGCCCCGTCGATCGACCAGCTGGTCGTCGGCTACGGGGTCGTCACGTTCTTCCTCGCCTTCGCCGGAGTGGCGCTGTTCGTGTGGGCGCTGATCCGCCAGCGGTTCAAGCGGCAGCACATCGTCTTCCTGATCTTCGCCGTCCTGTCGATCTACCTCCCGATCTCCGCCGCGAAGTTCTTCCTCCTCGGGTCCCCCGCGTTCGCCCTCCTTCCGGCCGAGGCGATCGAGCGGGCGCTCGACGTGGGGGGGTACCCGACGCTGCGCCGGACGGTCGCCTCCCTCTCGGATCGCGGCAGCCAGTTCGCCGCCTTCCGCAAGGCGTTCAAGGCCCGCCACGTGCTGATCTTCCTGCTCATCGTCGCGATCGTGCTCCCGAACGTCTGGGTCGGGATCGACGCGGGCATCCCGGGCAACACGAAGACCGGATTCTCGGACCAGGTCTACGATTCGCTGCCGACCTGGCTGCGCGGCAACTCGTCCACCGCGACGAACTACTTCGGGGCCGCCGGCACGAGCCTCGACACGTCCAACCTGTACGATAGCGCGGGGTACTCGTGGCTCGCGACGCAGGACACCAACGTCCCGGCCGCCAATCGTCCCGCCTTCGTCAGTTGGTGGGACTACGGGTTCCAGGCGATCGATCAGGGCCAGCATCCGAGCGTCGCCGACAACTTCCAGAACGGGATCGACCCCGCCGGCCAGTTCCTCCTCGCGCAGAACGAGTCGAACGCGATCGGGGTCCTCGCGACGACCCTCCTGCAGGCGGAGCAGCTCGCGTCGGGAGAGAAGTACCTCCCCGCGTCCCTCAACGTGATCCTCGCGCGCGACGGGCTCAACGTCAGCCGCCTCCACTCCTACATGACCAACGAGAGCGCCGACTACAACGCGGTCGTCGCGAACCCCGACGTCTACCTCCCGGTCAACCCGAGCACGCTCACCGACGACAACGCGATGTACCTCGTGATGTCGCACTTCATCGCCACGTCGCAGACGCTCTCGGGCGTGGCCACGATCTACAACGACATCCAGCTCTACACGGGCTGGTCGATCCGCTACGACATGGTCGACAGCCGCCTGATCCCGTTCAGCGGCCAGGACACCGGGATCTACTACGCGCCGGCGGACCTGACGGGCCGGGTCATCAACGGCGCCGGCCTTCCGACGAGCTTCTTCAACGTCACGGTCCTCGGCTCGGACGGGAACTACTACCCGCTCGGCTCGGTGCCGGCGGACGTCTCGCCGGTCAACTACTACGTGAACTACTTCGCCCCGTTCTATAACTCGCTCATCTACCGGACGTACTTCGGCTACAACGGGACGGACATCGGCCAGTCCGCGGGGATCCCGGGCCTCGAGGGCGGCGTCGCGAGCGACCCGGTCGAGCCGGGCTGGATGCTCGAGCACTTCGCGGTCGTCTACCAGACCGCCTACTACTGCGCGCCCGGCTCCGGTGCGACCAACTGTTCGAGCGGCGGGGTCGCGATGAACTCCCCGAGCGCCCGATCCCTCGCCGCGAGCTCGGGCGGCCAGGCGAACCTGTCCGCCTACCAGTACTTCTCGGGCGGCGAGTCGATGCTCGAGTACTACCCCGGACAGACCCTGCTCGGGGACCTTCAGCTCCCGAACGGCGCCCCGATCGGAGGGGACCGCGTGACGGTCTTCGACCAGTGGGGGGTCCCGCACGAGTCGGTGGTCACGGCCCCGGACGGATCGTTCTCCCTCGTCCTCCCCCCCGGCAACGACACGCTGAACATCACGACCGGGGCCCTCCAGGGGCTCACGCAGCAGGGCGCGACGCTGCTGAAGACCCTCCACCTCTACGTCCCGCCGTCCGTCGCCCTCTCGTTCAACGCGCCGAACCTCCCCGAGACGATCGTGCTCGGGGGATCGACCGTCCACGGGTTCGTCTACTGGAACGTCGCGAACGGCACCTCCTACGAGCCGACCCAGGACCCGGTCGTGTCGGGCGCGTCGGTCGTGCTCTGGGGCCCCAACAACGTCTCGCGGCTCGTCACGACCACCGACGCCAGCGGCGCGTTCCAGTTCACGAACGTCGCCCCGGGGACCTACAACTACGACATCCTCTACGGAGGGTACAACTACTCCCAGACCGCGCTGACGATCGAGCCGCCCCCGGCCGAGCAGGAGAACTCGTCCGTCGGCCTCACCGCGACCTCGGTCCAGGGCACGGTGGACGGGCCCGGCGGGGTTCCCATCACCGGCGCCCGCATCGTCCTGTCGAACGCGACCGGGTCGGTCGTCACGAACACCTCGGGCGCGAACGGCACGTACTCCCTGCGCACCTTCCCGCCGGGCAACTACTCGTTGACCGCCAGCGTCCCGACCGCTTCGGAGCAGTCGGCGACGATCCCGGTGTCGTTCGCCACGGAGGCGACGGTGCTCGAGCAGAACCTCACGGTCCGCCCGGTCACCACGGCCTCGGTATCGGTGGTCGCGGGCGGGTCGCCGGTCGCCGGGGTCCCGGTCGACTTCACTCCCTACCCCTCGTTCGCGAACGCGTCGGTCGAGCCGATCGGCGCCTACGAGAGCGCCCTCGGCAACGGGAGCGTGGCGCTCACGAACGCGGCGGGGGTCGCGACGATCGCGCTCCCGTACGCCAACTACACGGTCACGGTCCTGGCCCGCGTCGGCGGGACGCTCTCGACCGCCGTCGGGTCGCTGGTCGCCTCGGCGCTCGCGCCCGGCCCCACCCTCACCCTCGCGCTCGCGCCCGCGGTCCGGCTCAGCGGGACCGTCGCGACCGAGGACCCGTCCGAGGAGCCGGCGACCGCGGTCACCGCCTACACCCCGAGCGGCGTGCCCGTGTCGGCCTGGGCGGTGAACGGGTCGTTCGCGCTCTACCTGCCGGCGGCCACGTACAACCTCTCCGTGGTCCAGGGGATCAACGAGCCGAACTCCGAGAACTTCGCCGCCCTCACGCGCGTGAGCCTCGTCCCGGGCACGACCGTCAGCCTGGTACCGAGCTCCGCGATCGAGCTGAGCGCGACCGTCGGCAGCACGACCGCCTCCGGCACCCTCGCCCCCGCGGTGGGCGCGCAGGTCACGATCTCGGCGGGCACGGCCGCCGGCCCGTCCGTCACGGTCCTCGCCTCTCCCGCCGGGGTCGCCGCCGCGTACGTCCCGTCCGCGCTACCGAGCCCGGCCTTCTCGTACTGCGTGTCCGTGGTCGCGACCGGTTACTCCGGATCGAACCAGTGCGGCCTCAGCCCCGGCGCCCTGGCGGGGATCACCAGCCTGCCGATCTCGCTCCGCCCGGTCCCGGTCACGATCCGCGTCCTTGGGGACCCGGCGAACGTGCTGCGGGTCAACGCGACCGCCACGAGCGCGACCGCGGTCACGACCGCCCTCCTCGGGGGCCCGACGTTCTCCACCGCGCTCGCCCCGGGCTCCTACGCCCTCAGCGGGTGGGCCCCGACGGGCAACGCGACGACGGTCTATCGCTCGACCTCGACCGTCAACTTCACCGTTCCGATCGGGGGCACCTCGGCCAGCGTCTCGCTTGTGCTGACGACGCTCAAGAACTCGACCGGGACGGTCTCCGTCCCAAGCGGCGGGACCCTCGCTTCCGCCTCGATCGGGCTCTCGTCGCCGACGTTCAACGTCACCGTGAACGGCACCGCGTACACCGACGGGTTCTACGTCGCGCCCGGCGCCTACACCGCCCACGCCTCCGTCACGGTCGGCAGCTCCACCTACGCCTCGCTCACCCCCGTGGTCGTCAGCGCGGGCGGGAAGGTCTCGCCGGCGCTCGCGATCGGGACCGCCGGAGTCGACCTGACGGGCACGCTCGAACGGTCGGCGAACGTCGCCCTCGCGGTCAACACGACCGCCGTGCTGACCGGAAAGGACGGCACGACGATCTCGATCGCGGTCTCGGGTGGGAAGTTCTCCGTTCTGGTCCCCGCGGACACCGTCTACGCAGTCACGGCGTCCGCGACGACCCGCGAGCTCGGGTCCGCCGGCGTGTACACCGCCGCCTGGACGGCCGCGACCGGCTCGAGCTGCACCGCCGGCTACAACACGAGCTCCTGCGGCGTGACCATGGTCCCGGCCCCGCAACCGGTCTACCTCAACGGTACCCTCACCGCGTCCGGGGTCCCCGGCGCGATCGCCGGCAACCTCACGTTCTTCGGGCCGTACCCGTCGACCGCGGCGACGACGGTCTCCGCCCCGACCGGGGCGTTCTCCGTCGCGCTCGCGCCGGGCGACTACTCGGTCTACGTCACGGGCGGGGGCGCGTCGAGTCCGCTCGCCGACCTCACGACGGTCCCGGTCTCGCTCTCCTCGCCCGGAGTCGTGACGTTCGCGCTGTCGCCGGCGTGGACCGCGACGATCGGCGTGGCCGCTCCGTCGGGCGCGGCCCCGCTCCTCGGGCCGGCGAACGTCACGGTCACGAGCTCGCTCGGTGCCCGCATCGCGTTCCCCGGGGTCGCGACGGGCACCCCGATCGAGCTCGCGCTCCCGGTCGGCGCGTACGTCGCCGCCGCGACCTCGTTCGGGACCCCGTACGGGGTCACGAGCAACGCGAGCGCGACGATGCCGGTCTCGATCCTCCACGGGAACGTGGGCGCGACCCTCGCCCTCTCCTACGTGTACAGCTACGCCGTCTCGGCCGCCGTGACCGGTAGCGCCACCGCCACGGTCGCGGCCCCCGGCTCGGCCTCGTTCGCCTTCTCGATCCGCGCGATCGGGAACAGCCCGGTGACCGTCCACGCCGTAGGGAGCCCCGCGTCCTGGGGCTTCTCGTACTCGTTCACGTCCGTCACCCTGAACCCCGGGGGCGGGTCCGCGCCCTACGCGGCCTCGATGACGGTCCAGATCCCGGCGGGCGCGAGCGCGCTCGAGCCGAACGGACAGGTCCAGATCGAGCTCGCGAACGGGACCGTGGTCGGTTCCTTCTCGTTCCAGATCGTGGTGGTCCCGGTGTATGGGGTCCTGGTCGTCTCGGCCGGGGCGCCGGTCGACAGCCCGACGTCGGCGAGCGTGCCGTTCTACCTCGTGAACACCGGGAACACCGTCGAGACCGTCGATCTCACGGTGGTCGATCTTGCGCGGATCGAGGGCCAGGGCTGGTCGGTCGGGTTCACGACGTCGGGCTCGAGCGTGAACGGAACCGCGATCTCGCTGACGCCGTTCGAGAACTCCACCTACGACGTCTCGCTCACGGCCGCCGCCCCGGTCTTCGTGGTGCCCGGCAGCGTGACGGTCCAGGCCTCGGTGACGAACCACAGCGGCGCGTACCAGTCGTTCGTCGCGCTCCCGATCCCGGTCGCGTCCCTCGCCCCGCATACGTCGAACGGCACGAACCCGTTGACGGTCACCGGACCGGTCCTCGGGACGCCGCCGCCGTCGAGCCCGGCGTGGCTGGTGCCGCTGCTCTCCTTCGTTCCGGCGATCGCCCTGGTCGTCGGGGTGCTCACCTACCGCTGGTGGCGCACGCGGCGGTGGACGCGCCGATGAGGCCGTGGATCCTCGTCGCCGCGGCCGTCCTCCTCCTCGGCTCGGCCCTCGGGGCCGGGTTCGCCGGGGCGGCGGCCGGGGCGCCCGCCGGTCCCGTGCTGGCGGCGAGCTCGCCGGTCGTCGGGAACCTGTCCGGCCCGACGGTCGTGTCGACCAACACCAACCAGACGTTCTTCATCAACGGCACCGGCGGCCCCGCGGTCTCGTCCGCCGGGACGCTGGTCGGCAACCTGACCTGGCTCGCCACCATCGGCGGGACGAACACGACGGGCGTGGCGGTCACCCCGGCGTCCGGCAACCTCACGCCGGGGACCCCGTCCACGACCACGGTGAGCGTCGGGACCGTCGTGCAGACGCTCACCCTCACGGTCGAGGTCTCCTCGACGAACGCGTCGGCGAACGTCTCCGCGAACTTCTCGTGGGTGTTCCACGTGGTCCAGCCGTACACGCTGACCCTCCACCTGGAGACCGGGAAGTCCGCGGCGGTCGCCGCGTTCAACCTGACGATCTTCCTGGACGGGACGCCGGTCGGCTCGCTCGCGATCCCGAACCTCTCGCCGAGCGAGAACTACACCGCGACGTTCGAGTACCCGACGCTCGGCCTGAGCCAAGGGGAGCACACGTTCACCGCGTCGCTCGCGCAGGAGCACGGCCTCGTCACGTTCGCCGGCGGCGCGACGTCGATCTCGGTCCAGTTCTTCGTGCCGGGCGCCCCGCCGTCGTACACCGTGTGGTACGTCGCCGGGATCGTGTCGTTCTTCGGGGTACTCTTTATATTCGCCACCCGGGTGGCCGCGCGCCGGCGGTCGCCGGCGAGGAAGTGAGACCGCGACGCCCTCTCCGATGCCCTCGGCCGAGCTCCGCTGCACTTCGTGCGGCCGGGCGGTGCCGGCGAAGGGGGCGACCCAGTTCCCCTGCCCCAGCTGCGGGCAGGTGACGATCGGGCGCGACGCCCGGTGCCGCGACCAGAGCGTGCTCTACGTCTGCCCGAACTGCGGCTTCACCGGTCCGTAGGGGTCGCTCGATGGGCAAGGTCGCCGTCCTGTTCCGCCTGATGCCGCACGGCGTCGAGACCGACCTGAACGCCGTCGCGAAGCAGGTCGCGGCGAGCGTCCCGGCCGGCGTGACGATCCGCGGGATGCAGGTCAAGGACATCGCCTACGGTCTCAAGTCGCTGCTCGTCTCGGTCGTCATGGACGACGCGGGCGGGATCCTCGAGTCGACCGAGCACGCCCTCGCCAAGGTGCCCGAGGTCGAGTCGGTCGAGGTCATGGAAGAGGGCCTGCTGTAGCGGTCCCCCGGGTCGCGCGACCGTGGACCTGTTCACCCACATCCTCGTCGCGTACCTCGTCACCTTCGGGATCGTCGGGTTCCAGCCCTCGTACCTCGCCGCGGGGGCGCTCGCGGGCGGGCTCCCCGACGCGGACGCGCTGTTCTTCCCGCTCGCGCGCCGGTTCCCGATCCTGCGCCACCACGGGATCACCCACTCGCTGACCGGCATCACCATCATCGCGGTCGCGGGCGCGATCGTCGCGCCGATGATCGCCCCCGGTTCGCCGTGGATCTACTTCCTCGTCATGTGGGTCGGCGGGCTCTGCCATGTCCTCCAGGACGCGTTCACGAACTTCTCGGTCCCGCCGTTCCTCCCGTGGTCGAAGCGGGAGGTCCACCTCGACGCCGACCGGGCGATCAACTTCGCGACCCTGATCGTCTCGGTCCTCTCGTTCTACCTGCTCCTCGGTGTCGAGCGGAACCACGTCCCGTTCGCGTGGTACCTCCTCACGGTGTACCTCCTGATGGCATTCTTCGCGGCATACTTCGCGATCCGGATCGCGGGCCGCCTGCGCGTCGGCGCCGTCGCGCGGGCGCTCGGGGACTACCCGGCGGTCGTCCCGACGGGGGATCCGTTCGCGTGGGTCCTCCTCTCGGAGACCGCCCACGACGGGCGCGTCCGGACGACCTGGGCCCGCTACCGCCTCGGCCGGGGCATCGTCGACGGGCCGAACGCGGTCGAGGCGCCGATCGAGGCCCCGCCGCACGCGGGAAACCCGACCAGCGCCGACGAGGCGCTGAGCTGGTCGTACGGGATCGCCCGCAAGGCGAGCCGCGTGATCGCATCGACCTACCACTTCGGGGAGGCGTTCGTCTCGGCGGCGGGCGACTGGGTCGCGGTCTGGTACTCGCTCGAGTTCACCGCGTTCGGGCGGTCGAGCGCCGTCCGCGTGACCTTCCCGGCCGGCGGAGCGCCGCCGGTCGTGAAGAGCGCGTTCTACCGGCCCCGGCACCCGGCGTTCTGACGCGGCGGGCCGCCGCGGCGACGACCTACTTGTAGGTCGACTTGTGGACGGTGCCCTCGTCGTCCACGATCGTGATGCACTCGCCCTCGCACTCGAACAGGCACGCCTCGCACATGATGCAGTCGGGCCCGTGGATGACGGCGGACTTCTCGGCGCGGAACTGGAACTTCGCGGCGACCGCGGGGTCGTCGACGACGTTCGGCCAGTTCTCGCGCGGTTGCATCTCGAACACGGTGACCGGGCACACGTCCCGGCAGTGGCTGCAGCCCGTGCACTTCTCGTGAGCGACCTCGACCGTGACCATGCGCTAACCCACTCCGGTGGAGCGAAGGGGGTTTATTAACGCTAGTGGGGACGGCGGTCCCGCCGGCGGCGCGGCCCGTGCTCCGGGGGGCGTTACGGGATCTGCGCGGGGTCCCACTGCGTGACCCGCTGATGGTCCGCGAGCGCGTCCAGCCGCGCCATCTGCGAGGCGGAGAGGGCGAAATCGAAGACCCGGGCGTTCTCGAGGATCCGTTCCCGGTGGACCGACTTCGGGATCTCGACCACCTCGTGCTGGAGGCCCCAGCGGATGAGCACCTGGGCCGGGCTCCGCCCGACCTCGGCGGCGAGGGCGGCGATCCGAGGATCGTCGAGACGGCGGTGGCGCGTCAGGGGGCTGTAGGCCTCGAGCTGGATCCCGTGGGCCCGGCAATAGTCGAGCAGCTCGGGATCGTAGAGGAACGGGTGGAACTCGACCTGGTTGACGGCCGGCACCAGGCTCGAATGCGTGCGGATCTCCTCGAGGTGTCGGATGGTGTAGTTGCTCACCCCGACCGCGCGGCATTTTCCCTGCTCCTTGAGCTCCTCGAGGGCGCGCCACGACCCCAGTCGGTCCTCCGGCGAGTCCGCCCGGGGCCAGTGGATGAGGTAGAGGTCGACGTAGTCGAGGCCCAGCTTCCCCACGCTCTCCGCGAACGCCGCCCGGGCGCGATCGTAGCCGTGGTTCGAGTGCCACAGCTTGGTGGTGACGAAGATCGACGACCGCGGGAGGCCGCTCGCCCGGACCGCCGCGCCGACGTCCGCCTCGTTCTCGTAGAGCGCAGCCGTGTCGATCAGCCGGTAGCCGGCGTCCAGGGCCCATCGCACCGCCTGCTGCGTCACCGCGCCGGGCGGGCTCTGGAACACTCCGAGCCCGAGGACGGGGATCTCGGTCCCCTGGTTGAGCCGGACCCGGCCGTCGAGGCCGGTCAGAGGAAAGCCGGTCATGCGCGACCCCGCTCCCCGCTGCCGGGGCCCCCGGTCGACCGGAACCGGGCCGCCTGGCCTCGGGCTACGAGGCGCGTGTCGTACTGGCGCAGCTGGTGCTCGTGCTCGGGGCAGAGCGAGAACGCCTGCCACACGGCCGCGGGCGACGCGGGGTCCGTCGCAGCCGCGTAGAGCTCGACCCGGTGGGGCCGGTCGTCGCACCCGCCGCCGGCCCCGACGTCGGGGTCGCCGACGGACGGGCGGAAGGCGAAGTCGTACGCCCGGCCCATGTCGCACAGCGGACGCTGGAAGATCGCGCTCACGAGGGTCGGCCGCCGAGGCCGGCGCCCGAGATAAAGAGCGCCGGCGGCGAGCTTCCCCAGACGCTAAGTCCGTCGCGGGACGTCCACGTCGGGCCCCCGGACCCTCCGGCGGCGCCGCAGGAGGGCGAGGCGATGCCGACGGTCCAGGTCAACGGGGTCGATCTGTTCTACGAGACCCACGGAGGCTCGGGCGACCCGGTAGTGCTCGTGCACGGCTCGTGCGTCGACCACCATAGCTGGGACCTCGTGACGCCCGGCCTCTCCCAGGCGCTCCAGGTCGTCGCCTACGACCGCCGGGGGCACGGGCAGAGCTCGCTCGGCGTCCGACGCCAGCCGGTCCGCGACGACGCGGCGGACCTCGCCGCTCTGATGGTCGCCCTCGATCACTACCCGGCCCACATCGTCGCCCATTCGTACGGCGGTGCGGTCGCCCTCCGGCTGGCGATCGACCGACCCGAGATGGTCCGGAGCCTTGCGATGCACGAGACCCCGTTCGTGGGACTGCTCGCGGGAGATCCGTCGACGGCGCCCGAGCTCGACCGGCTGTCCGAGGAAGTGGAGGCGATCCGGACCCTCGTCCACGCGGGGCGGCCCGAGGCGGGGATGGAGCGACTCGTCGACACGTTCTCCACGGAGCCCGGGGCCTGGACCCGCCTGCCGCCCGCGATGCGAGCGACGTTCGTCCGGCACGCCGATCGCTGGGCCGAGGAGTACGAGGACCCGGACGCCCTCGCGCCCGATCCCGCGGGGCTCCACGACCTGCTGATCCCGGTGCTGCTGACCGAGGGCTCGCTCAGCCCCCGGTTCCTCCACCGGGTCACGCAGGCGTTGGCGGCGCGACTGAGGAACGCCCAGGTGCTGGAGCTGCCCGACGTCGGGCACGCGCCCCACCTGGCCCGTCCGCACCAGTACGTGGGGCTCCTCGTGAACTTCCTGCTCGAGCGGAACGTGCCGGTCACCTGATCCGGCGGCCGGCCCGGGTCACCCCGGACCCGGGTCGGGCGGGAACGCCGCGTCCAGCAAGTCGAGGACCCCCTTTCCGAGCCACTGTCCGCCATCGACCGCCAGCACCTGGCCGGTGATGTAGCTCGCGCGCCGGCTGACGAGGAAGCGGACGCTGTCCGCGATCTCCTCGGGCGTGCCGAATCGTCCCATGGGGATCCCGCGCCGGATCGTCTCGACCAGCGCTTCGGAGAGCCAGAGCTGCCGGTCGGTCCCCTCGGTCCGGACCGGTCCGGGCGCGACCGCGTTGACGCGGATCCCGTGGCGGGCCCACTCGACCGCGAGCGTGCGGGTCAGCGCGAGGACCCCGGCCTTCGCGGCCGCGGAGTGCGCCGTGCCGGGCCCCGCCATCCACGCGTACGAGGCCACGATGTTGACGATCGAGGGCGCCGGGGACCGGCGCAGGTACGGCAGCGAGGCGCGGCAGCAGAGGAAGGTGCCGTCGAGCACGATCCCCTCGACGGCCCGCCAGCCGTTGGGGGAGATCCGCTCGGCGGGCGAGAGGAAGTTCCCGGCGGCATTATTGACGAGGACGTCGAGCCGCCCGTACGCCTCGGCGACCGCGAGGAGGAGCCGGTCGACCTGCTCGGCCGCCCGGACATCGGTGGGCACCTCGAGGACCCGGGCCCCCCGGGCGCGGAGCGTCGCGGCGCCCGCGGCGAGGTGCTCGGGGGACCGACTGGCGATCACGAGGTCGTAGCCGTCCTCGAACAGTCCGGCCGCGATCGCGAGGCCGAGGCCCGTGCCGCCGCCGGTCACGAGCGCGACCGGTCGATCGCCCCGCGCCCCGTCCGACGTCGTACCGACCACGCCGCGAGGAGGGGCGCCGGAAGAAAAGGCGTGCGCCCGGGCCGCCGGCCGCCCGGTTCCTTACGGACCGGGGAGATGGGAGCGGATCGTCGCGAGGTCGGCGTCGGAGAGCCCGCGCCCCAGCTGGCCGTTCTTGCGGAACGACGCGACGCCGTCGTGGAACACGATCACCGTTGGGACGACGTCGAGGTGGAACGCGTCCCAGAGCGGGCTGTTCTCGTCCGTGACGTCGCCCCGCGCGATCTGGTAGTTCCCGCCGCCGGCGAGCGTATCGAACTTCGGGGCGAAGGCGCGGCAGAACGGGCACCAGTCCGCGAGGAACGCCACCGCCCACGTCCCCGGACGACGGAGCCGCTCCCCGTCGAATGCCTCGGCAGCGATCCGCTCCATCGAGTCCGGGTCCGGCCCGAGGGCCGGTCGGACGGAGCTCGCGTCGGCTCTTGGCGTTTCCCGGAGCGCGGGTGCCACCGACCGGGAACCACCGGACGTATCTTGTAGGCCGCCCGAGTGCCGGCCCCGGCGATGGTCTCCTGGAAAGTGCCGACCGAGGCCCGGTCGGACGCGCAGTTCCCGCGGCCGCTGCGGGGGACGATCGAGCACCACCGATGGCCCAGCCGGGTGCTCGCCGGGAACCCGTGGGGCGACCCGGTCGAGCGCGACCTCCCGGTCTATCTCCCGCCGTCGGGGAAGACCGACGGTCGACCGCTGCTCGTGCTCCTCAGCGGGTACACGGGCGCGGGCACCTACCACTTCCAGCGGGGCCGATTCCTGGACGACTCGATCGCGAGCCGGCTCGACCGACTGATCCGAACGGGCGCGGCGGCCGAGGCGGTGATGGTCGGACCCGACTGCCTCACGACCCTCGGCGGGAGCCAGTACCTGAACTCCACCGCGACGGGCCGCTACGAGGACTACGTTGTCGAGGAGATCGTGCCATGGGTCCGCGCCCGGTTCGGAACCGGTCCGACCGCCGTCCTCGGCACGTCGAGCGGGGGGTACGGCGCGCTCTCGCTCGGACTCCGCCATCCCGACGTGTTCGCGGCCGTGGCCTCGAACGCCGGGGACGCCTACTTCGAGTACTGCTACATCCCCGACTTCGCGGTCGCGTTCCGGGAGATCCGGAAGGCCGGGGGGCCGGAACCGTTCCTCCGTCGCGCCCTCTCCGAGTACATCAACGGGTTCGGGCCGTCGAACCCGATCGCCCGCGCGTTCTCGACGATGGCGTACGCCTCGGCGTATTCGCCGATCGAGGACGAGCCCGGTCGTTTCGACCTGCCGTTCGATCTGGACTCGGGGGCCCTGCGTCCGGACGTCTGGGCGCGCTGGCTCGCCCACGACCCGGTCCGGATGGTCGCCTCCCCCGAGGGGACCGAGGCGGTCCGCCGGCTCCGCCTCCTGTACCTGGACGGCGGAGCGCGCGACGAGTGGGGCCTCGACGTCAGCGCGCGCATCCTCGCCGCCGCAGCGGGCCGCGCAGGGGCGCGCGTGGAGCTCGAGGAGTACGACGGAGCGCACGGGGACCGGGGACCCCGCTACGACGTCATGATCCCGAGGCTGCTCACCGCGGTCGGCTTCCCGGCGCCGGGCCCCGGAGGCCCCGCGCTTTAGTACCCTCGCGCGCTGTTCGACCCCGGTTCCCGCCCCATGCTCCAGAACGGCCAACTCGTCTGCGACGCCTGCCAACGCCCGATCACCCGGATCACCGAGGTGCCCGCCGAGGGATGGGAGCGGATGCACAACCTCTGCTCGGCCTGCTTCGCCGCGGCCAAGACCAAGTCGGTCCCTCGCCCCACCTAGCGCGCGGGCGCCGGCGAGGACGTTGGAGCGTCCGGGCCCTCGAACGGTACCAGCGCCTCGTCCTCGAACCAGGCGAGGACGATCATGTACCAGGCGAGCCCCGCGAGCAGTCCGATCTCGCCCCGGCGCGCCCCGTCGGGCGAGGCGATCACGGCTCCCCCCACGAGCTTGCGACCCTCCCGGATCGGCTCGATGTGCAGCAGTTCGGTTCCGCCTTCCGTGGAGACCTTCCACGCCGGTACCATGAGTCCGGCGCGGTGGAGGCGGAACGAGGGGCCGCCGGCGATCTCGATGCGGTGGTAGTTGAGATGGACCGAGACCCGCGCGAGGTCGCGCGGGTCCGACGCGCGCCGGGCGGTGACGATCGGGTGAAGGAAACCCACGCGCTTCAGGCTGACCGCGCTGTCCGCCGTCGCGAAGGTCGCGAGCGTCCCGGACGGCCGCTCCCACGCGAGGCGTCCGACCGGGCGGTCTCCCGAGGCGAGTTCGAACGCCGCCGGGGAGTCGGCCGTGCGCAGCCATCGGAGCGCGGTCGCGTCGACCGAGGCCAGGGGCACGAGCTCCATGGACCGTCCGAAGCCGGCGAGGACTTAACTGCGAGCGGGGGCACCCGACGTCCGGGCAGCGAGATCCGGGACCATCCCCAGCTCCGCCTCGATCTCGGCGATCTCGTCGAGGGCCCGCTCCACGTCGTCCGGCTCGGGATCGACAGCGATCGCGCAGGGTCGGACCGGGACCGCGACCGGTCGCGCGACGACCGTTGACTCATCCCAGACCGCCGCCGGCCGGTAGGGGATCGGCCTCTGCGCCTCGGGCGAAGGACGACCCGGTACCGGGATCGCGGCTCCGGTGCGCGTGGGGGGGGTGGTAGGCGCTGGGGTCGGCGTGCGCCGCGCACTCAACCCCGAGACCGTCGCACCGATCGCCGCCACGCCGGCGAGCGTGACGAGCATCCCCCACAGCGGGAACGGTCCCGTTCCGGGACCGTACTCCAGCGCGACCAGGGAGCTTACGGAGAGGCCGATGGCCACGACAATCAGGGGACCGGCGGCCCGGAGCGCCGCCGGGAAATGACCCGCCTCGATGGCGGCGGCGGGGGTCGAATCGAGCGGCATTCCGGTGGTGACTCCACCGAACTCGGGCGTCGCGGGACGTATTGGATGTTACGCTCGACGGCCACGGACCTCGTCAAGATTCGGTGGGGGCGGTCGCTCGGCTCCGTGGGGGTCGACGATCGAGGGCGGTCTGGATCGCGTCGATCTCGTCGAGCGCGCGGTCGATCTCCCCGGACGGGGGAGTGGGGGCCGGGCGAGCCACGGGTCGGCGCGGGGGCAGCGGCTCGTCGTCCTCCATCCACGGCGCCGGGGCGGCATCCACCCGCGTCCCACGAACGACCGATGGACGGGGTCGACCGATATCGTCGGCCGCCGAAGCGGCGGGCGCCTCGGAGGACACCGGCGTCGGCGGCGTCTCCTCGTCCTCGGAGGCGCTCAGCCCGGCGACGATGGCGCCCACGGCCGCGACCGCGGCGAGCGCGTAGAGCAGGACCGAAAGGTGAATGTGCGCCGGCCCGACATCGAGCCCGCGCGACGCCGCGATCGCCCCGAGGACCGCGAACACGATCGCCGCGGCGAGCAGGGGAAAGCTCTCCGCAAGACCCGCCCGCCACCCGCGGGCCGGAGCGGGCTCGTCGACCGTCGCGGTCGCCCCGCGCGGGGCCGGTGGACTCTCCGAATCGGCCGACATCCGGCCGTACCGTGGCCGCCCCCTGGGCGGAGGCGGACCTCCGAGAGGAAGAGGAGTTCAATACGTATAAATACGCACCCGCGCCATCTCGACTGTCGCGAGGCGGCTCGATGAAATCGAAGTGGCGCTCCCGGACGGTCTACGTAGCGACGATCGCGGCAATGTCGATGATGGTGGCCGGGTTCGCCCTGGCCAGCGGGCTGTTCGCCGGTTTCGGGGCGATCACCGTCCAGGGCAACCAGGGCGCGATCGCGACGGCGAATACGATCTACCAGCCCGGCCTCTCGGGCAGCGTGTACATGACCGGGACCGACGGCACGGGCGGCACCTGCACGGCCAACACCAACGGCGGCAGCGCGTCCAACGTCGTCGTCACGGCCTGGGTCTCGGGCGGCCCGGGCGCCTGCTCCGGCGTCTCCGACTTCGTCCTGCAGCTCACCTTCAGCAGCGCCGACACCCTGACCGCGGGCACGTACACCGACGTGTTCGTGATCTCCTCGGAGTTCGGCTCCGCGACGAGCATGACGACCAGCACGGTCTCGATCGGCTGCGGCCCGACCTCCGCGCCGGCGATGTGCAGTGCCGTGATCAACATCGACACCGGGGTCCCCGCCACGTCCGCTCAGCCGGGCGTCACCGCGATCGACGTCACGGTGACCGGCAGCTGAGCAAGAGTCCGACCGGCCGTCCGGGCCCCCTCACCGGGGGTCCGGCCCCTTTTTTTTTGTCCGTTTCCCGCACTCGACTCCCGAACACCGTGCGCTTCCGTCGCTCACGGCGGCCGACGCGCGGTCAGCGTCCGGCGAGCACGAAGAGGACCCCCGCGATCAGGGCGAAGATCGACGCAAGGATCGCGAGCAGACTCCCCCCAAATCCGAGCGCGAGCCAGCCGACGACCGCCAGGACGATGAGCACGATCCCGGCGGTCACGCTGCGGTCGCCGCCCCGCCCGCGACCGAGGAACGCGAAAAATCCGATCAGCAGCGCCACGACCACCTCGATCACCGAAGCGCCGATCGAGCCCGCCGCGGGGTGGAAGGCCCCGGTGACGAGGAACGCGATCCCGACGATCAGGCTCAGCAGGGCCGCGACCAGGAGGAGGACGGCGGCCAGCACCCCGAAGAGGAACCCTATCCGCCGGTCGTCCGCCGCCGCCATCGACTCCCTCCCGAGGGACGCGCCCGGCCGTCGCCCGAGCGGACTTTACGCTTGCGACGCCTCGCGGCCGAGGGCGATACCCGTGCCGCGAGATCCCCCGGTGCCGGTCGGCCGTCCTTGGGGTCGGGGAGCGCTACGACCCGAGACCCGCGGACTGCTCCGCGAGACCACGTTCGTGCTGGGCGGGGCGATGGTCATCGCCATGGGGGTCGCTCTGATCGTGGGACTCCTCTGGTCCGGTGCCGGGTGGGAGTACGCCGGGGGCTGGCTCGGGGCGTTCCTCGCGATCGGCTTCGGCGCGTTCTTCGTGCAGGTCGGTCGCGGCGAGGGCGCGGAGCGCCGCCGTTGGCTGCGCGAGCACGAGGCTCCCGAGACCGGGGCCCCGCCGGCCCGCTAACCAAGGCAAACCTTTTCTGGCGCTCCCGACCTCCATCGCTCGCGGCCGGGATGGGGTAGCTTGGCCTATCCTGGGGGACTGTGGATCCCTCGACCCGGGTTCAAACGGGAGCGGGGCCGAACCCCGCGCCCTGGACCTCTCGGTCCCGGCCCTACGGCTTCTTCCCGCGCACGCGCCGCGCCTTGGGCCGGGGGGCCCGCGGCCGCGCGAGCCGGTCCAGCGCCTCGGGGAGATCGCTCAGGGTGTACTCGGCCCAGCGCGCCCCCCACTTCTTGAGGTCCAGCGGGGACAGCGTCCAGTCCTTCAGCCGCGACGCCCGCCCGACCGGAAGGACTCCGGGGACCGACGAGGCGGCCTCCATGTCGAACCGCGAGTCCCCGACCAGGAACATCGGGACGTCGGGGAACCGTCGGCGGTACTCCGCGAGATGCTCCCGCTTCGTCCCCTCGCCCGACCCGAGGACGTCCTCGAACCAGAACCGCAGACCTTCCCGCTCGAGCAGCAGGTCGGCCATCTCGGTCTCTGCGCCGGTCGAGACCGCGAGGGTCCATCGGTCCCCGCCGAGGCGCTTCAGCAGCTTCGGCACCTCGGGGAACGGCTTCGCCTTCGCGTACGCTTCGGCGACCTTCCGCTGATGGAACGTGCGCGCGGTCGCCGCGCGCAGCGCGGCGGGGGCCGTGGGATAGAGCTGGGCGAGCTGCGCCTCGAACGGCATCCCCGTGGTCGCGAGATAGTGAAGACGCGCCTCGGACGCCGGGGTGCCGAACGCCGACGCCATGACGTCGGCGGCCACGTCGCTGATCCGGCCGAGGTCGTCCAGGATCGTTCCGTCGAGATCGAACACCACGACCCCACGCTCGACCCGCCGGGGGGGCAGGGGCTCCTTCGGTCGCCCGGCGAGGTGGCCGATCTCGGCGTACTGGCTCGTCGCCGCCACCATCGGGAGCTCGAGCCCGATCAGGGACGGCTCCGACGCCACGCGCGCCTTCGAGGGGCCGGTGTCCATCGGTCCGAGCAAGCTCGCCCCCTCTTTAAGGGACGGCGCTCCGAGCGACCCTCTTTTACCCCACCGAGCTTGCCCGGGAGCCGGCGCGCCCGGCGGTGGTCACGTGCATCCGAGCCGAGCGATCCGGGGTCGCACGACCCGCCTCCTGGACGGTCGACGGGTGCTCGTCGGGGTCTCGGGATCGATCGCGGCCGTCGAGGTCCCGAAGATCGTCCGCGAACTGATCCGGCACGGGGCGGACGTGCGCGCGGTCATGAGCCCCGACGCGGCGCGGATCGTGACGCCCGAGGCGCTCGAGTTCGCCACCGGCCACCCGGCGGTCACCCAGCTCTCCGGCAACGTCGAGCACGTGACCCTGCTCGGCCCGGGCGAAGGACAGGCGGACCTCTATCTGGTCGCGCCCGCGACCGCGAACACGATCTCGAAGATCGCCCACGGGATCGACGACACCGTGGTGACGTCCTGCGCGTCGGTGGCGCTCGGGGGAGGGGTCCCCATGCTGCTCGCACCCGCGATGCACGCGGACATGGCCCGGAATCCGGCGGTGGCCGAGAGCCTCGAGAAGCTCCGGGGATGGGGCGTCGGACTGGTGACCGGCGCGGCGACCGAGGGCGAGGAGAAGCTCGCGACCCCGGAGGAGATTGCCGCCGCGGTGCTGCACCGCATGGCCCGCGGGCCCTGGGCGGGGCGGCGGGTCGTCGTGATCGGGGGGGCCTCCCGAGAACCGGTCGACGCGGTCCGATCCCTGACGAACGAGAGCTCGGGGGCGACCGCGCTGGCGCTGGCGACCCAGGCGCACTACCGCGGCGCGGAGGTCGACCTCTGGTTGGGCTCGGTAGAGGTTCCGATCCCCTCGTTCCTCGCGGCCGTACGATGGGGCAGCGTCGAGGACCTGCTCGCGCTCGCCCGCCGCGAGCCGGCGACCCTCCAGCGCGCGGCGGGGGTCATCGTCCCGGCGGCGCTCTCCGACTTCAGCGTTGACCGGCGCAGCGGGAAGATCGCGTCGCGCGACCACCCCACGCTCGACCTCACGTTGCGACGCGCGCCGAAGATCCTGCCCGAGCTGCGTCGGCTCGCCCCGCCGCCGGTCCGCCTCGTCGCCTTCAAGCTCCTCGCCGGCGAAGGGCCCGAACGCCTCGCGACCGAGGCGGAGCGCCTCCGGGACGAGACCGGAGCGGACTGGGTGATCGCGAACGATGCGGCCACGATGGGCAGCGCCTCCACCGATGCGCTCGTGCTGACGCCCCGCGGCGACCGGCACTGGATCCGCGGGCCCAAGCCCGAGTTCGCAGGCCGTCTGTTGGACGAACTGGGCCGAGACCTGTCGAACCTCACCGCCGGCGCGCCCGAGCCCTCGCCTCCCGAGGCGCGGGGACCGGACGCCCACCGCCGCCGCCCCCGGCCGCGTCGAGCCGCGTCCGCGCGGCGCGGCAAGGCGCGCCCTTAATATCGGTCCGGCCTCGGCGCGCCCGAGGTTCGGCATGGTCAAGCTCGCGGAGTGGAGAGGAAAGGAGCTCTTCCGGAAGTACGGCGTGCCGCTGCCGCGGGGCCAGGTGGCCCGATCGGGCGCGGAAGCGGAGCAGCTCGTCCGACTGGGAGCAGTTCCGCTGCCGTGCGTCGTCAAGGCGCAGGTGCTCTCGGGCGGGCGCGGCAAGGGGGGCGCGGTGCGCTTCGCGAACACCCCCGAGGAGGTCCAGGTCGCCGCCGAGGCGATCCTCGGGCTCGAGTTCAAGGGCGAGAAGGTCAAGGAGATCCTTCTCGAGGAGAAGCTTTCGATCGGTCGCGAACTGTACCTCTCGATCACGCTCGATCGGAGCCTCCGCTTGCCGATCGTCATCGCGAGCGCCCAGGGTGGGGTCGAGATCGAGTCCGTCGACGACGCTGCGATCGACCGGGTCCCGGTCGACCCGTTCCCGGGGCTCGTCTCCTACGAGCGGCGAAGGATCTCGAAGGCCCTCGGGCTCACGGGCGCTCCGGCCGCGTCGCTCGACCGTCTGCTCCCCGCGCTCTGGCGCCTCTTCCAGGCGGAGGACTCGGAGCTCGTCGAGATCAATCCGCTCGCGATCGTGGGCGACGGTCTGGTCGCGCTCGATGCCAAGGTGATCATCGAGGACGATGCGGCGTTCCGCCATCCGGAGTACGCCGACATTCGCGACGACCGCACGCCCCTCGAGGAGATCGCCCGCGAGAAGGAGATCGCGTTCGTCCAGCTCGACGGGAACATCGGCGTGATCGCGAACGGCGCGGGGCTCACGATGGCCACGCTCGACGTCCTGAAGGAGTTCGGCGGGAACCCCGGCGTCTTCCTCGATCTCGGTGGGACCGACGATCCGAGGAAAGTCACCGAGGCGTTCCTCCTGATGGCCCAGGCGCGGCCGCGGGCGGTCTTCCTGAACATCTTCGGCGGGGTCACCCGGTGCGACACGGTCGCGACCGGACTCGTGGCCGCGATGCAGCAGGTGCCCGCGTCCGAGCGGTTCCCGCTCATCGCGCGGATCCGAGGCAACAACGAGAAGGAAGGCATCGAGATCCTCCGCGCGGCCGGGATCACCTCGATCCCGAGCCTCAAGGAGTCGGCGCAGGCGGTCGTGGCCGCGGCCCGGGGGCCCACATGACGGTCCTCGTCGACGCGGAGACCCGGGTCGTCGTCCAGGGGATCACCGGCCACCAGGGGACGGTCCATACCCGGCAGATGAAGGCGTTCGGCACGAAGGTCGTGGCCGGCGTCACTCCGGGGAAGGCCGGCGTCGAGGTCGAGGGGGTCCCGGTCTTCGACTCGGTCCACGAGGCGGTCCAGGCGGCCCGGGCCAACGCCGCGTGCATCTTCGTGCCCGCGCCGTTCGCCAAGGACGCGCTCCTCGAGACGGTCGATGCGGGGATCCGGCTCGCGGTCGTGGTGACCGAGCACATCCCGTTCCACGACATGCTCGTGATGTACCACTACGCCCGGTCGAAGGGCGCCCGGATCATCGGGCCGAACTGCCCCGGCATCGCGGCGCCGGGGAAGGCGAAGGTCGGGATCATCCCGAACGTCGTCTTCCAGCCCGGACGCGTCGGCGTCATCTCCCGCAGCGGGACGCTGACCTACGAGATCGTGAACGGCATCAAGGAGCACGGCCTCGGCCAGTCCACCTGCATCGGGCTCGGCGGCGACCCGGTCGTCGGCACCTCGTTCGTGGACGCGCTCCCGCTGTTCCAGGCCGATCCCGAGACCGATCTGATCGTGATGGTCGGGGAGATCGGCGGCACCGCCGAGGAGGAGGCGGCGGAGTACATCCACGCCCACGTCACGAAGCCGGTCGTCGCCTACATCGCCGGGCGCAGCGCCCCGCCGGGGAAGCGCATGGGCCATGCGGGCGCGATCATCTCGCGCGGTCGCGGCACGGCGGAAACCAAGCTCGCGGCGCTCCAGAAGGCCGGGGCCCAGGTCGCCCGATTCCCGTACGAGATCCCGGACATGGTCGCGGCGATCGTCGCGCGCCAGGCCCGTCGATGAGCCCCGACGAGGAGGCGACCGCCGAAGAGCCCTGCCTCGTCCCGGGGTGCGGCTCGCCCTCGGCGCGCCGGCTCGCGCTGGCGGAGGCCCGCAAGGTGTTCCCCCAGCTGCCCGAGAGAGGGCGTCGGGCCCCGCTCTGCCGCGACCACTACAAGGAGTGGAAGAAGGAGACCAAGTCCGCGCGCAAGCTCGAGAGGCTCGGATGGTGACGACCCCCGCGCGCGAGGTGCCGCCGCCCGAGGCCCGCCGGTGGTTCGCCCTCGTCTGCGTCGCGATCGTCGGGTACGTCGTGCTGGACGCGATCGCGCAGCTGCTGCCGCCGCACTACAGTCCGATCTCGCAGGCGGAGAGCGATCTCGCGGTCGGTCCGTACGGCGGGATCATGACCGCGAACTTCGTGCTGCGCGGCGCCCTCACGCTGTTGTTCCTCGCGGCGTTCGCCCGGACCGTCGCCGCCGAGGGCGGCTCGTGGCGCCAGTATCGGCGGGCCTACGCCGCGTTCCTGGTCTGGGGGGTCGGCGCGTTCCTCCTCGCCGCGTTCCCGACGGACGTGCCGGCGACGCCGGTCTCGTGGCACGGGGCGATCCACCTCGTGGTCGCGGTCCTCGCGTTCCTCGGAGGCGCGCTCGGGACCTACTGGTTCGCGACCCGGTTCGAGCACTCCGCGGTCCTGCGGCCGGCGCAGGGATGGTCGCTCGCGCTCGCGGGCGTCACGATCCTGCTCGTGGTCGTGGAGCTCGTCGGAGCGAACCTCGTGCATCGGGTCGCCGACGAGGCCGGCGGGCTCATCGAGCGGGTGTTCCTCGGCTCCGTGCTGTTGTGGATCTTCCTCGTCTCCGCGTACCTCGCGCGCTCGCGCCCGGCACCGGGTCCGCGGGCCGGCTGACCGCCCGGGTCGCTACTGCTGGCGCATCTTCTGGGCCCGCATGCGTCGACGCATGCGCTTCTTGCGCCATTTCCAGCGCATGTGGCCCCGCTTCTTCCAAACCCGAGAGGAACGTTTCATCCGAGGAGCGTCCGATGGGGCGCGGGTAGGGCCGTCCGTTTATAAGGCTGCCCGGCGGCCCGTCGGCGGAGAACGCCCCGGTCGCGGTCCGTTATGTACCCGGCCCCGCTCCGCGCGCCGTGTTGACCCCGGCCGACCTCGAGGTCAACGTTCTCGAGTTCCGGCAGCGATCGTTCTCGTTCGAACGGCTCGCCGAGGTCGACGGTCGAACCGTGGCCGTCTTCGGACGAACCGAAACCGAGTCCGAGAGCCAGTTCCGGCCCCGGCTGGTGCATCTCAAGGTCGTCGTGCCGCTCTCGTGGGTCGTCTGGGACGAAGCAAGCGACGTGCTGCTCCTCGCCCGCGACGGGACGTCCGTCCCCCTGCGGCTCACCGAGACCGTGATCGAGGTCGGCGCCGAACCGTCCGAGTTCAAGGAGCAGGGGATCGACTGGACCCGGGTGGCCGGTCCCGCCGGCGCTCTGGTCTACGGGCCGACCGAGCTGCGCGATCAGCTCCTGCGGCCCGAGGTGTTCGGGACGCTCGGCATCGGGTAGCGACGCGACCGCACGGCCGCGTCGCCCCCGGCGGAGCGCGACCGTCGTCCCGAGCGACCTCGCCCGGCGGACGCCGACCTCCCGGGCTCACCGGCCCGCCCGCGTCGCGGGCCCCCGACGGAGGTCGAACCGATCCGCGTTCATCACCTTGGTCCACGCGGCGACGAAATCCCGGACGAACTTCGCGTGGGCGTCGGCCGACCCGTAGACCTCCGCGAGCGCGCGCAGCTCGGAGTTCGAGCCGAAGACGAGGTCGACCCGGGTGGCGGTCCACCTCGGCGCGTCGGTCGCGCGGTCCCGTCCCTCGAACCGGTTCTCGTCGGACGTCGGGGTCCACTCCGTCCGCATGTCGAGCAGGTGCACGAAAAAGTCGTTGCTCAGCGTCTCGGGCCGATCCGTGAAGACCCCGTCCGGGGACTGCGCGAAGTTCGCCCGGAGCACCCGAAGGCCGCCGACGAGCACCGTCATCTCGGGCGCGGTGAGCGTCAGCAGCTGGGCCCGGTCGATCAGCAGTTCCTCGGCCGGGACCGCGAGCCCCGCCCTGAGATAGTTGCGGAAGCCATCCGCGACCGGCTCCAGGTAGCCGAACGACTCCACGTCGGTCTGTTCCGGCGATGCGTCCGTCCGGCCCGGCGCGAACGGGACGGTCACGTCCTGCCCCGCGGCCTTCGCGGCGCGCTCGACCCCGACGCCCCCGCCGAGGACGATCACGTCGGCCAGCGACACCTTCGTTCCGTAGGTCTGTCCGGCGTTGAACGTTCGTTGGATCCGCTCGAGCACCGCGAGCACCCGGGCCAGCCGGGCGGGTTCGTTGACCTCCCAGTCCTTCTGCGGGGCCAGTCGGACCCGCGCCCCGTTCGCTCCCCCGCGCTTGTCCGAGCCGCGGAACGTGGCCGCCGACGCCCAGGCCGTCGACACGAGGTCCGCGACCGAGAGCCCGGAGGCGAGGACGGCGGACTTCAGCTCGCGGACCCCGCTCGCCCCGATCAGCGGATGGTCGACCGGGGGGACCGGGTCCTGCCAGATCAGCGCCTCGGCCGGGACTTCCGGCCCGAGATACCGGGTGCGCGGACCCATGTCGCGGTGCGTGAGCTTGAACCAGGCCCGGGCGAACGCGTCTGCGAACTCGTCCGGGTGCTCGTAGAAGTGGCGCGAGATCTTCTCGTAGATCGGATCGACCCGCAAGGAGAGGTCGGTCACGAGCATCGTCGGAACGTGCCGGCGGGACGGGTCGTACGCATCCGGGATCGTGGCCGGGTCTCCCTTCGCCTTGAACTGGTACGCCCCCGCCGGACTCTGGGTGAGCTCCCACTCGTAGCCGAACAGATTCTCGAAGAAGTTGGTGCTCCATTTCGTGGGTGTCGTGGACCACGTGACCTCGGGGCCGCCGCCGATGGCGTCCGGGCCCTTCCCCGTGCCGAACCGGCTCTTCCAGCCGAGCCCCATCTGCTCGAGGGGCGCGGCCTCGGGTTCCGGGCCGACCAGGCTCGGGTCCCCGGCCCCGTGGGTCTTCCCGAAGCTGTGCCCACCGGCGATAAGCGCGACGGTCTCCTCGTCGTTCATCGCCATCCGCTTGAACGTCTCCCGGATGTCCCGGGCGGCGAGGAGCGGATCCGGACGGCGGTTCGGGCCCTCGGGATTCACGTAGATGAGACCCATCTGCACCGCCGCGAGCGGATTCTCGAGATCGCGGACCCCCGTGTAGCGCTCGTCGCCGAGCCAGGTGCGCTCTCGACCCCAGTAGACCGCCTCGTCGGGTTCCCAGACATCCGGCCGGCCCGCCCCGAAGCCGAAGGTCTTGAATCCCATCGACTCGAGCGCGACGTTGCCCGCGAGGATCATGAGATCGGCCCACGAGATCATGGCGCCGTAGCGCTGCTTGACCGGCCAGAGAAGCCGGCGCGCCTTGTCGAGGCCGACGTTGTCCGGCCACGAATTGAGGGGGGCGAAGCGTTGCTGGCCGGCGCCCGCACCTCCGCGTCCGTCACCGACGCGGTAGGTGCCCGCCGAATGCCAAGCCATTCGGATGAAGAGCCCGCCGTAGGTTCCGAAGTCCGCCGGCCACCAGTCCTGACTGTCCGTCAGGACGGCGCGAAGGTCCTTCTTCAGCTCGGCGAAGTCGAGCTTCGCAAACTCCTCGGGATAATCGAAGTTCGGCCCCATCGGGTCGGAGAGGGGGGAGTTCTGACGGAGGATACGGAGGTTGAGCTGCTTCGGCCACCAGTCGCGGTTCGCCTCCATCCCCAGGTTCGTCGTTCCGTGCGCAACCGGGCACTTCCCCGCTTTCTCCTCGCTCTCTCCGCCCATGGTCCTCTCCGGCGCCCCGGGGCGTCCGTTGCAAACTCAAAGGGTTTCCCGGTCGACCTCGAATCCGCGGGACAGCCCGAAGCGGGCCCCGGGGTCGCGCGGACCGGAGTGCGTCGCGACCGGGATCCGAGAGCCCGGATCGGGAACGGTGCGCCTAGCCGGAGGTCGCGCGCGCCCGAAGGGCGCGCTCGAGCCCGGCGGCCAGGAGTCCACCCACGATCGGCGCGACCCAGAAGATCCAGTCCTGCTGGATCGCCCAGCGCGAACCGGGCCAGGCTGCGGCGAGGAGCGCCGGACCGAAGCTGCGCGCGGGATTGACGGAGGCTCCGTCGATCGGGATCGCGATCAGGTTGATCATGCCGAGCGTCAGGGCGATCCCCACGGGAGCCAGATTCAGTGTCGAACCGCCCGGCCGCGTGGAAAACAGGACCACCAGCACCAGCACGAACGTGAGGCCGACCTCGAGCAGGAAGACCGAGCCGAGGGCCACGATGTACGGTGATCCGTTGCCGGAATATCCCTGGGACGCGATCGCGGTCGCCTGGGCGCTCGCGAAGACGCTCCCGTTCCCGTACGCCACGCCCGCGACGAACGCGGCCCCCGTGATCGCTCCCGCGACCTGGGCCACGATGTACGGGACCACGTGCCGGCCCGGCATCCGCCCGGCCACCCATGCCGCGAGGGTGATCGCCGGGTTGAAGCAAGCCCCCGAGATGTCGCCGAACGCGTACGCTGCGCCGAGGACGCCGAAGCCGATCGCGAGCGAGCCGATCAGGTCGACCGAAAGGAAGTCCACGCTATCGTGCAGGGACCAGACGACCCCGCCGCAGATCGTGACCACGAGGACGAACGTTCCCACGAACTCGGCGAGCAGCTTCTGCGAGAGCGACCAGGACATCGGACCCGCCACCGCCGTTTCGCCTTGTTAAGTCTATCGACGTGCGCCGACGGGCGGCAGGACCCCAGGGGCGCCCGACCCGCTCGTCCGGCCCGGTTCAGAGGACGCCCATCTCGGTGAGCTTCTCGGGCAGGTAGTGCTCCGTGACGTAGTTCAGCCCGTACTTCGCGAGCGACTGCTGCTCCGCCTTCTTGCCGTTCTTCAGCATCAGCTCGATCTCGCTCCGCCACTCGGCCGTGCCGAACCGGGGGTCGGTCAGCTCGGCCTGCAGCGCCCGGATGTCCTGCTCGGAGAGATGGTCGGACGGAAGCTCGTAGTTCTCGATGTCGGAGGCGGTCACGCCCAGGAACTCCGCGGACGGCGTGGCGAGGTAGTTCGAGATGTGGGCGGTCTTGATCGCGCCGTACGCGACCGAGGCGAAGATGCGGAACGACCAGGGGTCCCCGTCGGTGAAGACGACGACCGGGAGCTTCAGCTCCTCGGAGACGCGCTTCAGGAACCGGCGCGTGGAGCGCGCGGGCTGGCCCTTCAGGTGGAGCAGGATCGCCTCCTGGTCCTCGTCGAAGTTGTTCTCCGCGAGGCGGTCGACCATGCCGCCGCACTCGATCGCGATCACGAACTTCGCGTTCGTCCCGACGAACTCGATCTTCTCCTTCTCGACGTTGAACGGGAGGGAGTAGCCGCCGTCCCCGACGTCGTCCTTGCAGTTGATCTTCTTGACCGCGCCCTTGCGGTTCTTCTCCTTGATCGTCAGGTCCCCGATCACGGACGCGCCGTTCTCCTCGGGGTGGAGCCTAAAGTCCTCCCGCATCCGCGCGCACATGACCTCGAGGTCCTCGACGAGGAGGTTCGATTCGTCCTCGCTGTGGAACTTCGCATCCTCCCACGCCTCGCTGATGTAGTAGAGCTCCCGCAGCGTGGAGGTCTTCTTGTCGCGGGCCATCTCGTTGATGAAGTCGACGACGTAGAACGTCCGGAGCAGCATCAGCGCGCCGTCGAGCTTGCGCGCGCTGCGGGTGCCCATCGCCTTCCCGAGCTTCCAGACGCCGTCGCGGACCTGGAAGGAGAGGTTCTGCTTCGTCCTCAGCGGGAGCCGCATGCGCGGGATCTCGCCGTGGTCGAGCTGCTCGTAGATCTGCTCGGCGAGCGCGAGCGTGGGCTTGAGCGCGTCCGCGCGGATCTTCGGCGCGTCGTCGTCGTCACTCGTCTTCGCTTTGGCCCGCGCTCGACTCGGCGGCATCGTAATCCACCTCCGGTTCGGCCGTCGCCGCGGCCTCCTCGGCCGCGGCGCTCTCGGCCGCTTCGATGATCGTTCGGGGGAGCCGGACGTCCCAGTCGCCGGGGAGCGGGTCCGCTCCGAGCAGGTGCGACTCGTCGATCCCCGCGACGTACCAGTCGAGGTCGTTCGCCTCGACGTCGGTCTTCGGGGGGAACCGGAGCGCGAGCTTCGCGCGCCCGTTCGGGGCGAGCTTCGGGAGGGTCCACCACGCCCGTCCGAGCCCGGGCTCGGTCCCGTCGGGGGCCGGATCGAAGGCGGCGAGACCGAACTCGTCGGGCGGCACCTCGACGAACATCTCGAGGACGCGCGCCCGCGGCGTGTAGTTCGTGACCTCGACGCCGACGCGCACCGCGTCCGGCGCGGCCGCCACGGTCGCTTCGACGTTCACGACGTCCATGATCCGGGTGATGACCGGGGTGAGGTCGGGGGTCGGCTTGTCGACGAGGTGGCTCGTCTTCTCGGCCAGCTTCGGCAGGATCCGCTGGATGATCGCGAACTTCTCGCCGGCGAACGCCCGGCGGCTCTGCCGGGAGATGTGGGTCCTCAGGTGGCGCGCGGCGGCCTGAAGGGCGAGCGTCAGCTCCTTGTCGACCTCGGGGTCCTCGGCGACCGCCTCCTTCGCCTCGCTGGTGAACGGGACCTTGGTCGACGCGAGGTGCACCAGGATCACGGCCGGGCCGCTCGGGATCCCCGAACCGCCCTTCTGATCGAGGCCGTACCGCCGCCAGTCGAGGTTCGCGATCGCGTTCGTGATCGCGCAGGCCCCCTGCTGGAACAGGAGCGGGACGCGGTTCGCGAACCGCAGGATCTGCACCGGCTGGTCGGCGGGCAGCCCCCCGCCGTAGACGAGGCCGACCTCCACGAGGAACGGGAACCCCCCATGGACCTTCGGGGGCCGGCTCACCGGGGGTGCGTAGAAGTCGGGCCGTAGCTCCCCGAGGACGTTGCGGAGCCCGCGCTTGATCAGGATCGAACCGATCGGCGAGAGGCAGTCGGGCGACGGCGCGACCAGGGGCGCCTCGTGGAGCGCCTTGAGGAGCGCCTCCTGGTCCTCGCCGTGGACGGTCGCGGGTTCGGTCCTCGCGGAGAGCCCGGACTTCTCGACGACCTCCCGCGCGGCGCGGGGCGAGACGCCGGCCAGGTCCTTCGCGAGGAACTCCGAGAGCGTGGGCCGCCGCGTCGCCTTGAGGAGATATCCGAGCTCCCCCAGCTCGAGCCCGTACGGGTGCGGGAGGGTCTCCCGGGCCGGCGGCGGCAGCTCCTGCGCGGCGCGCTCGAACGTGACCCGGGTCCCGTCGGGCTCGACCAGGGCGAGCCGGGCGTGCGGGTTGACGATCGCCGTCCCCCGCAGGTACTCGTACGGCGACTGCCGGCCGCGCTGGTAGCGCGCCTTGAGGACGAGCTCGATCCGCGTTCCGTGGGGCCGGTCCCAGAGGACGAGATCCTCGGACGCGACCCGCGGCTGGTTCTTCTGGGTGTCGAGGAAGAGATCCAGCACGTGGGCGGCCTCCTCCTCCTCGACCTTCGACGTGATGTGGGCCGGGCGCGCGGTCGTCAGGTTGGCGTACAGCACCGCCGCCGAGATGCCGATCCCCTGCTGCCCCCGCGCCTGGCGGTTCGAATGGAACCGGGAGCCGTAGAGCAGCCGGGCGAACACGTTGGGGATCTCCTTCCGGAGGATGCCCGGACCGTTGTCGGTGACCGCGACGCGCAGCCGCTCCTCGCCCTCCTTCGAGATCTCGACCAGGAGGTCCGGGAGGATGCGGGCCTCCTCCGCCGCGTCCAGGCTGTTGTCGACCGCCTCCTTGACCGTCGTGAGCAGGGCCCGCGACGGGTTGTCGAAGCCCAGGATCTGCCGGTTCCGCTCGAAGAACTCGGCGACGGAGATCTCGCGCTGCTTCGCGGCGAGCTGCTGGGCGATCGTCGGCGGAGGCGCCACCGGCCGATAGGCGGGGGCTCCGCCGCTATAAGGACCGCGTTCGAGTCGGCCGCTGCGCTCAGCCCGGGGCGCGGGCGGATTCGCCCGGTCGGGTCGCCACGTCCCGGAGGACCGGCCGGAACGGCCGCCACCGCGGGGCGGCCGCGAGGTCGATCTCGACCCGAAGGAGCCGTTCCTCCGGCCCCAGGTCGGAACGGGGTTCGGCGACCGCGGGGATCGGCTCGCCGCGGGCGTCCCAGGCGCCGGACTCCCCTCCGAACACGAGCCCGTCCTCGACCCCGACCCGGTTGACGAAGACGACCGGGGTCGCGTTCTCGATCGCGCGCGCCGGGAGCAGGCGCTGAAAGAGCCGACCGCTCGTCACGGGCGAGGCCGAGATCACGACGATGAGCTCCGCCCCGCCGAGGGCCAGCGCCCGCGACACCTCGGGAAAGAACGTGTCGTAGCAGATCTCGACGCCCACGGAGTGCGCGGCGAGCGGCATCGGCTCGCTCGCATCGACCGGCGTGAAGTGGGCCCCCTCCTCGAACGGTCCGAAGTTCGGGAGGTAGCGCTTCACCTGGAGGTGGACCTCGCCGTCGGGGCGGACCGCGATCGCCGCGTTCTGCACCTCGCCCGGCCGCTCGCGGGACGCGAACGGCGCCCCCACGACGATCGCGGCGCGGCTCTCCCGCGCCGCGGCCCGAAGGGCGGCCAGGGTGGTGTCGCCCTCCCGGACGGCCAGGCGATGGATCCGGTCGCCGACGCGATAGCCCGACAGGTAGAGCTCGGGGAAGATCACGAGGTCGGCGGGCGCGCCCTGGACGACCGAGCGCAGCCGCTCGAGGTTGGCGGGGAGATCGCCGGTCCGCGGGGCGAGCTGCGCGAGGACGCAGCGCATCAGTAGAAGTATCGGCGGACCGAGATAAGGTAGACGAACATCACGACGAACACGAGGAACAGGACCGTGATCGACCCCGTGAAGAACAGGTAGGCGGTCGTCGCGAAGACGATCACGATCGTCGTCCAGAGCGCCCAGGTCTCCTGGCGCCACAGCGAGGTGGCGATGCCGAGCAGCGCCGCCCCGAGGACGACCACGATGACCGCGCCCCAGACGTCGACCGAGGGGACGAGGTCGAGCGTGGACGGCACGACCGGCCCGAGGTACGAGGAGAGCAGGAAGAGCAGCCCCGCGAGGATCAGCACGAGCGCGCCGAGGGCGATCAGCACCGCGATGATCGCGACCCCGAGGGGCCGGCGGGGAACGGCCGGCGTCGGCTGCCACGCGGGCGGCAGGTGGTCGAACGTCACGGGGGCGTCCGACGAGGAGGCGCTGGGCATCGGCAGAACTCCGCACCCGAAGGAGCCGAACGAAGGGTCTTGTAGATTTCGTTCGACGCGGCCCGTGCCGCGGGACGGGTCGCGGCTCCGCTCAGAACCGACGGACCGCCGCGCCGTGGGCGAGGAGGTCGAGCAGGTGGTGGTACGGTCCGTCCGGGAGCGGCTCGAGCGCCCGGATCGCGCGGTCCGCCCAGAGGTTCGCCTCGTCCGCCACCGCCGCGGGCGCGTCGGTGAGGTCGGTCAGCTCGCGGAGGCGGAGCAGGTGCTTCGTCTTCTTGTGCCGCCGCTGGAACAGCGCCTCGTACTCGGCCTGCCGCGTGGGGTCGAGGCGGCGGAACGCCTCGATGGAGAGCAGGGTGGGGTTCCCCTCGCGGAGGTCGGTGTAGAGCGGCTTCCCGAGGAGGTCCGGGTCGCCGTAGACGTCCAGGAGGTCGTCGCGGATCTGGAAGGCGATCCCGAGCGCGCGTCCGTAGCCCGTGACGGCGTCGACGAGCGCCGGGGTCGCGCCCTGGATCTCGGCGACCGACGCGAGCGCGGCGGCGATGATCGCCGCGGTCTTCCGCTCGACGATCCGGACGTAGTGCTCGCGCCCCGACGCGAGGTCGAACAGCGCGGACTCCTGCAGGACCTCGCCTTCGACCAGGTCGGCGCACGCCTCGCCGCACCTCAGGATGATCGGTCGGGGGTACTCGGCGGCGAGCTCGAACGCGCGGACGAAGAGGTAGTCGCCCGAGACGATCGCGAGCGGGACCCCGTACGCGCGGGGCAGCGAGGGCCGGCCGCGCCGGGTCTCGGCGTGGTCGATCACGTCATCGTGGACGAGCGTCGCGGTGTGGATCAGCTGGAACGCCGCGGCGAGCGAGCGGATCGGACCGGTCGAGTCCGCGCCGAGGGCGCGCGCGGTCACCGCCATGAGCAGCGGGCGGACCCGCTTCCCCCCGGTCGCGCAGGCGTACCGGGCCGCCTCCGTCAGCTGGGCGTAGGTCGACCCGAGCACCTCCTGGAGACGCCAGTCGACGTCCGAGAGGTCGCGGACGAGGATCGGGAGGAGGCCGGAGACCTGGGCGAGCGCCTCGGCCCCGAACGTCTCGGTGACGAGCGACTCGAGCGACGCCTCGAGCGGCTCGGCGACGGACGCGGGGCTCGTCATGCGTGCCTCCCGAGCCGGGCGGGCCACCGAAGCCGCATCATGGAGTCGAGACCGGAGGCCCCGATATAGCGCATCCCCAGCGCCAGGAGAACGTCGAACCGCGCGAACCGGTCGCCGAAATGCTGGATCCGGGCCGCCCGGGCGAGCGGTTCGAACAGCGCGCTCCGCCACGCCGCGTCGTACTCGGCGAGGGGCCGGCCGTCCCGCGCGTGGCGCGCCGCCGCGAGCCCGGCCAGCCACCCGCTCAGCATCGCGGTCGGGATCCCGCCGCCGTTCGTGGCCATGACCAGGTTCGCCGCGTCGCCCGCGAAGACCGCCCGCCCGCGGACCAGGCTCTCGGGCGGCGGTCCGACGGGCACCCACCAGTGGGTGCGCTCGCGGGCCGGGCCGATCCCCTCCTCGCGGAGGAACGCGTCCAGGAGCCGGTCGAGCGAGACGCCCGCCGGCAGCTCCGCGACGCCGAGTCCGACGTTCGCGTCGTCCTGGCGGGGAAAGACCCACGCGTAGCCGCCCGGGGCGACGTGTCCGAAGTGGAGGTCGATCTCGTCCCGCAGCGGTCCATCGGTCGTGGCGGTGATCATCCGGAAGAGCGTCCGGGACGGCGTGAAGCCGACCGAGTGCCCGACGGTCGACAGCGGACCGTCGGCCGCGACGATCGCGCCCGCCCGGACGGGCGCCCCGCGGGCGAGGACCACCGTGTCGTCCCGGACCCCGGTGACCCCGCACGGGTGGCGCAGCTCGGCGCCGGCGCCCTCCGCCCGATAGGCGAGCGCCTTGTCGAACGCCCGCCGGGAGACCGTGTACCCCGAGAGGGGGAACCGAAAGCGGTGTCCGAAGGGCGAAACGCACGTCATCCATCGCGTCGACCTAAGGACCGTGCCCGGCGGGACCTCGAACGCGGCCCGGATCAGCGCGGGGCAACCGAACAGGTCCGCGAGCTCCGACGCCTCGGGCAGGAACTCGCCGCACTGGACCGGGTGCCCGAGCTCCGGTCGCTGGTCCACGAGAAGGGTCGACGCCCCGGACTCCGCGGCCGCGCGCGCCGCGAGGGATCCGGCGGGACCCGCCCCGACGACCACGACGTCGTAGCGGTCCACGCGATCACGCTCCCGCGATCAGGAAGTGGGACGCCGCGGACTGGATCGCGCCGATCACGGGCTGCGGGTAGATGCCGAACAGGACGATGAGCGCGGCGATGAGCCCGATCGCGCCCGCCCGTCCGTACCCGAGGCCCCCGAGCGGCAGGATCGCGGGCTCGCTCGCGCCCTCGACGGCCCCGATCGCGGCGGTCGGCGCGGGGGCGGCGTCGAAGAACATGACCCGCAGCACGCGGGCGTAGTAGAACACGGAGAGTGCGCTGTTGAGGAGACCGGCCACGGCGAGCCAGATGAACCAGCCGCGCGCGTCGACGGCCGCGCTGAACAGGATGAACTTCGACACGAAGCCGACGGTCAGCGGGACCCCCGCGAGCGAGAGGAGCATCAGCGCGAACGCGACGCCCAGCACCGGGCGGCGCTGCCCGAGGCCCCGCCAGTCCTGGATGAGGGGCCCGACGCCGAGCGCGGCGACCGCCCCGACCACGAGGAAGGCGCCGGTCTTCATCAGGGCATGCGCGAAGACCTGGAGCGTGGCGCCGGCGAGGGCGGGCGAGGTGCCGACCGCGATGCCGATCAGCATGTACCCGGCCTGGCTGATCGACGAGTAGGCGAGCATCCGTTTCATCTCCTTCTGCAGGAGCGCGAGGACGTTCCCCACGGTCATCGTGACGACCGCGAGGACCGCGAGCGTGAGCTGGACGCTCGGTCCGAGGGCGACCGAGCCCCCGAACAGTCCGTAGCCGCTCGTGCCCGAGGCCTGGACGACGAGGACCGGACCCAGGAAGACGAGGAAGAACGCGAAGATGCCGATCTTCTTCGTGCCCCCGGCGAGGAACGCGCTGACCTCGTGCGGGGCCCCGTCGTACACGTCGACGGCCCACGCATGGAACGGCACGAGCGTGACCTTGAACCCGAGCCCGGCGATCAGGAACGCGTAGCCGAGCAGGACGAGGACCGGCGTCCCGACCGCCGTGCCGGCCGCGCGGATCAGGTAGAGGTTCGTCGTCCCGTACGCCCCGAAGAGGAGCGACGCGCCGAAGAACGAGAGCACGGAGGAGAGGGCGCCGATCACGAAGAACTTCATCGCCGCCTCGAGCCCGCGTCGATCGCGGCGCGTGTAGCCGGCGAGGAGGTACGACGGGATGCTGACGACCTCGATCGCGAGGAGGAGGAAGATGAGGTCGGACGAGAGCGCCACGAGCAGCATCCCGAGCGTCGCGACCTGCAAGAGCCCGAAGAAGATCGGAGCGCCCCGCTCGTCCGAGGGCCGGCTCAGCGACGCGACGGCGACCAGGAACGCGGCGACGAGGAAGATCGCCTGGAAGATGAGGCCGAACGACGTGAACGCGTAGAGCGGCGCGCTCCCGAGGCCCGGCACCCGATCGATCTGCCCCGCCGGGATCGTCGCGAGCCCGGCGATCGGGCCGAACCGGAGGTCGGCGAGCACGAGGACGAGCGCGACGAGCGTCGACCCGGCCGCGATCCCTCCGACGAACTCCGTCCGCCGGAGCTTCAGGACGTCGAGCAGGAAGACGAGGAGCGCGCCGGCGAGCAGGACGAGCTCGGGCAGGAAGGGACCGACGAACGAGGTGGCGTCCATCGCCTCAGGTCCCCGGGAATCCCTTGACCGGCGAGTTCACGATCACGTTGACCAGCAGGCTCGGGAGGATGCCGAACAGCACGGTGAAGGCGAGGAGGATCCCCATTCCGACGCTCTCGTACCACGGGAGCGGATGCACCTCGGCCGGGAGGCCCTTCTCCGGTCCGAAGAGGATCCGCTGCATCATCCACAGGTAGAACGCCGCGGTGACCACGAGGACGACGAGCGGGATCAGGACCCAGTAGCCGATGCCGTCCCAGGTCGCGAGGAACGCGGTGAACTCGGCGGGGAACCCGATGAGCGCGGGGAGCCCCAGCGAGGCGAGCGACCCCGCCATGATGAGGGTCGCGAGGATCGGCGCGGTCGGCGTGAGGCCTCCGATCGAGTGGATGTCGCGGGTCCCGTACTGGTGGTGGAGGCTCCCCGACGTCATGAAGAGGAGCGCGGAGACGATCCCGTGCGCGAACATCAGGAGGACCGCCGCCAGGAGGCCCAGCGACGAGTCGAGGGCGATCGCGAGCAGCACGATGCCCATGTGGTTGATCGACGAGTACGCCACCAGGCGCTTCACGTCGCGCTGCGCGAGCGCGAGCACCGAGCCCCACACGATCGAGACGAAGGCGATGAGGAAGAGGAGCGGCTGGAGCGAGTGCACGGCGTGCGGGAGGACCTCCACCGCCCACCGGATGAGCCCGTAGCCGCCGAGCTTCAGCAGGAGCCCGGCGAGGAGGACCGAACCCCCGGTCGGCGCCTCGACGTGCGCGTCGGGCAGCCAGGTGTGGAACGGGACGATCGGGAACTTGACCGCGAACCCGAAGAACAGCGCGAGGAACAGGAACACCTGGACCTCGGGCGCCAGCCCGCGCGCGGCGGCGTAGACGCTCGAGAAGTCGAACGAGGTCGCGCCGGAGTAGAAGACGAGGGCGAGCAGGCCGACCAGCATCACGATCGAGGCGACGTGCGTGTAGACGAAGAACTTCAGCGCCGCGTAGCGGCGGTTCGGACCGCCCCAGTACCCGATGAGGAAGAACATCGGGACGAGGACGGCCTCCCAGAAGAGGAAGAACAGGAGGATGTCGAGGGCGACGAAGACGCCGAACGAGCCGAGGCACGTCAGCAGGACGAGCCCGAAGTAGCCGCCCGGGCGGTGCGTCTCGCCCCAGGAGTAGATGACGGTCGCGATCTGGAGGATCGCGGTCAAGAGGATCAGGACGAGCGAGATCCCGTCGACCCCGACCGAGTAGTTGATCGAGAGCCAGCTGAGGTGGATCCAGGCGTACGTCTCGGTGTCCGAGAAGCCCGGCACGAGCGCGGCGGAGTAGCCCGGCCACCCGGCGTAGCTCGCGAACAGCAGCGCGACCTCGGCGAGGAAGACGATCGATGTCGCGAGCGCGACCCAGCGGGCCCAGCGACCGGACGCGAACGTCGCGACCGTACCGACGCCGAGCGAGACCAGGATGATCGAGATCAGCGGCAGCATCCTAGGTCCCTCCGAAGCGCGCGAGGACGTACGGGCCGACGATCAGCAGGAGGACGAACACCGCGACGAGCCCCGCGACCACGTACGCCGCGTAGTCGGAGACCACCCCGCTCTGCATCCGGCGCAGGCGGTCGGACGCGGCGGCGAACATCCGCTCCAGCCCGCGGACCGTCCCGTCGATGACGAACCGGTCGAAGAAGTCGGCCGCCCGCGCGGCCGAGTAGACGACCGTGAGGCCGAACGCGTCGACCGCCTCCTTGTAGTAGTACCGGTTGAGGAGGAGGCGCCGCACGGGCTGGAGCGCGCTGTTCGCGGGCAGCTCGAAGACCCGGCCGTTGCCCCAGAGCGAGTAGGCGAGCCCGATCCCGCCCGCGCCCAGCCCGACGCTGATCGAGGAGAGGACGAGGTCGGTCGACGTGTAGGTCGGCGGGATGCCGACCCCGGGGAGGAGCGACGCGAAGCCGGGGATGAACACGAACAGGCCCGCGACGACCGCGAACGCCGACAGGACGGCGAGCGGGACCTGCATCATCCACGGTCCCTCGTGCGCCTCGGGGAGCGTGGGATCGCGCGGACGGTCGCCCGAGAAGGCGAGGAACCAGGCCCGGAAGATGTAGTAGGCCGTCAGGAAGACCGCGAGGAGCGCGAGGAGGAAGAACGGCCAGTAGAGCGGGTGCGTCCCGAGCGTCGAGTAGACGGACGACAGGATGTCGTCCTTGCTCCAGAAGCCGGCGAACGGAGGGATGCCGGCCAGCGCGAGGCCGCCGATCGCGAACGCCGCGGCCGTCAGCCGCATGGGCTTGCGCAGTCCGCCCATCTTGAACAGGTCCTGCGTCCCGACGGCGTGGATGACCGAGCCCGCGGCGAGGAACAGGAGCGCCTTGAAGAACGCGTGCGTGAACAGGTGGTACAGTCCGACCATCGCGAAGCCGGCGCCGACGGCGAGGACCATGTAGCCGAGCTGGCTGATGGTCGAGTACGCGATCACGCGCTTGATGTCCGGGTGGACCACGGCCATGGTCGCGGCGAAGAACGTCGTGAAGCCCCCGATCGCGACGATCGCGAGCTGGTCGGTCGACGTGAAGCCGATGAAGACCGAGGTGATCGCGAGGAGGTAGACGCCCGCCGCGACCATCGTCGCGGCATGGATCAGCGCCGAGACCGTGGTCGGGCCTTCCATCGCGTCCGGGAGCCACACGTGGAGCGGGAACTGCGCGCTCTTCCCCGCCGCGCCGCCGAGGATCATGATCCCCGCGACCGTGAGGAGCAGCGTGTTGCTCCCGGTCCCGACCGGCAGGAACGGCGCGTTCCCATGGGCGAAGACGAACCCGTTCGCCGCCCACCCGCCCGACGGGCCGGCCGTGGCGTACTGGGAGAAGAAGATGAAGATCCCGAGGAGGAACATGATGTCGCCGACGCGCGTGACCAGGAACGCCTCCTTCGCCGCGCTCGCGGCGCTCGGCTTCTCGTAGTAGAATCCGATCAGGAAGTACGAGCAGACGCCGACCAGCTCCCAGAAGAGGAAAAACTCGAGCAGGTTGTTGGCGAGGACGAGCCCCGTCATCGAGGCGAGGAAAAGGGAGAGCTCCGCGTAGTACCGGGGGAGCCCGTGGTCGTGGTGCATGTACCCGATCGAGTACAGCATCACCAGGAACCCGACGACCGTCACCACCACCAGCATCAGCGACGAGAGCGGGTCGACCAGCGTCCCCATGACGAGCGAGAAGCCGTTCGGGAACGGCCCGGGCGCGGGCGGCAGGTGGAGCCAGGTGAACTGGACGTTCGTGTAGGTGCCCGGGCTCAGCATCTCGCCGAGGGCGATCAGCACCCCGAGGACCATCGCGGCCCCCGCGAACCCGACCGCGACCCAGCCGCCCCACTCGAGGGTCTTGAGGCGCGGGCCCGCGACCCCCACGAGGACGAACGACGCGACGGAGAACAGCGGGACGAGGAACGCCCAGGAGAACAGGATGCTGAGCCCGACCGTGACGCTCCCCTCCTACCCTACAGCTTGAGGTCGTTCGCCTGGGCCACGTTGATCGTGCCCTTCAGCCGGTTGAGGGCGAGGACGATCGCAAGGCCGACGGCGACCTCGGTGGCGGCGAACCCGATGAGGACGACCGCGATCGACTGGCCCGAGATGCCGGTGGCCCCGTTCGCGGGGAACGCGGCGAAGTAGACGAAGTTCAGGATCGCGGCGTTCATCGCGATCTCGACCGCGATCAGGAGGAGGATGAAGTTCCGCCGGGTGAGGATGCCGAAGATCCCGACCCCGAGGAGCGCCGCCGAGAGCGCGAGGAAGCCGGGCAGGGCGAGGTCGGTCAATCGCGGCCCTCCCGGACGAGGTAGATCGCGCCCGAGACACCGGCGAGCATGATCAAGCCGAGCAGGAGCAGCCAGGCGCCGTTGGGTCCGAAGAGGTTCACGCTCAGCGCGGTGGGGTCGTAGCTCGCGACCGCCGTTTCCGACTGCGGGAGCTCGCCCAGGGCCGAGATCAGGAAGATGAACGTGACGATCGCGAGCGCGAGCGGGACCGGCCCGATGCCCGTCGCCGCCTCCCGCGCGAAGATCCGCTTGCGCGTGACCATGATGCCGAACAGCAGCAGGATCGTGACCGCGCCGGCGTAGACCCCGAGCTGGAGGACGCCCAGGAACGGCGCGTCGAGCAGGAAGTAGATCGCCGCGAGGTCGACGAAGAACATCGCGATCCACAGGATCGTGTGGACGAGCTCGCGCACGAGGAGGGCCGCGAGCGCGGTGACGACGGCGACCAGCGCGAGCGCGAGGAACGCCAGTTCCTCGAGGCTCACTTGCGCGTCCCCCAGAAGAGGCAGTCCTTGGGGCACACGCTGATGCAGGTGCCGCAGCGGACGCAGTCCGAGTCGTTCACCACGGGCTCCTTCCAGATCCGCTTCGGGAGCTTCTCGCCCGGCTTCGCGTCGGGCTTCGGGATCTCGAGCATCGTGATGCAGTTCGTCGGGCAGTCCCGCGCGCACGCGTTGCACCCGATGCACAGCGGCGGATCGAGGAGGATCGAGTCCTCGTTCGCGGGCCGCTCGACGCGGATCGGGTTCATCGGCAGCTTGTGCTGGAAGATCGCGAACAGCTTCTCGGGCGAGTAGACCATCTCCGAGCGCTTCGGCGTCGAGAGCTCGTAGCGCGTGGTCATCGAGAGGCAGCCCTCGGGGCACGCGTCCGAGCAGAACCCGCAGTAGCTGCACTTCCCGTAGTCGATCTGCGGGCACTTCTTCGGGTGCTTCGGGTCGCCGCCGGGCACGGTGACCATGTCGATGCAGAGATCGGGGCAGGAGAACGCGCAGAGGTTGCAGCTGATGCAGGTCGCGATGTTCAGCGCGTGGACGCCACGGTAGTTGTCCCAGACGTGGCCGACCCCGAGCGGCTTGCCCGAGGCGACCCGGACCTCGTCCCGGAACTGGGGGTCCTCGAGGCGCTCGAACGGATAGAGGATCGTGGACGGGCGGATCAGGCTCTTCGCGAACTGGCGCGCGGCCGTCGCCATGGGCCGGGCGACGAACAGGACGGGATTGTCGCTCGGCTTCTCCTTGGTCGCTGCGGGGGCTGCCATCGCGTTCCCTCTAGACCCCCGGCGACGGGACGCAGCCGAGACCGGGGACGCACTTCACCATGACGAGGACCGCGGCGAGGAAGACCGAGAGCAGGCTCAGCGGGATCATCCGGTTCCACCCGACCCTCAGGAGCTGGTCGGTGCGCACGCGGGGGAGGGCCGCGCGGACCCAGACGAACAGCCCGAAGACGATGTAGGTCTTGAGCATGAACCACACGATCCCGGCGAGCGGGAACGATGTGAGCGCGCTCGGGACGTACGACGGCATCGTCCAGCCGCCGAGGAAGAGGAGCACGACCAGGATGCTCCCGACGAGCGCGCGAAGGTAGTCGGCGAGCATGAAGAAGGCGAACAGCATCCCGCCGTACTCCGTGTTCCAGCCCTCGACCAGCTCGGCCTCGGCCTCGGGGAGGTCGAACGGGATCCGCTCCATCTCGGCGAGCATCCCGGCGACGAAGACGATCAGCGCGACGACGAGCGGGCCCCAGAACCAGTAGTTCTGCTGCTCGTAGACGATCGTGGTGAGGTTGAAGCTCCCGGCCAGGATCACGACCGAGACGACCGCCAGGAGGATCGGGACCTCGTAGGCGATCATCTGGGCGGCGGACCGCATCCCGCCCATCAGCGAGTACTTGTTGTTGCTCGACCACGCGCTGATGAAGATGAACAGCGGCGCGAAGGAGAAGATCGCGAGCGCGAGGAGCAGCGAGAGCGGCAGGGTCCCCGAGTTCCACCCCGAGGAGATCGGCAGGATCCCGAACAGGATCATCGAGGCGACCATGTACGCGGTCGGGCCCGAGTAGAACCCGAGCGTGTCCGCCTCCGCCGGCTGGAAGGTGTTCTTGCGGAACAGCTTCAGGCCGTCCGCGAAGTTCTGGAGCAGTCCGGCGAAGCCGACGTGCATCGCGCCGCGCCGGTCCATGAACCGCCCGAGCAGCTTGCGCTCCCACCAGATCAGCAGGATCGTGTTGAGCATGCTCGCCGCGAGCAGCAGCGCCCCGAAGATCAGGACGCCGAGACCGGTGACGACGTCGCCGTTCGTGATCGGCGCCCGGATCGGCGGGATGATGAATCCGATCAGGTTGAGGATCGCGTTCGAGAGGTCGTACGAGACCCCGTAGAGCGTGAGCGGCGTCATGGGGTCCTAGCGGTCGACCTCCCCGACGCAGACGTCGACGCTCCCCATGATCGGCGGGATGTCGGCGACGTGGTAGCCGACCAGGTACTGACGGGCCGCGCTCATGTTCCCGAACACCGGCGAGCGGAACTTGACCCGGTACGGGTGGAGGGCGCCCTCGTTCACCACGTAGGCGCACGCCTCGCCGTGGGGCTCCTCGACGGCGGAGAAGCCGACCCCCTTCGGATAGCTGCGCTTCAGCAGGTAGCCCTCGTTCCCGATCGGGGCGTACGGCGCCCCGAGCCAGCGGGGCACGTTCTCCGCCATCACCGGACCCGGGTGGTGGTCGAGCCAGTCGAGCACCTGGCGCAGGATGCGGTTCGACTGACGCAGCTCCTCCATGCGCACCAGGTAGCGCGCGGTCACGTCGGCGGCGTCGGCGAGGGCGACGTCGAACTGGAGGTCCGCGTAGACCGAGTACGGGCGGTCCTTGCGGAGGTCCCGCCGCACGCCGGCCGCGCGCAGCATCGGCCCGGTGACCCCGTGGGCGATGCAGTCGTTCGCCTTCAGGATCCCCAGGTCGTCGCACCGCTCCCGGAAGATCGTCGACCCCATGCACAACTGGTCGTACTCTCGGTACCGGTCGTCGAGCCAGTCGAGCACCTTCCGCGCCCGGTCGGTGAAGCCCGGCGGGAGGTCGTTGCGCACCCCGCCCACGCGCATGTACTCGTACGTGAGCCGGGCCCCGGTGTAGCTCTGGAAGAGGTCCAGCACCAGGTCGCGGTCCCGCATGCCGTAGAGGAACGGGCTCATCAGCCCGAGGTCCTGCACGAACGCCGCGTACCACATGAGGTGCGAACCGATTCGCTGGAACTCGTCGGAGAGGACGCGCAGGTACTCGGCCCGCTCCGGGGGCACGACGTGGAGCGCCTTCTCCGCGGCCTGGATGTAGAGGTGCTCCCAGGCGAACCCGGCGACGTAGCAGCACCGGTCCATGAGGGTGATCACCTCGTTGTAGTGCCGGTCCTCGCTGATCTTCTCGATCCCGCGGTGGAGGTAGCCCATCTCGGGGTCGACGTCGAGCACCATCTCCCCGTCGATCTTGACGCGGAGGTTCCAGAGCCCGTGCGTCATGGGGTGCTGCGGCCCCATGTTGATCCACATCTCAGACATGGCGCGACTTGACCTCCAGCTCCTCGGGCTCGTGGAGCTTGAACGATCGCAGGAGCGGATGGAACTCGTACCCGTCGGGCGTGAGGAGGTGGCGGAGGTCGGGGTGGTGGTCGAACGTGATGTCGACGAGCTCCCACGCCTCGCGCTCGTGCCAGTTCGCGCTCGGCCAGACGCCCGAAGCGCTCTCGATGTGCGCGTGGTCGGCCGGGACGTCGGCCGAGAGGAGCACGTACTGGCGGGCCGCGTCGCTCCAGAGGGTGTAGACCACCTCGCGGTGGTCGACCCAGTCGATGCCCGCGACCATCGAGAGGTGGCCGAAGTGGAGGTCGTCCCGGAGGGCCCGGAACAGGTCGAGGGCGCCGTCCGGCCGGAACCGGATCCGGCCCGCCGTGTTGGGGAACGCGTCGACCGCGATCAGGCGATCGCCGAGCACCGGCGCGAGAGCTTGTGTGAGGTCGTCCGGCTGCACGTCCTCCCCCTCCGATGCGGATCGTCGGCCACGCCGACTACTCCTTGCGCTCCCGGATCAGCTCCTCGAGCTTGAGGATCCCGTCGAGCATCGCCTCCGGCCGGGGCGGGCAGCCCGCGATGTAGACGTCGACCGGCACGAGCTTGTCGACGCCCGGCACGACCGAGTAGGCCGTCCGGAACGGACCCCCACCGGTGGCGCAGTTCCCCATCGCGATGACCCACTTCGGCTCGGGCATCTGCTCGTAGAGCGTGATCAGCTTGTGGGCGACCTTCCAGGTCACGGTCCCGTTGACGATCATGAGGTCGCACTGGCGGGGCGAGGACCGGGGGACGACGCCGAAGCGCTCTGCGTCCCAGCGGGCGCCGAAGCCGGCCGCAAACTCGATCGCACAGCAGGCGAGCCCCCAGTGGAGCGGGAACAGCGAGTTCCGCCCGGCCCAGTTGAAGACCGGCCGGATGACCTTCCCCTCGCCCTGCTCCTTGATCAGGGCGGAGAGGGTCTCCCGGGCGGCGGGGATGAACTCCTTGGCCCGGAGGGTCTCGATCTCGAAGAGCGGGACCGCCGGCTGGCCGACCATCGGGAGGTCCCCCTCGAGACGGTAGGCGTCGGGCGTCCCCGGCTTTGCCGGGGTCACGGCCGGGGCCGGGGTCGTCATACGACCCACCTCTTCTCGCCGCTGAGGGCGTAGTAGATGCCCGTCATGGCGAGGGCCGTGAACGCGACCGCGACGAACACGGGGAACCACGCGGAGTTCGCGCCCCGGAACGTCAGGCCCCACAGCGCGAGGATGAACCCGAGGACGTCGACCGCGACGAAGACGATCGCGAACGTGTAGTGCTGGGTGGGGAAGTCGATCTGGGCCTCGCCCTCCGCTTCCTCGCCGCACTCGTACGTCGTGCGCTGGAGGTACGATCGGCGCCGCTTGGCGCCCAAGGTCCGGTTGGCGACGATCGAACCGACCCCGAACGCGGTGGCGATCACGGCGAAAACGAGGAACGTCGCGACGCCCGCTTCCATGGAGTCCACCTACCGGTCGGCGAGTAGTACTGTTGGGACCTCCGGACGTTATTTAACCGTAGCCGCCGCGGCGCGCCGGCCGGCGGCCGGGCCGCGTGCCGTTCGCGTTAAACCGCCGGCCCGCTCGGGCGGGCGATGCGACCCGACGCGTTCCGCACCCCCTGCTCGTTCCGCGGTCGCTGGGTCGAGCTCGTTCCGCTCGCCCGGAGCCACGCCGCCCAGCTGTGGGAGACCGCCCGTCGTCCCGAGGTCATGCGGTACCTGCGGATCGGCGTCCCTCGGGTGCCCGCCGACCTCGACCTCGTGGTGGACGAGCTCCTCGCCTTGCAGACCGCAGGGACCGATCTTCCGTTCACGACCCGGTTCCGACCGACGGGGGAGGCGATCGGGATGACCCGCTACCTTCGGATCGACCGACCCAACGAGAGCGTCGAGATCGGGGGCACCTGGCTCGATCCCGCGTTCTGGCGCACGCCGGTCAACACCGAGTCGAAGCTCCTCCTGCTCCGCCACGCGTTCGAGGGGGAAGGAGCGCACCGGGTCCAGCTGCAGACGGATTCCCGGAACGAGCGGTCTCAGACCGCGATCGCTCGCCTCGGGGCCGTCCGGGAGGGCGTGCTCCGGGAGGACGCCCTGCTCCCCGACGGGTACCGCCGTTCCTCCGTCATGTTCAGCATCCTCGTCACGGAATGGCCGGCGGTGCGGACTCGCCTCGAGTCGATGCTGGAGCGGCCGTGGACCCCGCCCGCTCGACCTCCGCCGGCGCCCGGGGCCTAGACGGAGCCAAACTTCGGGGGACGCTTCTCGACGAACGCCCGGATGCCCTCGTCGAGCTCCGGTCGCGCGGCGGCCTCCACCGCGGCCCGCCGCTCGAGCGCCATCTGGGTCTCGAGGGTGCCCCCGAATGCCGCGACCAGGAGCCGCTTGGCCCGCCCGTAGGCGAACGTCGGACCGTCGGCCAGCTCGGCGAGACGCGCCTCGGCGCGGCCGATGAGGGCCGGGGGCGGGACGACCTCGTGCACCAGGCCCAGCTCGCGAGCGCGCGCCGCCGGGACCCGCGCATTCGTGAAGATCATCTCCTGAGCGAGCCCGAGGCCGAGGTAGTGGGGAAGGAAGTACGTCAGACCCCCGTCCGGGACGGCCCCGAGAGCCCCGAACGCGGGGACGAGCGTCGCGTTCTCGCTGGCGATCCTCCAGTCGGCGGCCAGCGCGAGAGAAAGTCCGCCCCCGGCCGCGACCCCGGGCAGGGCCGCGAGCACCGGCTTCGGCATGCCGACGATCTCCCGGATCGCGGCCTCCATCTCCCCGGTCAGGTCATGGAAGAGCGATACCAGCTCGCCCCGCGACCGGAACTCCTCCATCGTCGCGACGTCGCCCCCTGCGGAGAACGCGCCGCCCGCGCCGGTGAGAAGGACGGCCCGGACCGACTCGTCGATCGAAAGCGCCTGCAGCGACTCCTTCAGCTCGCGCATCGACGGGACGTCGAGCGCGTTCCGTCGGTCGGGGCGGTCGATCGTGAGCGTGGCCCGGCTTCCGTTGCGGGCGACCCGGATGGCTCCCATGCGACCCCGACCGGGCGACCGGGCCATAACGGTGCGGGAAGCGCCCGCGGCGTCTCGCCGCGGGCCCAGGTCCCCTCGGGACCCCCGACCCAAGGTTTAACCCGTCCGTCCCGGCTACCGGGCCCTGCCGCGGCGACGCGGAGGTTCGGACCATGGGATGCGGACGGATGTCGGTAGCGTGCGACGACGGATTCCAGGCGATCTCGAAGGACAAGGCGGAGCTCGTCCAGATGGTGCAGCACCACCTCGAGCACGTCCATCACCAGAAGGCCACGGAGGCCGAGGTGATGGCGATGGCCAAGCACCCGTAGGTCCGACTTCGCCCGCGGGCCCGTCGCCCGATCGGGACGGGGCCCGCCGCTAGCTGGGAGCCGAGGGCGGCGTCTTGCGCCGCGGGTCGGTGGACGGCGGGGCGCCGGCGGTCGGGGCCGTGCCGGCGCTCGGCGCGGTCGAGGGCCCGGCGGCCCGGCTCGGTGGGGGCGGTGCGATCTCGTCGGCCGCCGG